>JAFGSL010000463.1 GCA_016934645.1 Anaerolineae bacterium
CAATCGGATGATTGCCGAAGGGCTTCAGGGCGTGGACTTCATCGCCGTGAATACCGACGCGCAAGCGTTGATGTTGTGCGATGCGCCCAAACTGCTGCGCATCGGCGACGGCGTCACGCGCGGGCTTGGCGCGGGCGGGAACCCCGACGAGGGGCGCAAAGCCGCCGAGGAATCGCAGGATGATATCCGCGATGTACTCCAAGGCTCCGACATGGTCTTCGTGACCGCAGGTATGGGGGGCGGCACCGGCACGGGCGCGGCACCAATCATCGCCCGTATCGCCAAAGAAGAACTGAAGGCGCTCACCATCGGCGTTGTGACACGCCCCTTCCTGTTCGAAGGCGCGAAACGCGCGCGTTCAGCAGTCGAAGGCATAGAAGCCCTCAAGCAAGTGGTTGACACCCTCATCGTCATCCCCAACGATCGCCTGCTGGAGATCACGGAAAAGCGTGTGGCACTGACCGACGCCTTCCGCGTGGCTGATGACGTGCTGCGCCAGGGCATCCAGGGCATCACCGAGGTCATCACCGTGCCCGGCCTGATCAACCTGGACTTCGCCGATGTGAAGGCGATTATGCAGGAAGGCGGTGCAGCGTTGATGGCGGTAGGAAGAGCGGCCGGTGAGAATCGCGCGCTCGAAGCCGCACAGCAGGCCATCTCCAGCCGCCTGCTGGACATCACCATCGACGGTGCACGAGGCATCCTCTTCAACATCACCGGCGGCGAGAACATGACCCTCTACGAGGTCAACGAAGCCGCTTCGGTCATTCGCGAGACAGCGCACCCCGACGTCAACCTGATCTTCGGGGCCGTCATCGACAAAGCGATGGCCGACGAAGTGCGCATCACCGTCATCGCCACTGGTTTCGATGGCGAGGATCGCCAGGAACGGATTCGCCTGGTGCAACCACAGGCACGCCACGCTGAAACACACGATCTGTTCAACGCCCGCGTCGACGCAGTTGCCAACGCCGCGGGTCACAGTGGCATCGACCGCGACAACATCGAAATCCCAGCGTTCCTGCGCCGTCGCTGATCATAAAATCCGCTGCTTCTAAGCGGCAGTGCTAACGCGCACCCTCCGGCTCATGACCGCGCCGGAGGCGTTGCGCTGTATGTAGATTTTCATATTGTGCGGGGGCACCGGCGGTGGCCCCGCACAATATCCCCGTAAGTCTTCTTTTTTCCCCCGGGAATGGTATAATCATTCCACTTAACGTGGAAGGATAGTGTATGATTGAGATCAAAGGGTTAACGAAGGCGTTTGATACGCTGGTTGCCGTGGACGATATCACATTGACCGTGCAGCCGGCCGAAGTGCTAGCCCTGCTAGGTCCCAACGGCGCTGGCAAGACCACGACGGTCCGTATGCTCTCCGCCATCCTCAAACCCACCGCCGGGCGCGCGCGCGTCGCCGGATACGATGTGGTAACGCAAGCCAACGAAGTACGGCGCAACGTCGGGATGCTCACGGAAGCACCCGGTCTCTATAGCCGTATGACCGGGCGCGAATACCTAGATTTCTTCGGACAACTGCGCGAGATCCCCACCCCACAGCGACGCGTTCGCATCAATGACCTCGCAGAATGGTTCAAAATAACGCATGCGGCAGATCACAGATATGCGGGAAGCCACAAGCCCGTGCTGGATCGTCGTCTGGGCGAATATTCCAAAGGCATGGCACAGAAGATCGCACTGATACGGACGCTGCTTCACGATCCCCCTGTGCTGCTGCTCGACGAGCCGACCTCGGCGATGGATCCGGCCAGCGCGCGGTTGGTGCGCGACACCATCGCGCAACTGCGCAACGACGCCCGCCGCGCCATTATTCTCTGCACCCATAACCTGCCGGAGGCTGAGGCATTGGCCGACCGCATCGCTATCATCCGCCAGGGACGCATCGTGGAACACGACGCCACACCCACACTCAAGGCACGCCTGCTCGGTCCACCACTGATGGAGCTCCGCCTCGCCAAACCTTCGCAAAATGGCGTCATATCCTTGATTGAAAGTGTTGTTGCCCGCAACGGCGCTCAGGTGCAGGATGTCGGCAATGGTTGGATCCGCTACAGCACACCCGATCCGGCGGTTACCAACCCGGCAGTGCTCCAGGCACTCACCGCCGCTGGCGTGGCAGTAATGACGTTAAGCGAGGTCGCGCAAAGTCTGGAGGCAGTCTATTTGCGCGCGGTGGAGGAAAACGTATGAACCTCGAAGCACAAGCAAAACCACAACCGGGTATCTCCCCCGCTTGGCAGCGCCTGCGGGCGGCATGGTTCCCTGCGTGGGTAGTCCTGCGCCGAGAGATCAGAGACACGCTGCGCGACTGGCGGATCGTCGTTCCCATTGTCATCCTGGTGGTCGGATTCCCATTTCTGGCAAATTTCGCCGCCAATCGGGGATTAACGTTCGTCAATCAATATGGGGCGTCGTTAATCATTGAACGGCTTCTGCCGTTCTTGATGCTGGTGGTGGGGTTTTTCCCCAGCTCATTCTCGCTCGTTATCGCGCTGGAAACCTTCGTAGGAGAAAAGGAACGTCGCAGCCTGGAATCACTGTTGGCGACACCGCTGACCGATCTACAGCTCTATGTCGGTAAACTGCTCGCGGCGACCATCCCACCTGTCCTCGCCAGCTACTTGGGAATGGTAACCTACCTGCTGTTGATGGGCTTCACGCTCGATTGGTGGCCGCCGATCTCCCTGCTGCTGGTTTCGATGACGCTGTCCACGGTGCAGTCCCTGATAATGGTCTCCGGCGCAGTGATCGTCTCCAGTCAAGCCACCAGTGTACGTGCCGCCAATCTTCTGGCAAGCTTCATCATTATCCCAATGGCCTTCCTCTTGCAGGCTGAAGCCGGTTTACTGCTCTTCGCCGATTATACTATACTCTGGCTGATCGCGCTGTGTCTGATCGTGGTGAACATCCTGCTGATCCGGTTGGGCATCCGTGTCTTCAACCGCGAGCAACTGTTGGGTCGTGACATCGACGAGTTGAACCTGAAACGCGCCTTGCGCGTGTTTTGGGAGGCTGCCTGGCCACGTAACGGACTTAAGGCGCTATACTCTCGCGAGATTCCTACCCTCATCCATGGGATGCGGCCCGAACTGCTGATCACCGCAGTGGTCATCCTGGCGGGCGGTCTGAGTGTGGGCGTATGGGGAGTATGGAACTTCCCATTGCCTGTGGAAGCCTTCAATCTGGCAGAAATTCGAGATCTCGAAAGTATTGGCTCGATGGTCACGCAAAGCGGGCTTTTGGCATCCTTTTCACCGTGGGCCATCTTCTTCAACAACACCCGCGCGCTGCTTGTCGCGGCAGGGGGAGCGCTTATTTCAATGGGCATTCTGGCGCTCCTGCTATTGACGGCTCCTGTCGCCATCATTGTCTATATTGTCGCGCAGATCGGCGGCATTGGCTTCAATCCGTGGCTCTTTCTCCTAGTGACGGTGCTGCCGCACGGGATTGTGGAATTACCAGCCGCCATCCTGGCGACAGCGCAGGCTATGCGTATGGGGGACGTGGTGCTTTCACCTCCAGAGGAAGGTGGAGGTATAGACGGCATCCTGCGCGAGATAGGGCATTTCGTCAAACTCTTCGTGAGCGTGGTGCTACCGCTGCTTCTACTCGCGGCCTGGATTGAAGCACGGATAACGCCGCAATTGTTGCTGAATTTCTTGGGGAAATAATAGGGAGTCGGGAATAGTAATTAGGAATTGGGGACTAGAGATCAGCCTTGCCACTAATCTCTAATCCCTTTTCAACGACTGACCTGAAAACAAAAGCTAAATCGATTCAGTCATCTCCGTCTTTCTCTATAGCACGGCATGTGGCGTGCAAATAGGCAAAGTCACCCATCGGCGGGACCAACTCCTGCACTTCGATGATTTCGCACACCTGCCCGCCCAATTCGATGTGATGGCCTACCTGTGGAGCCGCATCCTGGTTGATGACCATACCTCCGTGCTGCCCGCCAACAACAACGTAACTGACCTTGTAAATCATAGGTCCCCTCCCTTAGGCAGCGCGTTTGTCAAATTCCGAATGCGGAGCTTGAAAGCTAGATCACGAGCGATGTTGAACAGCATCCTGTAGCCTACACGACTTTCCCTGGTCCAGAAATCCAGTAAATCATCCCGGCTAAAAGTCAACAGGTTCGCTTCCGGCGAGAGACAGCGTATCGTCGCCGAACGCGGACCGGCATCCAGCAATGCCATCTCACCAAAGCTCTGCCCCGCCCCCAGGATAATGAGGCTGGTGGTGTTCTCAGTCAACTCGGAGACCACCTCCACCTGGCCTTTCAACACAACATAGACGGCGGTGCTTTGCTCACCCTCTTTCAAGATGATATCCCCGCGATGAAACACGGAAACCTGGCCCACTGCCGCGAGTGCTTCTAATTGCACGTCACTCAGTCCGGCAAAGAGGTCTGCGGTGCGTAAAATCGAAGGCGTTATTTCCATTACAAGTTCCTCCCTCTTTGAGAATAGTCAGGTCGTTGTCAGTCGATTATCTATCGCACGCTGACAGATCTACGATCGCGCCAGGGTGTGCAATGATCCTATAACTCTATTATACGCGAAATTGTATACAAACAAAAGTTCCAGTCACCTAGGTCCTGTTTCTAGTACAGCGCACCTCAGGTCTATGCCAATTACAAATGTGGCCGAAATCCCCCCTATAACGCATCTACGACGTTAACACCGCCGCGATTTCACCAATGGCCCAATCCAGTACATCTTGCGTGATGATGAGAGGTGGTGCAAAGCGGATAATCGTCTCATGGGTCTCGTGTGCCAGGATACCGCGCTCCTGCAACTGCTCGCAGAAAGGTCGCGCACTGCCCACTTCATCCTTCAACACTACACCAATAAGCAGTCCCTTACCGCGTACGTTGGCAACGTAGGGGCTATCAATGGCACGTAGACCCTCCATGAAATGCGCGCCCATCTCCCGCGCCCGCTCTGGCAACTTCTCATCGACGATCACCTGCAGCGCCGCGCGTGCCACCGCGCTCGCCATAGGATTCGCGCCGAAGGTCGAACCGTGCATCCCGGGCTTGTATAGTCCCATGATATTGCAATTGGCCAAGGTTGCAGAGATAGGCATCATCCCCCCAGAAAGTGCTTTACCGATGATGACAATATCAGGACGTACGTCCTCCCAATCGCAAGCGAAGAGCTTACCAGTGCGCCCCAGGCCCGTCTGGATCTCGTCAGCGAGGAGCAGAACGTTGTGCCGGTCGCAGATTTCACGTACAGCACGCAAGTACCCGTCTGGCGGAACGATGACCCCACCCTCTCCCTGAATCGGTTCCACAAGGAAACCCGCCGTGTTGGGTGTAATAGCGGCCTCCAGTGCCTCGGCATCGCCGAAGGGAACGGCCTTAAAGCCGGGCGTCAGTGGCCCAAAGTCTTTCTTGTACAACGGCGTCGTCGAAAGCGAGATCGCTGTGATAGTGCGCCCATGGAAATTATGCCCACAGACGATGATCTCTGCCTGGTCGTCAGGAATCCCCTTGACCTGGTAGCCCCACAGTCGCGCTGATTTGACACCTGCCTCCACGGCCTCTGCACCAGAGTTCATCATAATCAGCATATCGTATCCTGTGAGTTCGCACAGTTCCTTCGCCAGGAGAGGAAATTGGTCATTATAGAACGCGCGCGAGGTCAGCGTCACACGTTCCGCCTGTTCGAGCATCGCGCTGACGATATGTGGATGACGATGTCCTTGGTTCAGCGCGGAATAGGCGCTTAAGCAGTCAAGGTACTTCTTGCCCTCCACATCCCACACCCACACGCCCTCGCCACGACTAAGCACCACATCCAAGGGGGTGTATGTGTGCGTAGCATAGGTCATTTCCAGATCGATATAATCCGCTGTATGCAACATTGATAAGCTCCTTTAAGATTAGTTTGAAAGCCATTGGACTGGTCGTGGTCAGCTACTGATCCGGTCATGAAAAACTAAAGCCATTCCGGTATTCAACAAACGTATAAGCGTTTAGCAAAACATGACAGGGATCAGTAGATAGCTGCGTGCCAATATCCACACGCGCTCCCGTCCCAATGTTAACATAAGCAAAGATCAGGTCAAGTGATGCTTTTCCATTTGCCGTGCGGAAAATGACTATCTCGCACTGACATATTCGTGTGCAAAATAAGAAATTCTTGACATAAATATAAAACGACCTATACTAAGCAAAATTGCATATTTCTAGACTCGCTTAATCCAGTATAACATAAGGAGGCGAGACAATGTCTCTCGCGTTTTGCAGTGATCGACCGATTACAACGGCGGCACAGGATGCCTTCGGCTTCCGTACCTACGCCGAGACGCTCTGCCGTCTGGCACTGACAGGGGATTCGCCACTCACCATTGGCGTTTTCGGCCCTGCCGGGTGCGGCAAAACCAGCCTGCTACACCTTATTGTCACAGTGTTGGAAAAGCACGGCTATACCGAGAACCGCCCCATCCTTATTCTCTGGTTCGACGCTACACAACATGCTCGAACAGCTTCCATCCTACCGCAGGCCCTGCTACTTCAAGCACTCGCCACGTTCAAACCCCTCGACCTAGCTCCCGAAGACGCACACCAGCTTACTGACTGGGAGAGGCACCTGACTACCGCCACTGATCTTGGTGCGCTAGCGGACACCTTCCCCGCCACGTTCGCGCGCTGGATAATCGATTATGTTACCGCACGCGAGGGACGGCTTGTCATCTTCATTGACGGCCTTGATCACTGTCCGATAGAAGATGCCGTAAATGTAATCGAAACCGCGCAGCACTTCCTCTGCACACGAGGCAGTCTGTGCTTCCTAGCAGCCGATCACGACCGCCTCAATGCCAGTCTCAACGCGCGTTACGGCGGATCTGCCACTCAAACAGGCGCAATCCCAACCATCCGCACCCCGCACATGGACCGGCTGGTGCAGGTAACCTTCACTTTGCCGCCACTCTCGGCCACCCACACTGAGGCTTTCCTGGCACATCTCGCCCCTGACTTACCGCCCGAAGCACGCCACATCCTCGCAGTGGGACTGCTGCCTATCCCCAGGCACCTCAAACAAGGGCTCAATGTTCTACGACTACGGCAAGCACTCACACAGCCCAGATCGGGTGAGGTGGTGTCACTCAACCCTATTCTGCTGGCAAAGATCGTTGTCCTTCAGAAACGCTACCCGGAGCTGAGCACCGTTCTGGTGGAACATCCGTGCCTGCTCCAGGAGCTGGAATTGCACATTTACAACTCTCAATCTGCGTCAAACGGTGCATCGCTCTCAGGCGCAAAATCACTGCCCCTTCCCCTCGCCCGCTACGCCTCCGATCCGGTCCTAGCCCGTGTACTTGGCACTGCGGAATCTGTCACGACCTCGTTTGCCCACCTTGCACCACACGAACTCCGCGCCTGCCTCGGTCTTGGGGGCGGCGTTCGCGATCCCGACCGGCAGGTGTGGGATGACCTTCTGAGCGGCAATATCGCGCATCTCCACGCCGCCGTCGAAATCGCCCGGCAGGGCCAACCTGCCTACAGCCATGCTCTCGTCAGGTTCATGCACCGCGAGCAACCGGCCTCCATCGCACAGCGCCTTTCGGCAGGACTGGCGCTTGGCCGTCTGGGCGATCCCCGCGACTTTACCGAGACGGTCATAATCCCAGCAGGAGAGTTCCCCTATGGAGCAGAAAAGCGACCTTGTGTCTTGCCGGCCTACCGCATCGGGCGGTACCTCGTCACCCAGGCACAGTATGCCGAATTTCTGAAAGCCCACCCCGAAATCCCCGTCCCTTACGTTGACGAGGACTGGGCGCGCGTCTACAATTGGGATCCTGAGAAACGTACCTATCCAGTAGGGCGCAGTAACCAGCCAGTCGTACTCATTACCTGGGACGAAGCCGCTGCCTACTGCACCTGGGCGGGCGGGCGGCTGCCTACCCAGGAAGAATGGGAACGCGCCGCACGTGGCACCGACGTGCGCAGCTATCCCTGGGGCGAAAGCTTCACCCTGGTCCGTGCGAACACCCGCGAGAGTGGTCTGGGCGGCCCAACCCCTGTAGGCGTCTTCATTGAAGGTGAAAGTTCCGCCGGAGTATTGGATATGGCTGGCAACGTCTGGGAATGGACCGCCAGCGACCACAATGAAAATACAAAAATCCTGCGCGGCGGCGCATGGAACTTCCCCGCCGAATCCGCCCGCACCTACGTCTCCGAACGTAGCCGTCCCCACAACCGCTCGCACGCCATTGGCTTCCGTGTGGTGTTTCCATCAACTTGACCTAATCTCAGTTCTTTTTTATAATAAGTTAAGTATAGAATGGTCAGGTTCAAGGAGTGAAACGTGGAAGGGCGAGTTCTACTTATTGAAGACCACAATGGCAACCGCGAGTTGTTGTCCCAACAATTCATTGAGGAAGGACTGGAAGTAGCCGAAGCCACCAGCGGCGCAGACGGTCTTAAAACTGCTGCCCGCTTCATGCCCCAGGTTATCCTCATTAGCACCAGCCTGCCCGATATGAGCGGCCTGGAAGTAGCCCGCCGTCTGCGTGAGATCAACCGCACCAAACACACCTTTCTCATGCTGTTTGGCGATAAGGAGAATCGGCAAGAGCGCATCGCCAGCCTGGAAGGCGGCGCCAACGACTTCATCGACAGTCCACTCGATCCAGAACTCGTTGCCCTGCGCGTGCGTAACGCTATCAACCGCAAAAACCTGGAAAACATTACCGACCCCACCACCGGCTTGCCCGCTGGGCGGCAGGTTCACGACGAACTGCTCAGCCTTCTGCGCATACCGGAGGGCAACTGGGCACTGATGCACTTCCACATCCTCAAGCTTGATCCCTTCCGCGAAACTTATGGTTTTGTGGCTGGCGAAAAGCTTCTCCATAGCACGGCCCGTATTCTTGCTGAAGCCCTGGTTCACGATGAGATTGAGAACGACTTTATCGGTTATGGTGGTCACGACGATTTCATCATCATCACCCACCAGGAACGTTCCGCCGCGCTCGAAGCTGAAGTTCAGGCCGCGTTTGCGCAATCCCTCACCGATCACTATGGCGAAGAGGCGTACGCTCAAGGTTACATTGAAATCGATGGGCGCGAGCACCCCCTCGCCACCCTGCGCGTCCGCTGCGTCACCCCTGCCGATGGCCCCTTCTACGACATCCGCTCCCTCAGCGAGGCTATCGCCGGCTGACGCTGCGGCTGACGCCGCATGCCATCCATTGGAAATGACCCCACTTGTGATCTTCGTTCTGGCCTGGGCCGGAGGCGTACTCCTGGCCCAGGCCGCACTTTTTCCCGCAGCATGGCTGCTCCTGGGGCTCCCTGTTGCTTTTCTTCTCCGAACTGGATGGGGACACCGCCGTGCCGCCCGTCGCATCGCCTTCACTTTGATTGGCTTGCTCGTCGGTGCAGGACGCCTCGTCATTGCCCAGCCCCGCATTGATACAGATCACATCGCCTTCTACAACGATGTCGGGGGTGTCACCCTGCAAGGCATTGTCAACCGCGAACCCGACCGCCGCCCCAACCTCACCAACCTGCACCTTGACGTCCAGGCGCTCATCCTCGCTGACGATGCGATGATTCCCCTGCATGGGCACGTCCTTGTCAAGGCCCCAGCCTATACAACTATCGAATACGGCGATCTCATCCGCGCTACCGGCCTGCTGGAGACACCGCCAGTCTACGAGGATTTCTCCTACCGCGATTATCTGGCCCGTCAGGGTATCCACTCGCTGTTGCAGCAGGTCGATATCACCGTGATAGATTCACATCACGGGTTTTTTCTGTGGGAATGGCTCTATCGCTTCAAGGCTCACGCGCTCAAGACGCTGCTGATAATATGGCCTGAACCGGAAGCCTCGCTGCTCGCCGGCATCCTCTTCGGTGTCGAAAGCGGCATTTCCAGTGACCTGGACGAAGCCTTCGTCGCCACCGGCACCAGTCACATCGTTGCCATTTCCGGCTTCAACCTTACAATTATCGCCAGTGTCTTTATCCAGATGGCCAACCGGCTACTCAAAGGCCGTGGAAAAACAATCCTGCCGCTCGTGGGTCTGTGGCTGTACACTATCCTGGTAGGTGCGTCAGCAGCGGTGCTACGCGCGGCGGTGATGGCAACCGTGATGATCCTGGCACGGCACGAAGGACGCGCAACCCACGGACCAACATCCCTAGCCGCGGCAGTTTTCTTTATGGGGATGTTGAACCCATATATATTATGGGACGTGGGTTTTCAACTTAGTCTGGCAGCAACCCTGGGACTAATCCTCTACACCGAGCCGGTCACAAGAGGATTTCAGCGCCTCTTCGAGCACCTTACCGACAAAGAACGCGCGCAAAAGATCGTCGGTTTGTTGAGCGATGCTCTCATCGTCACCATTGCCGCGCAGATCACCACCACGGGCGTCATCGTCGGCGTATTCCACCGCCTCTCGTTGGTAACGCTGCTCACGAACCTGTTAGTTTTACCAGCACAG
>JAFGSL010000464.1 GCA_016934645.1 Anaerolineae bacterium
CGCGCACCGCCTCTCGACGATCCGCGCCGTGGATCGCATCATCGTGCTGAAAGAAGGCACAATCATCGAAGAGGGGAGCCACGAGGAACTCCTGGCGCGCGGCGGGCACTACGCCGAGTTATACAACACCTACTTCCGCCACCAATCCCCAGATTACCGTCCTCCGGAACTGGACGAGGATGACACATACCTGGAATTGCTACCGCAACGACGGGCGGCGGCCGCTTAGCGACCGTATAGGAAAGTGTTCGTAGTAGCGACTTCAGTCGCTTGCACAATCAACGACTGAAGTCGTTACTACGTGCCATTTTCGTGCGTGAGTCCCAGCAATATTTCGGAGGTAAAACCAATGTCCCAACCCATTGTTCTGCATGTCAATGGTACATCCCATACGCTCACCCTCGACCCTGACACGCCGCTACTCTATGTCCTGCGCAACGACCTGGGCCTGAAAAGTGCCAAGTTCGGCTGCGGTCTGGGCCAGTGCGGCGCATGTAAAGTTCTCATCGATGGCAACGCCGTCCACGCCTGCCGCACGCCGGTGGGTTCGGTAGAGGGCCACGAAATCATCACGCTTGAAGGTCTGGGCACGGCGGAAGCGTTGCATCCGCTGCAACAGGCCTTTATCGAAGAAGGCGCTGCCCAATGCGGCTTCTGCACCTCCGGGATGATCATCACGGCCAAAGCGCTCCTGGATCGCAATCCCCACCCCAGCGACGCCGACATCCAGGCTGCGATGACGGGCAATCTTTGCCGCTGCGGGACCTACAACCGCGTGCACCGCGCCATCCATCGTGCTGCCGGCGATCTCTTGCCATCTCCCACCTTCGAGGTGCAAACGCAACCGCTCCTATCCAAAATCCAAAATCGAAAATCCAAAATCCCAGAATCCCTCCCACGCCCTTTACTCCAAAACCCCGACCTTGACGACTGGGTACGCATCAACACCGACGGCACCATCACCCTGTTCACCGGCAAAGTCGAACTGGGCCAGGACCTCCGCACCTCCATCGCGATGATCGGCGCGGATGAGCTGGACGTGTCGCTGGCTCGCATCTGCGTGGTGATGGCGGACACGGGCCAGACGCCGAACGAGGGCTATACCGTTAGCAGTATGTCGCTGGAGACCTCAGGGGAAGCCATCCGCTACGCGACGGCTGAAGTGCGGTACATCGCGCTGGAAGTGGCGCACGAAGAACTGGAAGCGCCGCTTGATCGCCTTATCATCAGCGACGGCACCATCGCCGATCCAGCCACTGGGCGTACCACGACCTACTGGAACCTCTTCGGCGGGAAAAAGTTCGGCGTTCAGGTGAGTGGCTTCGCCAGGCTCAAGGCGTCTGATGCCTATACCATCGTGGGACGACCGGCACAACGTCTCGATCTGCTCGCGAAGGTCACCGGGCGTGGCCCTGACGGGGCCCCTAGCGGGGAGCCGCCCTTCGTCCACGATCTCGACCTGCCGGGAATGCTTCACGGGCGCGTCGTCCGCCCGCCAAACTACGGCGCGCGGCTGCTTTCGGCGGATGTGGACGCCGTGGCGGGAATGCCGGGCGTCATCCAGGTGGTGCGCAACGGCAGCTTTTTGGGCGTCGTTGCGGAACGCGAAGAGCAGGCCGTCCAGGCGATGAAAGCGCTCCGCGCAACCGCTACGTGGGAGCCCGGTCCGGCGCTTCCACCCCAGGATAGCCTCTACGATCTCATGCTCAGCGAGCCTGATCGGCCAACCCTTGTCGTCGATGGCGCACCTGTGGACGATCCTGTGCCGCCAGTTGAAACGCCGACGGGTGCAGCACAGACACTCACCGCGACGTATACCCGGCCGTACCACATGCACGCCTCATTGGGGCCGTCGGCGGCGGTGGCGCAATGGGCGGCGGACGGCACACTCACCGTTTGGACGCACGCACAAGGGCCGTACCCGCTGCGCGCGGAGATCGCCCAGGTTCTCGGGCTACCCGAAACGTCCATCCGCGTCATCCACAAAGACGGCCCCGGCTGCTATGGGCACAACGGCGCGGATGACGCCGCTTTCGATGCGGTGCTGTTGGCGCGTGCTGTGCCGGGACGCCCTGTCTCCCTCCAGTGGATGCGGGCTGACGAACACGCCTGGGAACCCTACGGCACGGCAACGATCATCACGATGCAGGCCAGCCTGGGTGAGCAAGGCGAGGTCATCGCCTGGAACCACGATGTCTGGGGATACCCGCACTCCGGCCGCCCGCACGGGTCGCCGGGCACGTCCGGGTTGCTGGCGGCGTGGTATCTGGAAGAGCCACTCGCACCACCCCCGCCACGTCCCATGCGCTGGCCGCAAAGCGGCACTAACCGCAATGCCGAGCCGCTGTACATCTTCGCCGGGAAGCGCATCGTCGAGCACTTTCTGCCCGATAGCCCGTTGCGTGTCTCCGCGCTGCGTGGTCTGGGAGCGTACGCCAATATCTTCGCCATCGAGTCTTTTGTAGATGAGCTGGCACACGCTGCTGGTGTCGATCCCGTGGAATTCCGCCTGCACCATCTGACCGACGAACGAGCGCGCGCCGTGGTTGAAGCCGCAGTCCACAAAGCCGGCCCACAACCAGAAGGCACAGGGCGTGGCATTGGCTTTTCGCAGTACAAGAACCGGCAAAGCTATGTGGTGGTCGTCGTCGACCTGACGGTCGATCGCGATACCGGGCACATCGCGCTGGTCCATGCCGTCGTCGGCGCTGACGCCGGACAGATCGTCAATCCCAACGGCCTGAGCAGCCAACTCGAGGGCGCGTTCCTCCAGTCGGCCAGTTGGACGTTGAACGAGCAGGTGACCTTCGACGCGGACAGCATCACCAGCACCGACTGGCGCGGTTATCCCATTCTGCGCTTCCGCGACGCGCCCGTCATCGAGACGGTGCTGCTCAACCGGCCCGGTTCGCCTTTCCTCGGCGTGGGCGAAGGTGCGCAAGGCCCGGTCGCTGCGGCCATCGCCAACGCGGTCTACGATGCGGCCCACATTCGCCTGCGCGACATCCCCTTTACGCCGGAGCGGGTCAAGTCCGCGCTGGAAAAGAACACACTCGCCCTGTAGGGTGCATCCTCACGTGAAACATAAGGAGCAGACACATGGACGGCGAAACGAACAAAAATAGGAAAGGAAATACGTTCAGCATCGTGCTGTACATCTTCTCGGGCCTGGCGTTGGCCTTGGGCGTGATCCTACTCTTCCTTCTACTCGGCGCCGCTCACGCCGTCACTGGCTACGATACATTCTTCCAACTCGCCGGTATTGCCCCACTTGCCTAGGTCGTTTTGCGCCCATTGCAGACCGGACTTATCAACATCGGTATACTGGTGTTCATCTTTATGCTTGCCATAGCTGGCTTGCTGTTCACCGCCGGGCGGTTGATAGCCCGCCAGGCCAGCCTTGCTGAGCGCCTTCGCGTCCTGGAGGAGAAATTCAAGGCACTTCACACTCGAACTTCAGAGAAGGACGATAATAATACAACATCTTTTTGAGCGAGGTCATTTATGAAAGAACGATCGATTCCCGAATTACAGGCGCAGATGCAGGCGGGCGAACTCACCGCGCGCGGTCTCGTGGAGCAGTACCTGGCGCGCATCGACGCCATCGACCAGAACGGTCCGGCGCTCAATGCCGTGATCGAAATCAACCCCGACGCACTGGCCATCGCAGACGCCCTCGACGCGGAGCGCGCTGCGCAAGGCCCGCGTGGACCGCTCCACGGCATCCCGGTGCTACTCAAGGACAACATCGACACGACGGACAAAATGATGACAACGGCAGGGTCGCTGGCGCTCCTCGGCTCCATCGCGCCGGAAGATGCCTTCCTCGTGCAGAAACTGCGCCAGGCCGGCGCGATCATCCTCGGCAAGGCGAACCTCAGTGAATGGGCCAATTTCCGCTCCCCCCATTCGTCCAGCGGCTGGAGCAGTCGCGGCGGGCAGACGCGCAATCCCTACGCGCTGGATCGCAATCCGTGCGGCTCCAGTTCGGGGTCGGCGGTAGCGGTCGCGGCGAATCTGTGCAGCGTCGCCATCGGTACTGAAACCGATGGCTCCGTCATCTGCCCATCCCACACCAACGGCATCGTCGGCGTCAAACCGACGCTGGGCCTGGTGAGCCGGACAGGCATCATCCCCATCGCACACAGCCAGGACACGGCCGGGCCGATGGCGCGCACGGTCGCCGATATGGCAATCCTCCTCGGCGCCCTCACCGGCATCGATCCCCAAGATCCGGCCACAGAAGCCAGCCGCGATCACGCCATCTCGGATTACACGCCATTTCTTGATCCGGACGGCATGCGCGGGGCGCGGATCGGCGTCGCGCGCAACTGCTTCGGCGCCGACCCGCAGGTCGACGCGGTGATGGAAACCTGTATCCAGACGATGCGCGACCTGGGTGCAACAGTTATCAATCCAGCGGATGTGGCTATTCCCAAAGACCTGGGCGAATCGGAGCTTGAGGTGCTACTGTACGAATTCAAGGCCGACCTAAATGCCTACCTGGCGCGTCTGGGACCGGGCGCGCCGGTCCATTCCCTGGAGGAAATCATCGCCTTCAACGAGGCGCACAAAGAGACGATCATGCCCTACTTTGGCCAGGAACGCATGTTGGAAGCCCAGGAGAAGGGGCCACTCACCGACGAAGCCTACGTACAGGCATTGGAAACCAATCACCGGTTGGCGCGCGCGGAGAGCATCGACGCGACGCTGCAAACGCACAACCTGGATGCCATTATCGCGCCGACGGGGGGCCCTGCGTGGCTCACCGACTGGGTCAACGGCGACCACTATTCTGGTAGCGATGCGCCTCCGGCAGCCGTCGCGGGCTATCCCGAGATCACCGTCCCGGCGGGTTATATCTTCGGACTCCCGGTGGGCATCTCGTTCGTCGCCGGCGCATACCAGGAACCGACACTCATCAAGCTGGCGTACGCCTTCGAACAGGCTACCCGTGTCCGCAGGCCGCCGCAGTTCCTGCAGAGCGTCGATTTTAGCGCCTAACCATTCCCGATCCACTTCCAGTGCCTGAAAAATGAGAAAATGACAGTCAAGAAGAGGTGTATATGATGATCATTAGCACTGTAGGCCGACGGGGCCGGATAACTGTTCCACGAGCGATCCGCCGGTTATTGAACCTCAAGGAAGGCGACCGGGTCGCTTTCATACAACGAGAGGATAAAGTTATTCTGGGGATGCGCAGTGATTCGAAAAGCAAAAGCGGCAGATATGGGCGGAGTTAACTGGTACGCCCCAGCCGTGGGGGTGTAGCCAAC
>JAFGSL010000465.1 GCA_016934645.1 Anaerolineae bacterium
GGTTAGCATGGTGACACCTCAGCTATGCTATGGGTGTCACTATCTTACCATTGTAAACCCTGTTAGAGAAGTACGGAATACAAGTTAATGTCAGAGTTTTCGCGAGGGTTACCGGCCTGAATAGATGGCGTTTTATGCTATACTGAGAGTAGGCCCGCAGATCATAACAGTGAGGTGATTTATGAGCAAACAAGAGGACGAAATCAGGCGTTTACAGTGTCTCCGTGACGAACAACTGCAGGCGCGCGACCCCACAGTCAAGGACCGCGCTCAACAACAGCGCCTCGCGGCACGGCATCGCAAAACGCAGAAGAAGATAACGGCAAAGAGCGTGATCCTGGACTTTCCTGCGAAATGGCAGTTTATGGTCATCGGCGCCTTGCTTGGTCTGCTGATTGCGCTGATCATAAACATCATAGTTCAAGCCCAGTGGGCGCAGATTGTGGGCGGGGTGTTGGTTGTGTTCGGCCTGGTCGCAGGGCGCGTGATGGGCGCAATCAGAGACTGGGGCAATGAGGATTGGGGACGCAAGTACTGATCGCGCGATAGGTCTGTTCGCCCAACAGAAAACTGATGTCTAGCAGAGTAAATCTTGGTGTTTACCCCTGGGGTGTTGCGGCGTCATCTATAATTTGTCTACCAGCCACAGCCTCATCAATCGAATGAATTGCGCCGCCAAGCTCCTCGATGATTGCTGCCACGCGCTGATAAGAAACAGCATCGCCTTCAATAGTGATTTTTGCGTTCTCAACTTTGCGGTCCATTTCGTAGATGCTGATGTTGACGGCAGAAATCCCCTCTAAATCGCTGAGACGTGAGGCCATATCGATAATGGTCGGTTCATGGGGTTTTAACGTGTCCAACACCAATCGGCGGATCTTTCCCATCTTTTCTCGCACTCCTTATAGTTATGTAGCTATTTAACTATCTATATCTGAAGCTGATCATTAAGAAAGCCATCCAGTAAACTGGATGGCTTTCTCACTGTTGTGCTAATTCATATTAGAATCTATGTATCTGTACGTGTCTTTGTTTATAGGGTTGTAACGTGAGTTGCTTGTAACCCCTTATCGCCCTTTTCAACAGAAAACTCGACGCGCTGTCCCTCGTCTAGGGTTTTGAACCCGTCCGACTGGATAGCTGAGTAATGCACAAACACATCATCTTTGCCATCACGGGAAATGAAACCGTAGCCTTTGGAGGCATTGAACCACTTCACGACACCAACTTCACGCTCACTCATTGTTTTTTTCTTCCTTTCAATTACTAATGGTATTTCTCACGTAAGGTTCACAGTCAACCCAAAAAACAAACGCCTGGGCGGTAAGTCCAGACGTCTGCGATATAGGCACGAACTTGGAACCTTACAACATCCTACATCTGCGATTATACCCATTTGAGTCAAATTGTCAAATGCGGAAAGACCAGGCCGTATTGACTAGCTTCAATTTCATGCGATTATTAGGAATGATACATATAAACGCCGAGTATGAAAAATTAGGAGCTTGAATATGGGCAAAAAACGCTATGTGCAGGTGGGGCTGGGTGGACGTTCGGCTATGTACACACGGGCAGTGATTGCTGCGTTCGCCGAGACCTCGGAAATGCTCGCCGTGTGCGATGTGAACGAAGGCCGCGTGAACTACGCACGCGAGCGTGCCCGCGAATGGGGCTACGACGTGAAAGGCTATCACGCCACACAGTTCGATCAGATGATCACCGAGTGCCGGCCTGATGCGGTGATCGTCACCACGAAGGACTGCTTTCACGACGAGTACATCTGCCGCGCGATGGAGTTGGGCTGTGACGTCGTCACCGAAAAACCGATGACGACGGACGAGGCAAAGTGCCAGCGGATCATCGACACGCAGAAGCGCACCGGTAAAAATTGCACGGTGACGTTCAATTATCGCTATTCGCCACCGCGCACGCAGGTGAAGGCGCTGTTGATGTCCGGCGTCATCGGCGACGTGATTTCGGTGGATTTCCACTGGATGCTCGATATCCGCCACGGCGCAGATTATTTCCGGCGCTGGCACCGCAACAAGGTCAACTCCGGCGGGCTGATGGTCCACAAGGCCACCCACCACTTCGACTTGATCAACTGGATGCTCTCAACCGTCCCTGAATCGGTGTTTGCGCAAGGCCAGCGCCGCTTTTACACGCCGGAGACGGCGAGACGTTACGGGCTGACCCAACGCACGGAGCGTTGCCTGGATTGCCCGGAGGAGCAATGCCGTTTCCGGCTGGACATGCGTAAGTATCCGAGTTTGCGCGCATTGTACCTCGACAACGAGCAATACGACGGTTACTTCCGCGATCAGTGTGTGTTCAGCGAGAGCATGGACATTGAAGATTCGATGCAATTGGTCGTCAACTACCAGAACGGCGTGAAGATGAGCTATTCATTAAATACTTTTATGCCCTGGGAAGGGCTGACAATGACGTTCAACGGGACGCGCGGACGCCTGGAGCACAAGACAGTGGAGTCCTCCTACATCAACGCCGATGGCTCGATTCCTGGGCAAACGGTGAAGCGCGAGACCTACACGCACATCATGCCGCACTTCGGCCCTTCGTATGCTGTCGAGGTATGGATGGGCGCGGGCGGTCACGGTGGCGGCGATAGACGCTTACTGGACGACATCTTCGGCGCGAATCCACCGGAGGACAAGTACAAACACGCCGCCGACCAACGTGCGGGGGCCTACTCGATCCTCACCGGCGTCGCGGCGAATCACTCGATGGCAACCAATAAGCTCGTTTACATCAACGATCTCGTCCACGGGCTGGAGATGCCAGACTACACGCCAATGCCGTCAGCCAACGAGCCGCTGTCGTTCGACGAGGTGGCGACAATCGATCTGCCGCAGGAATGAGTATAATTGGGGATTAGGGATTCGGGGGTCTAGTCACTAATCCCCAATCCCTGATCACCATCTGTGAAGGAGCATTTATGCCTGAAGAAGAATCACAACCGTACCTTTCCGTCATCATCCCCTGCTACAACGAGGCGAAAAACCTCGAAGCGGGAGTTTTGGATGAGGTGAACGACTATCTCACCCAACAAACGTATACCTGGGAAGTCGTGATCGTCAACGACGAGGCGACGGATAACAGCCGCGCCTTGATCGAGCACTTCATCGCGGACAAGCCACGCTTTGAGCTGATCGACATCCCCCACGGCGGCAAACCGGCGGCGGTGTGGGCCGGCATCCAGCACGCGCGCGGCGAGGTGGTGCTCTTCACCGACATGGATCAGTCCACGCCGATCATGGAACTGGGCAACCTGCTGCCGTGGTACCCCCAGGGGTACGAAGTCGTCATCGGCTCGCGTGGCTACACCCGCGAGGGCTTCTCGCTCATCAGAAAGACGGGCAGCGTGGTCTTTCGCGCCGTGCGCCAGCTTTTCTTGCTCCGCGATATCAGCGACACCCAGTGCGGTTTCAAGCTGTGTACACGCGAAGCGGCGCTGCGGGCGTTCCCGCACCTGCAATTCTTCCAGCAGGCCGAGCGCCCTACGGGATGGAAGGTCACCGCCTACGATGTGGAACTATTGTACCTGTGGGAGAAGTGCGGCTATCGCATCAAAGAGGTCACAGTGACGTGGCGCAACCGCGACCGCAGCGATACCAAAAGCCAGGAGAGCGACCTGGCACGGTACATCCACGAGTCGCTCGATATGGCGAAGCAAGTCGCACGCATCAAAATCAACCAGAGCAAAGGCTTCTACGATGCGCTCGACCTTCAGAAAGACTCGTGATTGGTAACTGGCAATCAGGAATTGGCAATTCGTGATTCGTATTTCAAAAATTCTAAAAAGGAGTAAGCTATGTCTGATCAGTATCAACCCAAACCGGAACACAAATTTACCTTTGGCCTGTGGACTGTTGGGAATCCCGGCGGTGATGCGTTCGGCGAGGACGTGCGATCCCAACTGTCACCCGCCGACCTGGTCTACTTGCTCGGTGAAGTGGGAGCGTACGGCGTCAACTTTCACGACAACGACCTGATCCCCATCGACGCGACGCCCGCCAAGCGCGCGAGCATCCTCAAGGCCTTCAAGAAGGCGCTGGCCAATACAGGTCTTAAAGTGCCGATGGCGACGACCAACCTGTTCGCCGACCCCGTCTTCAAGGATGGCGCATTCACCTCCAACGACGCGCGCGTGCGCGCCTACGCCCTCCATAAGACGATGCACGCCATCGATCTGGGCGCCGAGTTTGGCGCGGAAGTCTACGTCTTCTGGGGCGGGCGCGAGGGCATCGAAGTCGATGCGTCGAAGGACCCCGTAGCGGGCATCCGCTACTTCCGCGACGCGCTCAACTTCCTGTGCGAGTACGTCAAGGATCAGGGTTACAACCTCAAGTTCGCCCTGGAGGCCAAGCCCAACGAGCCGCGCGGCGACCTCTTCTTCCCCACCAC
>JAFGSL010000466.1 GCA_016934645.1 Anaerolineae bacterium
CGAATCGCTGCTGGAGATGTTCGTCACCGCGGTCAGTGTCGCCGTCGCCGTGGTGCCGGAGGGACTGCCTGCTGTGGTGACGATCACTCTGGCGCTGGGCGCGCAGCGGATGCTCAAGCGCAGTGCCTTGATCCGCAAATTGCCTGCTGTGGAGACCCTGGGGTCGGTAACCGTCATCTGTTCAGACAAGACCGGCACGTTGACCGAGAACCGGATGACGGTCACGATCGTGGATGTCGCCGCTCATCAACTCGATCTACAAGAAGTGATGCGCCAGCACCGGCCGGCATTGGATGCTCAGGATTGCCAGGTGGGGTTGCTGGAAACGCAGTCGGCGGCGGTGCAACTGACGCTGGCCAGCGGCGCGTTGTGTAACGATGCACTGTTCAAACCTGATGCACAGCAGGGCTGCTTTCATACGCTCGGCGATCCGACCGAAGGTGCATTGCTGGTCGCCGCCGCGCACGCAGGCCTGATGAAGGAACAATTGGAGTCGTGGCTACCCCGCGTCGCTGAATTGCCCTTCGATTCGGAACGCAAACGGATGACGACCGTTCATGCCCTGGACGCGGACGCGGCTCTTCCCGGCGCGCTGCAATTCTTGAGACGGCAGGAGACATCGCATATTGCGGTGACGAAAGGCGCGGTAGACGGTTTGCTCGATATTACGGCGCAGGTCTGGATGGATGACCATGCTGAATCGCTCTCCGCTGGCTGGCGCCAGCGCATCGAAACCGCCAATGAACACCTGGCGGGCAATGGCATGCGCGTGTTGGGCGTGGCTTTCCGCTATCTGGAGGGGGAGATTGCGCCGGATCAGACCGTTCAAGAGGCCGACCTGATATTTGTGGGCATGGTCGGCATGATTGACCCGCCGCGCGCCGAAGTGCGCCAGGCTGTGGCGACGTGCAAGACGGCGGGCATCCGCCCGGTGATGATCACCGGCGATCACCCCTTGACGGCGCTTGCCATTGCCAGGGACCTGCACATTGCGAGTGGCGACCGGGTGCTTACTGGCGTCGACCTGAACCGTATGTCCGACGCTGACCTGGAAGCCGTCGTCGAAGATGTTTCGATCTATGCCCGTGTTTCTCCTGAAGACAAGCTCAAGATTGTACAGGCCTTGCAACGGCGGGGACATATCGTGGCGATGACGGGCGATGGCGTCAACGATTCTCCGGCGCTCAAACGCGCCGACATCGGTGTGGCGATGGGCATCACCGGAACGGACGTCGCCAAGGAAGCCGCCGATATGGTGCTGTTGGACGATAACTTTACCACAATTGTTTCGGCGGTCGAGGAAGGGCGTGTCATCTATGACAATTTGTTGCGCTTCATCAAATTCTCAATCGGGGGCAACCTGGCAAAAGTGCTGGTGATGCTTCTCGCGCCCCTTCTCGGCGTCCGCGTGGCGCTGCTGCCGTTGCAGTTGCTCTGGCTGAACTTGCTAACTGATGGCTTGATGGGCTTGGGCCTTGGCCTCGAACCCGCTGAAGCCGGTACGATGCGCCGCCCGCCGCGTTCCCCTCAGGCCAGCTTGCTCGATCGTATGTCTCGGCGGCACATTCTGTGGGTGGGTATTTTGATCGCGGCAATTACGCTTGGCGTAGGTTATTTCTACTACGATCCTGGCAGTGTGGTGTGGCAGACGATGATGTTCACGACGTTAGCCTTCACCCAGATCGGGCACGCGCTGGGATTGCGCGCGGCAGGGAAAGACCTTTTGGCCGGCCTGCGCGCGAATCCGGTGCTGATCGGGGTTGCTGTACTTACAACACTGTTACAGTTGGCTGCAGTTTACGTTCCCTTCCTTGATACGTTCTTCCAGGTAACACCTCTGTCCGCAGCCGACTTTGTCCTTTGCGTGGTTTTTGGCGTCGTCGTGTGGATTGCGGTCGAGATCGAGAAAGCCTTGAACAAAAAGGAGCAGCCATGAACTTCGTCTTTTTTATCCCCGACGAGATGCGCGCCGAAAGCGTCTCGTGTTACGGGCATCCGCTGGTGCAGATGCCCAACTACGACCGTCTCGCCGCCGAGGGCACGCGCTTCGACCAATGTCACGTGCAGCATACCGTCTGCTCGCCGTCGCGATGCAGCCTGATGACGGGGTGGTATCCGCACGTCTCCGGCCATCGCACGCTGTGGCATCTGCTGCGCCCGCACGAACCGAGCCTGTTCCGCTATCTCAAACAGGCGGGCTATCACATCGAGTGGTACGGCAAGAACGATTTGTACAGCCAGGATTATTTCCCCGGCGTGGTGGATCATTACGCCGATCCCGGCGGTGGGCACGCCGGGCCGAACGTCTTCCAGCCGGGCGAGCCGGGTTACTACAGTTTCCTCTACGAGCCGTTCCCCGGCAAGCCAGAGGAGACTGGCGACATGCGCCGCGTGCAACTCGGTATTGACTTCCTGCGGGAGCGGGCCAGACAATCCGAGCCATTTGTATTGTACTTGCCGCTTTCGCTGCCGCACCCGCCCTATGCCTGCCCGCAGCCGTTCCACGATATGATCGATCCGGCGGATATTCCACCGCTGCGGCCCGCGAATCTGCCGGACAAACCGGACTACTTCGATCTGATACGGCGCTATCGCCGCCTGGATGAAGTGCCGGACGAGATTTTCGCCAAAATCCAGGCCATCTATCTCGGCTCCAACAGCTACGTGGACTGGATACTCGGCCAGTTGCTCGATGCGCTGGACGAGACCGGGCTGGCGGAGAACACCTGCGTCATCGTCACCAGCGACCACGGTGATTGGGCCGGCGATTACGGCCTGGTGGAGAAGTGGCCCAGCGCGCTCGATGATACGTTGACCCGCGTGCCGCTCCTCATCCGCGCGCCGGAGGGTGTGGCGGGACACGTTGTCCCTGAGCCAATCGAATTTTTCGACATCATGGCGACGGTGCTGGACCTGGCGAGCGTGGAGGCGCAGCACACGCATTTCGCGCAATCGCTCGTTCCGCAGCTTGGCGGTGCGCCCGGCGATGCGGACCGCGCGGTGTTCGCCGAGGGCGGCTACGATCCGCACGAGCCGCACGCCTTCGAAGGCCGCGCCAACGACGGCATCTTCCGCGAAGCGACCCACATCTACTACCCCAAGGGCATCCAACAGCAGGAGCATCCCGAGAGCGTTTGCCGTGCCGTAATGATGCGCACGCTCGACTACAAGCTCGTGCGCCGCCCGCTTGGCGTGAGCGAGTTGTACGACCTGCGCGCCGATCCACGCGAACTACACAACGTCTATGCGGACCCGGCCTACGCCGCAGTCCGCACGCAAATGGAGGCCGGTTTGCTCGATTGGTATATCCGCACGGCGGATGTTGTGCCGGTGGGGGAGGATCCGCGCGGACTGCCCCGACTGTAATGGAACGCGGGCATCGTGCCCGCAACTTGGCGGACGAGATGTCCGCGTTCCGCCGATATTTCCCAAGGAGGGACGCAATGGCCTATATGGTGATGCTGGTTGTTAGTGATGTCGATCAAATGAACGAGATTTTGGAAGCCTGGAAGTGCATCCACGTTGACGATGTAATTTATGTAGACAGTACGTGCTTTCACCGTGCCGGAGCGCGCTCCCATCACATTCCGATGCGCTTTATGTTCGAGTCTCTGGCAAAGGGCCGGCAACAATGCTCGGTCACGTTGTTCGGCATTGTCGCTGATGAGGCAATGGTGCAACAGTGCATTACGCAGGCAGAAACTGTCGTTGGCGATCTCGATGCGGCGACGAATACGATGTTGGTGGCGTGGCCATTACCAATCGTCAAAGGCTTTTCCGCACAGGCTACGTGCCAGGAAGACGCGCAATGATCTGGCTGACTTTTCTGATCAGCGCCGTGATCCTCGTTATCGCAGCGATCAAGCTGGCGGAGTATGGCGACGCCATCGCGTTCCACACCAAGCTGAGCGGGATGTTCATCGGCGCGTTGCTCATCGCCAGCGCCACATCGCTGCCCGAACTGCTGACGATGATCAACTCGATCAACCAGAATCACATCAACCTCACGGCAGGCGATCTCTTTGGCAGCAGTATGTTCAATATGCTATTGCTCGGTGTGTTGGACATGGTGTTCTACAAAAATCGCATCTTGCGCCGCGTGGCGCTCAAACATGCGCTAACCGCCAGCCTGGGCACGATGATGACCGGGATGGCGGTCTTCTTCTTGCTGGCCGATATCCACGGTAAGATTGCGTGGCTGGGTCTGGACAGTTTGTTGATGATGGCGACCTATTTCATCGGGATATGGTTGCTGCGCTCGAACCCGCTCAATGGCGTTAGCGAAGATGCGGTCTACGACGAAGCGGACAAAATGCCCACGCTGCGCAAGGCTTTGATCGGCTTTGCGGTGACGGCGGTGGTGTTGATCCTGGTTGCGCCGTACATGGTGCGCAGCGGATCGGGGATCGCGAAGATCACCGGCCTGGGAGATGGCTTTGTCGGCATAGTGCTGATCGCGTTTGTCACGTCGCTGCCGGAGTTGGTGGCGATGATTGCCGCGGCCCGTTTTGGCGCGTATGACATGGCGGTCGGCAACCTCTTCGGCAGCAACGTGTTCAACATGTTCGCTCTGGCCTTCGCCGATGTGATTTACGTCGAAGGTAGTTTTCTCGGCGCGATTGACCCCACGTTCGCGCTGGCGGGGCTGTTGGCGATGCTGTTGACGACGTTGGGCTTGATCGGCAATCTCGCCCAGGTTGAGCGCCGCATCTGGATCGTGGAATTGGATGCATTGCTCCTTATCGTGACGTATCTGGCCGGACTGTATTTACTCTACGCACGTGGCATTGGAGGTTAATATGACATTAGCTCTGTATCTGGTACCGGTGTTGGTCGTTATGGTCTTTTTCCTTATTCGGGCGGAATTTCGCAAGAATGAGCGTCAAATCTTCACGCTCAAGCCATTATCGACAGTGTTGGTAATCGCTATAGCGGCGCTGTCGTTCGCCGAAGCCGAGATGAACTTGGTATACACGCTTGGCGTCCTTGTCGGCCTGGTGTTGTCGTTGCGTGGCGACATTGCGTTGATGTTCCCGGACAACCGCAAAGCCTTTATGACCGGCTTGGTGCTCTTTCTGTTAGCGCACGTCGCTTATGCAATCACGTTCACCGTGCTGGACGGTCTGCATACAACCGATTGGGTCGCGGCTTTAGTGCTGCTGGCGATCGGCGGTGGCTTCTTTTTCCTGATTCGCGGTGGCTTGGGCAAGATGAAGGTCCCGGTCATCGTTTATCTCGTCGTCATCTCGGTGATGGTCAACCAGGCGCTCTCGGCCTTCGCCGGTAGCATGTTTAGCCTTCGTCAGGCATGGATGATCGCCGTTGGCGCGATTCTGTTTTACATCTCCGATGTGATCCTGGCAGTGAACCGCTTCTGGAAACCGTTCCAATACAATCGCATCAGCCTGGCCTTTTACTATGCCGGGCAGTGTTTGATCGCGCTTGCGGCGAGCTATTTTGTGTAGTTATGCGGTTTGATTTCTTTGGACAGGATTTTCAGGATTGGGCCTAAGGTGGTCTGAATGTTTTTTATCTTGTCAATCCTGTAAATCCTGTCGAATAGAATCTCTGCGATCACTGTGTACTCTGTGACTACTGGAGGCTACTACTATGAAAATCCATATCGACCTGAAACAACCCGGCGAACCCATCACCCCCTATTGGCGCGTGTGCGTCGGTGGCGGGCGGGTGGGGGAGGCCCTGCGCGCCGATTTCCAGAAACACCTGGAACTAGTGCAGCGCGAGATGCCCTTTCAATACATCCGTATGCACGGCTTGTTCCACGAAGATATGATGGTCTACCGTGAGGAGAACGGCCAGCCGATCGTCAACTGGCAATACGTCGATCTGGTGTACGATCACTGGCTCTCCATCGGCATCCGGCCGTTTGTGGAATTGGGCTTTATGCCCTACGACCTCGCCAGCGGTGAGGAGACCGTCTTCTGGTGGAAGGGCAACATCACCCCGCCGAAGGATTGGGAACGCTGGGAGTGGTTCATCGAGCAGTACATCCGC
>JAFGSL010000467.1 GCA_016934645.1 Anaerolineae bacterium
CCATCGGCTTTTCCAGTAGCACATGATAGCCGAGTTTGGCGAAGGCAATCGCCGGCTCCGTGTGCATCCGGTCCTGTGTGGCGATGATGACCGCATCCGCGAACCTGGACCGCTTTGCGGCATCTCGCCAATCCATGAAGATGTTTTCCACCGGGATGCTGTGCGCGTCGACCAGCTTGTTGCGGTAAGCGTCGCGCGGCTCTGCCACGCCGACCACCTGTCCCCGGTTGGGAACCTCGCGAAAATACGTTGCGTAGCCACTGCCACGCGAACCAGCGCCAATGATCAGAATTTTGGGGTTGTGCATAAGAGAACTCCTTGTGTTTGAATGAAATGTGCTTAGTTGAAGCGTGAGGCGTGATACGTAAGACGTGATCAATCACGCATCGCGGCGTTATCCCTTAAATCGTTGCAACGTCTCCAGCAACACTTGTGTGCCCCACTCGATACTCGCCACCGGGATGCGCTCATCGGCGGCGTGAATCGTCTTGATCAGTTCATCAGGAATCTGCATCGGGATGAAGCCGTAGGACTGGATGCCCAGTTTGGCGAAGTGCCGGGCATCGGTGACGCCGAAGACCAGGAACGGAATTGGGATGCTTTCGGGATCGAACGCGCGAATGATGTCAGCGAGCACGGCGTAGCGTTCCATATCGGCAGGTTGCGGGCCGGGTTCGTAGTTGGTGACGGCGATGTCTACGATGTCCGCATCGTCGTCGTCACCGAGTAAAGCGCGCAGCTCGTGCACCATGTCGTCGGGACCAAAGCCTGGCAACAGCCGACCGTCCAGGTCCAGTGTGATTTCACCGGGGATAACATTGATCTTCTCGCCGCCGCGCACGATGGTAGGGCTGGTGGTGTTGTGCAGCCCGGCGTTGAGTTGTTCACCTTTTTCGCCGAGTAGATCGAGCACGTGACCGGTCAGCGCGGGATTCAACAACTGGCGCAGGACGAGGTTCTGCGGGAAGGGCAGCGCGTCGCTGATGCCGCTGATCATCTGACGGGCGGTCGGCGTGATGTGGACGGGCAGACGCTTGCGGTCGAGAGTGTGCAGTATGTGCCCTAGCTTCGCCATCGCCTGCCCGCGCACCGGGACAGAGCCATGCCCTGCTCGCCCATGCATCGTCAGGCGCACCGAGCAGATTTGTTTTTCGGCGAGCATGATGGCGTAAAATCTCTTCCCGCCCATTGTGACGGAAGCCCCACCACCCTCGCCGATGGCAAATCGCTCGCCTTTAAATTGCTCTGAGTGCTGTTCCACCAGGAACTTCGCTCCATAGTTGCCCCCAGCCTCTTCGTCGGCCAGTGCGGTGAAGACGATGTCGCCGGGCGGGGTGATCCCCTGCGCTTTGGCGCGCAGCATCGCGACGGTCATCATCGCAGCCGCGCCCTTGTCGTCGAGTGTGCCGCGTCCCCACAGCGTGCTATCTATGATGTTAGCGGCGAAAGGCGGATGCTGCCAGGTCTGCTCAGCCGTCGTGACCACGTCCACATGCGCCTGCCAGATGACGGGCGGCGCTTCCCCACGTCCAGGCAGCCGGGTGATGAGGTTGGTGCGCTCCGCCGTTCTGCCGAGGATGGTCGTGGTGAAGCCTGCCTGTTTGAAGATGTCGTCGAGATAGTTGATGCAGGCCGCCTCGTTGCCGGGCGGGTTGGTGGTATCGAATCGTACCAGAGTCTGCAGAAGTTCTACGGGGTGGGGAATGTTTATCTCATTCAATGTTTTCCTCCAAGAAGGTCAGATAGTCGAGAAAGTCGAAAGTCCAAAGCTGATCGCTGACTGCTACATTTTGTTCAAACCGGCGATTAGTCAAGCGCTGTAGGCAGCCAAAGCGTGAATGTGCTGCCTGCTCCCGGTGTACTCTCAACGTCGATGTGTCCTCCGTGCGCGGCGAGCAGGTCGCGGGCGATGCTCAGTCCCAGACCCATGCCCTGCGGGAAACGACGGCCGGTTGTACCTCGGTAAAATGGCTCGAAGATGCGCGATTGTTCCTCCGGCGGGATGCCCACACCGGTATCGTGTACGCGAATCCACACCTCGGTCTCTTCCGCACTTGCGCTAACTGTAATCTCACCGTCAGGCGGAGTGTATTTTATCGCATTGCTGATGACGTTGCCGAGTGCTTGTCCAATCCGGTCGGCGTCCAGGGTCAGTTCGGGCAGGTCGTCGGGGATGTGCGTCTGCCAGTACAGTTCTTTGTGCTGAGCCGCTTCTCGCCATGGCGCAAGTTCTTGCGTCAGCCATGAACTGAGCGCTACGGGTTTGCGCTCCAATTCCAACGGGCCAAGTGTTTGGTCGTAGAGGCGTGTGAGATCATCGAGAAGTCGCCGCATCAACTGCATCTGGCGTTCCATACCGTCCAACAGCTCGGTGCGTAGCTCTGAGTTTTGATCGGCACCGCTAGCAAGGGCCTGGGTAGCCGAGAGCAGTGCACCCAAAGGTCGTCCCAACTCGTGGACGAGGTTCGCCAGCAGGCGCTTGCGCGACTTTTCCAACTCGCGCCGTTGGTCGGTGAGTGTATTGAACGCCCGCAGTAGCATGCGTACTTCGTTTGGCCCTTGTTCAGGTAATGTGTCTAGAAGCTGCCCTTCTGCCATTTGCGAGACGGCGTGCGTTGCGCGGCGTAAAGGACGCGCCAGCTCTACGGCTAGCAGCCATCCGACGATGACGCCGACGAACGTCCCGCCGCCTAACACCCACAGGATGAGCGTCCGCGTGCGTGGAAATCGCGCGTAGACACTGGACAGTGGATCGGTGAGGCGTATGACGCCAATGATCTCATACGTTGGCCCTATCACGGGCATCAGCACTTCCGCTGTACCGGTGCCGGGCCGCTCACCATAGTCTACCCGGAGCGCTTGCCGGTTCAGCACTGTTTCGCGTAAGCCGGGGACATCCAAAGTCTCGCCGAGTTGGTCGCTGTACGCCGAGTCGTTGGTCGCCAGCAGTTGACCGTCGGCAGTGAGCATCATCATCCGCGCCGAGAGTCGCCCGCCAACCTGCGACACGAAAGCTGCAGCTTGCACCGGATTGTACCAGATCTGTGGGTTCTGCGCCGCGGCATCGGCGACGAGAGCCGCTTGCAGCTCAAGCTCGTTCGATGATCCTGCTAGCAGCACTTGCGTCTCCCATAGGTACGTCAACGCTACGCCGACGAGGGGAATGACGATCATCAACGGTAAAACGTGGCTGATAATAAGCCGAACGCGCAACGAGCGCATAGAACCTCCTTAAAATGAAGCAGGATGCAAGATACAGAATTATGACTCAAGTATCCTGTCTCTTGCTTCCTACTTCCTACCTCTCGCTTCCTGCTTCTTGCAACTTGTACCCTACGCCGCGCACGGTGACGATACGCTGTGGGTGTTTCGGGTCATCTTCCAGTTTTTCGCGCAACCAGCGGATGTGGACATAGACCACCTGCGGCTCACCGACGTATTCCGCGCCCCAGACGCGCGCCAGCAGATCATCCACGGAGAGTACGCGCCCGGCTTCCTGAGCCAGCGCTGCCAGCAGATCAAACTCGCGCGGGGCTAACTCGACAGACCGTTCACCGACAGTCACTGTGTGTGCTGCCTGGTCGATTACCAGATCGCCGACGACGAGCGGTTCGAGCTCTGCCAGGCTGGGGGCGCTGCCGCCTGTCCGGCGCAGCACGGCCTTGATACGCGCCAGCAGCACGTCGAAGTCGAAGGGCTTGGTGACGTAGTCGTCAGCACCTAATTCTAAGCCGAGTACCTCATCCAACTCGCGACGACGGGCCGTGAGGAAGATCACCGGTACGTTGATCTGTTGTCGCAGTGTGCGCAGCGTGTCCAATCCATCCATTCCTGGCAAGCCGATATCGAGCAAGACCAAATCGGGTGGATCCAAGCGTACCTGAGCCAGTGCATCTTCGCCCATCTCCGCCGTGCTGGCACGATAGCCTGCTTGCTCAAGATTGTACGCCAAGCTGCGTCTCAGCAGCGCATCATCATCCACAAGTAGAATGTGTTTTGCCATATTTTCCTCCTGAAAAGGGGATTGGTAACTGGTAATCGGGGATTAGGGATTGGGAGAATAAGTTGGCATCTCTTCCAAATCCCTGGTTCCTAATCCCCCGTCCCTGATTACTAATCCCCAACCCCTATTTCCATTGTATCACCGCCGTCGCGCAGGGATAGGCGGCCTTCTTCCGTGTACAGACCCACCTGCAAGGTGCATTGATTGCATACACCTCCTGGCACGTTCAGGAAAAAGCGGTCACGTAGCATCGTTCCTACGACCCACTGGCTGGTGGGGTAGGCGTCTGTCCCGGCGATATGATCATGCTGCGCGACCAGCACGCTATCAGGTCCGATTAAATGGACGAACACAAGGTAATTCGTTGGTAACGGCCCGTAGGTTTCCCACCATATATCGACTTCCCAGGTCTCATCAGTCTTGATGAGGTCGTAGCCCGTTACCCTGATCGGCTCGGTGAAGTCTACTGCCAATGGATGCGGAGGAACGGCTAGCCGGTCCAACGGGTGGCACGTTGTCAGGTCGAAGAGGATGACGCCGACGTTTGTCAAGTGTGTATCGACCGGCAGGCGGTGGCATGCCTCGATCAGGTGACTCACCACTAGTCTGGTCGGATCGGCGAGTGTGTCCTGCCAGAGCACAAGCCATAGTCGTTGCGCGCTCCAGGTCTGCTGCTCCAGGGTGGCAAGCGCATGCAGGTCGAGCGGGTGCTGCGTGTCTAGCACGCGTTTGTCAAATGGCAGGCCAAACAGGCGCGCGGGACCATCGTAGTAATAGTCCAATGTGTACGCCGCGTATCCGCCGATGACGACGATCGCATCGTCGGGTGTGTCGCGCGCTTCGATGTATCGCGCCACGCCGCGGAAGTCCGGGCGTGGATGCCATTCATCAATGATCCCCACCGCCCATGTTCCCTGGGCTTGCCGGGCGAGAGCGGGAGCTGCGAGAGCAAGCCAGACTGTTAGAAGCAGTGCGCCGCAGACGCGTGATACGTGATGCGTGATACGTGACTTACGACTTTCGACGGCGGCACATTGCCGCTTCGACTTTCGACTAACGACTAACGACTCCCATCCTACTCCCACACCGATGACGAGGGCAAGACCGAAGGAAGGAAGCAGGTAGCGTTCGCTCCACTTTGCTTTGACGAAGGTCGCCGCCAGTAGCAGTACGACCGGCAGAATCAGCGTGATAAGTAGCCATGCCATACCATCCACACGGCGAGCGCGCCACAGACCAGCGAGCGCCGCAGCGAGTGCCAATACCGTGATGGCTATGAAGAGCAAATCCCACGGTCTAGGGAGATATTGCCCTACACCGAACAGCACTGGAATCCAGCGCAGCGCCTCCGTCGGGATTGCCGAGACCGCCGTGGCATCCACGCGCGCGCGCCACAGCCCCCACGCGGCGATCGGCAGCACCGCTAGGCATAGCCACAGATTTGCGCGCCACCAGACGTAAGACGGGATACGTGATGCGTGATTCGCTATTCGCCATTTGCCATTTGCCATTTGCAATCTGTAGCTGCCCCACACCAGCACCGCTGCCCACAATAGCCCTGCGTAAAGATGGGCCAGCATCATTGCTGTACCAAGGATGACGTAGGCTGGGACACCTCTGCCGCGTTCAACGATGCGCCAACTCATCCACGCGAAGCCAGCAGCAAGTGGAACGACTAGCGCATACATCCGCACTTCTTGCGCATAATAGACGTAGATTGGTAGTGTGACATAGGCCAGCGCCGCACCCCAGCCGCCGTATCGTCGCTCTATCACCACACTGCCCAGGCGCAACACCAGCGCCGCTGCGATTGTCCCTAGCAACACCGAGAGATAGCGCGCCGCAAATTCTCCGCCGCCTGCAACGTTGATCCACAGCGCCAGCAGCAGACCATGGAGCGGCAGGGCGTTGTCTTCGCGTAGCAGTCCCAGCGTCCCGTCAATGACACCCTGCTGCGCGTGGTACAGCACGAACGTCTCATCATACCACAGCGAAGTCGCCGTCAGCCCCCACACCCGCAGCCCAAACGCGAGTATGATCAGCGCGACGGCAACGACGTAGTAGTGTCCAAAACCGGATCGTTCCATATCGCCATTATACAGCCAGACGCCGAGGTGGCGAAAGGGGAGAGCCGGAGAGTGGAAGTGTGGGGGTGTGGGAGAGCTAGAATATGAGAGTGGCGCAATGAAAGTGACAAGGCAACAAAATCATATACAATACCAATAGAGTTGACTGCAATGTCCAGTATCGAGCAACCAGTAACCAGTGAGGTGAGTATGGCGGAACCAAAGACGATTCTCATTCGTGGAGGGACGGTGGTGACGCCGGAGACACTGTTGGACGCCGATGTGCTCGTCCGCGGCGAGCAGATTCAGGCCATCGGCCACGATCTGCCGGTTCCGGAAGGTGCAAAGGTGGTGGACGCGACCAATCTCTTGGTGCTGCCGGGGATCATTGATGCACATGTGCACATCCAACTGGACACGGGCATCTACGCTTCACCGAGCAATTGGCAGATCGAGAGCCGCGCGGCGGCCTTCGGCGGTGTGACTACGGTGGTGGACTTCGCCACACAGTTCCCAGGGCAGAGTTTCACCAAGGCCCTAGATGCGCGCCTTGCAGAGGCAGCGCCTTCCTGTATCGACTACGCCTTCCACATGATGGTGACGGACGTCCCGCCGGGCCAGGAGGAGATGCTCGGCGATCTGGTCGATTTAGGCATCCAGAGCCTTAAGTTCTATACCACCTATCGTCCCAACTACTACATGGATGACGCGGCGATCCTGCGACTGCTCGAAGCAGCGGGGCGTTACGGGCTGACGACGCTCGTTCATTGCGAAAACGACGCGTTGGTCACGGCACAGACGCAGGCGTTGATTGAGGCGGGGGATACGGGTTGGCGTTATCACGGCAGCGCGCGCCCGGCGCTGGCCGAGCAGGAATCTACCGAGCGCGTGTTGCTCCTGGCCGAAGCGGTACACGCGCCTGTCGTCATCGTGCACAATTCCATCGGGGCGACGGCGGCGTTGGTGGCCGAGGCGCGGGAACGCGGGCAGGTCGCCTTGTGCGAGACGTGCCCGCAGTACCTCTTGCTCGACAACACCCTTTACGAAGGCGCTGAACCGTGGCGTTACATCCTCCAGCCGCCGCTGCGCGATCCACGGGAGCGGGAGAAGCTCTGGGCATTGGTCGCCGAGGGCGTGGTGGATATGATCGTCACCGATCACTGCGATTACACGCTGGCGCAGAAAACGGCTCTCGATGATTTTACAAAGACCCCAGGTGGTCTACCCGGTTTGGAAACACTTCTTCCGCTTGTGGCTACCTATGGCGTTGCCGACGGCAGAATTGACTGGACCGACCTCGCGCGCCTGCTTTCGACCGGTCCGGCGCAGCTCTACAATTTGTGGCCGCGCAAAGGCGCGCTGCTTCCCGGTTCCGACGCTGACATCGTGTTGTACGATCCCACTCCTACGGGGACGCTCACTGCCGAACGGCTCCATTCGGCGGCGGGCTACACACCCTACGAGGGGATGCGCGTACAGGGACAGGTTGTGTCTACGCTGCGGCGGGGAACGTTCCTGGTGCGCGATGGCGAATTTGTTGGCGCAGACAGTGCCGGCGTGTATTTACGGCGCGAACCGCTTTTCTGGGAATAGATGGACATCGTATATCTGCTTATCGGGTTGGTGATCGGTGTGGTCGTGTCGTATCTGCTGCTGCGTACGCGCGATCAGGGGCAGCAGAGCGACCTGCGCGACGAAATCGCCGCGACCTATCATGCTCAGGCCGAGGCCGAGCGGGCGCGTCTGGCGCAGCATTACGAGGCGCGCATCCACGAATTGGAGGACCAGCACGCGGAGACGGTCGTTTCGGCGCGCCGGCAGAGCGCGGAACAGAGCCGTGCGGTCCTCAAGGGAAAGATGGCGGAGCAAATGGCACCGTTGCTACCGGGCTTCGCCTACTGGCCTGCCGACGCGCGCTTTCTCGGCGACCCGGTTGATTACGTCGTTTTTAACGGCTACAGCGCGCTGAAGGATGAAGGCGCCGAAGGTGAGGTAGAAATCGTCATCCTCGACATCAAGCAGGGCAAGTCGATGCTGACGAACGGCCAGCGCCAGATCGCCAAAGCCGTGGAAGCCGGGCGCGTGCGCTTCGAAGTTGTGCGCGTCTTCGCCGACGGCACCGTGCGGTCCTATACGTGGGGTAAAGGCGATAGGGATTAGGGACTGGTGACTAGGGACTAGGAAACTTTGCCCTAATCCCTAATCACCAATTCCCAATCCCCCACTTTTTTGAGGTGCGAATATGCGTGACATTATTGCGGATATCAAGCGTTGGCAAGAAGTCGGCAAGACCGGCATCGCGCTGGCAACGATTGTGGAGACGCGGGGATCGTCGCTTCGCCCAGCGGGGGCGCGGATGGCGATTACTGCCGAGGGCGATGTCGCCGGATCGGTCAGCAGCGGCTGCGTCGATAGCGATGTCATCGCCGAGATGGAATTCGTCCTACAGGGGCGCGAGGAGATACGCCGTCCCAATTTCGGCATCACCGATGAACAGGCGTGGAGCGCGGGACTGGCGTGTGGCGGTGCGATTGATCTTCTGGTTGAACGATGGGATTCGCTTCACGAGCGCTTGATGGAAGAGGTTGAAGCGCGTCGTCCGGTTGCTTTTGTTTCGCGCATCAATGCGGCCAAACCGCCGGCGCACTTGTTGCACACCGCCGACGGCACGACGCATGGCACGTTGGGGGATGCCGACCTGGATGGCGAGGTGTTGATGGATATCGCGACGGTTTGGCCCGGCCCGTATGCGCAGAAACACATTTATCCGCAGGGTGAATTCTTCATCGAAATCATAACACCGCCGCCTACGCTCGTTATTTTTGGTGCGACGGACATCGCGGTCTCGTTGGCGACGCTGGCCCGCGTGCTGGACTTCGAGGTCATTGTGAGCGATGCCCGGCGTACGTTTTTGAAGGAAGAACGTTTTCCCGACGTGGAAACGCGTTTCGGTTGGCCGCAGGATGTCTTTAAATCGAAAGATTTCGGCGTGAGCCACGCTGTGGTCATCCTCTTTCACGATTCCAAGTTTGACGTTCCCGCGCTCAAGCTGGCGCTGCGGAGTGACGCTTTCTACATTGGATTCTTGGGGAGCCGCAAAACTCAGGCTGACCGCCGGGAAAGCCTTCTTGAAGGAGGATTCACCGAGCAGGATTGGGCTCGTATCCACGGCCCCGTTGGACTGGACATCGGTGGCAAAGAACCGCCGCTGATCGCGCTTTCCATTCTCGCCGAGATCGTCGCCGTCCGCAACCGCCGCACAGGCGGCATGATGAGCGAACGATAAGTTTTTTTATCAGACAGGATTGACAGGATTTACAAGATTCTTATCCTGTCAATCCTGTAAATCTTGTCAAAAATTCAAAAAAGGAGCACAACGATGACGAGTGTCAAATTTCCTTCGGACGCATGGATCAGGCAACTCAGTGAGCATCTCAACGGCAGCCCTTCCTACGAGCAATCGGCCAAAAATTGGGAGGGGGATTTTGTCTTCATCGTCGAACCGGACAACGCCTATCCTGAGACCGCCTATCTCTACCTCGGCCTCTATCATGGCAAAAGCCCCGATGCAATGCAGGTGAGCAGCGTGGACGAGAAGGAAGCCGGGTACGTCATCAGTGCTCCGTTTAGCACCTGGCGTAAGGTCATCGAGGGGAAACTCGACCCCATTCAGGGGATGATGACCCGTCGCCTCAAACTTCAGGGTGACATGAAGATGATTATGCGCTATCCCAAAGCTGCTAAAGAGATCATCGCTTGTACCAAACTCATCCCCACGGATTTCGGGGATTAACTTCAGCGGTTAGCGATCAGCTATCAGCAATCAGCCAGCGGATTTCTCCCGATGGTGTATTGACTGTCTGACTAACGACTATTTGACTATTCTTGGAGGGTAACTATGTGGTATTTTGTTTCCCCGCAGATTGTCTTTGGTGAAGGCGCGCTGGATGCGCTGGATGACGTGCAGGGCGCGCGCGCGTTGCTCGTCACCGATACCACCCTGGTCAAACTGGGCCTCGTGGACACGGTCACGAGACATTTGGACAAAGCCGGCATTGCATTCCGCGTGTTCGACGCCGTGGAACCTGATCCGAGCACCGAGACGGCCATCGCAGGCGCGCGTGTGGCGTTAGCGTACGAGCCGGATTGGATCATCGGGTTGGGCGGCGGGTCGGTGCTGGACGCGGCGAAAGCCATCTGGATCCTCTACGAGCGCCCCGATCTCGACCCGGCGGACATCAATCCGATGGTGGATCTGCATCTGCGGCGCAAAGCGCGCCTGATCACCATCCCCACAACCAGCGGCACTGGTTCCGAGGTGACGTGGGCCATCGTCCTCACGGATACCGCCGAACAGCGCAAGATGAGCCTGGGAAACCGTGAGAATACCGCTGACCTCGCCATCGTCGATCCCGCTCTGGTGATGGGGATGCCACCCCGTCTGACCGCCGATACCGGCCTGGACGCGCTCACGCACGCTATCGAGGGCTATACTTGCACCTGGCACACCGACTTGACCGATGGCCTGTGCCTCGACGCAGCCAAGAAAATCTTCGCCTACTTGCCGCGCGCTGTCGTCAATGGCAACGACGAGGAGGCCCGCGAGCGACTGCACAACGCGGCGACCGCCGCTGGCCTGGGATTCGGCAATTCCCTGGCGTCGATGGCGCACGCGGTCGGGCACGCACTCGGTGCGGTGTTCCACATCCCGCACGGGCGTGCGGTGAGCCTACTTCTGCCGTATACGATTGAGTATATGGCGGCTGAGGCACCGGAGCGTTTTGCTGAAATGGCCCACTTCATCGGCTGTGGGTGCGACGATGTGGGCGAGGCCGCGCTGCGTCTGGCGACTGAGATCCGCCGCCTGTGTGATACCGTTGGCAACCCTACCAGCATCGCTGAACTGGGCATCGATCGCGAGGCGTTCGTCGCGCACATCGATGACCTGATGGAACGTGCCTTCAACGATGCCTCGATGATGACCGCCGCTCGCAGCCCGGACTACGAAGAGTTGCAGCGTCTCTTCGAGTACGCCTACGATGGCAAGGTGATAGACTTCTGAATTACGAATTACGAATTACGATTCATGGGACGTTATTCGTAATTCGCTATTCGTAATTCGCAATTCGTAATTCGCTGATTCGCTCATTCGATAGGAGACAACTATGCACGGCTATATGGGCAAAATCCTGCGTGTGGATTTGACTGCGGGGACGGTACGGGATGAACTGCTGAACGAAGCCTACGCCCGTAAGTTCGTCGGTGGGAGCGGGTTGGCGGCGCGTTATGCCAGTGATATGGTCACGGCGGAAACCGATCCGCTGGGCCCGGAAAATCCCTTTATCTTTACGACCGGGCCGATGGTGGGCACAGCGATGCCTTCGGCGGGTCGCTACAGCGTGTGTGCTCTTTCCCCGGCCACTGGCCTGTGGGGCGAGGCGAATAGCGGCGGCTTTTTTGGGCCGGAACTGCGCTTTGCGGGCTACGACGGCATTATCATTACCGGGAAATCCGATTGCCCCGTTTGGCTCTCCATCATCGACGGTGAAGCTGCCCTGTACGAAGCCGCCGATCTGTGGGGCCTTGATAGTTACGCGACGCAGAAATGTGTCCGCGGTCTGATGGACGAGAGCCGCGCGCGCGTAGCCTGCATTGGCCCGGCCGGCGAGAACCTGGCGGTGATGGCGGCGGTGATGAACGATCACGGGCGTGCTGCCGGACGGACTGGTATGGGCGCAGTCATGGGGTCGAAGAATCTGAAGGCCATCGGCGTGCGCGGCAAGGCGAAAGTTCCGGTTGCCGACGCGAAAACGCTCAACGCCCTGGCGAAAGCCATTATCGACGGTCTGGAAGAAGACATGGCTGCCATATCTATTCAGATGGCGGGCACCGCCGGATACGTGGATATGGCGCTGATGTACGGCGACATGCCCATCCGCTATTACCAGCAGGATGCGTGGGACGAGGGCAGCAACTTATCCGGTATCCTGATGCTCGACGAGTTCCAGAACCGTACCCTCGCCTGTTACCGTTGTCCCATCGCTTGTGGGCGGGAGACGCGCGCGCCTTCCTACGGCGTGGACAAGGTTGATGGTCCTGAGTACGAGACGCTGGGCGCACTCGGCTCACTGGTGATGGTGGACAACCAGGAGGCCGTGATCTACGCCGGGCATTTGTGCAACGTCTACGGTCTGGATACTATTAGCGCGGGCGCGACCGTCGCGCTGGTTTGTGAGATGTTCGAGCGTGGGGCGCTCACAGCGGGGAACACGGGTGGGTTGGACATCCGTTACGGGGACGCAGCGATGGTGCACCGGTTACTCGGTATGATGGCCAGGAAGGAGGGCTTCGGCGCCCTGCTCGCCGAAGGGAGTTACGCGCTGGCCGAACGGTTCGGCGTGCCGGAGTTGGCCGTTACGGTCAATAAACTGGAAGTCCCTATGCACGACCCGCGCGCGTTCAGCGGGATGGCGGCGGTGTACGCGCTCTCGCCACGCGGCGCGTGCCATATGCAGGGGGATATGTACGGTGTGGATACAGGCCAGGGTCCGGCTTACGAGTTGGACATCGCGCCGGGTGAACGTTTCGAGGCGTCGGAAGAAAAGGGCCGTGTGGTAGCGCGTCAACAGGCGTGGCGCACCCTGTACAACGCGATGATTTTGTGCCAGTTCCAGAATCCCGGTGTGGAGCGGGTACTCGCGGCGCTGAATGCCATCACCGGTTGGGACCTGGCGACAGACGATTTGCTGCCAATCGGCAAGCGCATCCTCACGCTCAAGCGGCAGCTTAATCTGCGACGAGGCCTCACACGGGCAGATGAACAGATGCCGGAACTGCTGTGCAAACCGCTTGAGGGTGGAACCGAAGGCAACGTCCCTGATCTGGATGCACTTCTGGCCGGTGCATACGCCGAATTGGGTTGGAACGTAGAAACCGGGGAGACGTTGGAAGGTTGAGGAGCGTGGGAGTGTGGGTGGTTGGGAGATTCGTCGATTCATTCATTCTCCCATATTCCCGTACTCCCACTCTCATTTCTTACTAAGGATTGAGAATTAAATAACTGTCTGATTAGTTATTGAGCTACCTGACTCTTGCATTTTGAGTCAACAGCATTAGGCTTGAGAG
>JAFGSL010000468.1 GCA_016934645.1 Anaerolineae bacterium
ACCGACCGCAACCTGTGCGATCTCGAATTGCTGGCGGTGGGTGGTTTTTCGCCGCTAGATCGTTTTATGTCCAAAGCGAACTACCAGCGTGTGCTCACCGAAATGCGGCTAGCAGATGGGATGTTATTCTCTATCCCCATCACCTTGACGATCAGCAAAGAGGATTTGCCGACCCGCGAAGAGTGGATCACGCTGCGCGACGTGCGTAACTACATTATCGCCGTGATGCGCATTGAAGAGGTCTTCCGGTGGGATCCAATGCGCGAGGCCCGGCTGGTGTATGGCACCACCGATCACCGGCACCCATTAGTCTCCGAGATGCAGCAATGGCGGGATTTGTGTATCTCCGGCGAATTGAAAGTGCTCAATCTGCCGGTCTATTACGATTTTGTCGAAATCCGCCGCACGCCCGCGCAGGTGCGCACTCTGTTGGCGGAGATGGGCAACTCCAGTGTAGTCGCTTTCCAAACGCGCAACCCGCTGCACCGCATTCACGAGGAGTTGACCAAACGGGCGGCGGCGCAGGTCGGAGGTAGCCTGCTTATCCATCCTGTGGTAGGGATGACCAAGCCCGGCGACGTCGATCACTATACACGCGTGCGGGTGTACAAGGCGCTGGTGGAGAACTACTACGACAAGAACACGGCACTGAGCCTGCTGCCGTTGGCCATGCGCATGGCCGGTCCGCGCGAGGCTCTGTGGCATGCCCTCATTCGCCGCAACTACGGCGCGACACACTTCGTCGTTGGGCGCGATCACGCCGGGCCGGGCAAGGATAGCACCGGCAAGCCGTTCTACGGTCCGTATGAGGCGCAGGAGATGATGGCGCAGTACGAGGATGAATTGGGCGTCAAGGCGGTGCACTTCCAGGAGATCGTCTACCTGGTGGACGAGGAGCGCTACGAAGAGGCCTCCAAAGCCCCCCAGGATGCGAAAACGGCTAGCATCTCCGGTACGCAGGTGCGCGATGAATACCTGGCTAAGGGGAAGCTGCTACCGGCGTGGTTCACCCGCCCGGAAACGGCGCAGATTTTGATGGAGACGAACCCGCCGCGCTACAAGCAAGGCCTGTGCATTTGGTTCACGGGACTCAGCGGTGCAGGAAAGTCCACCATTTCCGAGGCCTTGGTGCCGATGCTGTTGGAGCGTGGGCGGCAGGCAACGGTATTAGATGGTGATGTGGTGCGCACACACCTCTCCAAGGGACTGGGCTTCAGCAAGGAAGACCGCGATACCAACATCCTGCGCATCGGGTTTGTGGCTGGGGAGATCGCGCGCCATAACGGTACGGTGGTCTGCGCCGCCATCAGCCCTTATCGCGCTACCCGCAACGAAGCGCGCAAGATGGTGGGCGAGGATCATTTCGTGGAGGTCTTCGTCAACACACCGCTCGAAGTCTGCGAAGATCGCGATGTAAAGGGGATGTACGCCCGCGCGCGGCGCGGCGAGATCAAGGGCTTCACCGGCATCGATGATCCTTACGAAGAGCCGCTCAATCCGGAACTGACGCTGGATACGGTGAAGACCACACCCGAAGCTAATGCTCGCAAGATCGTAGCCTATCTGGAATCACGTGGATTTTTGAATTCGCGCTGAGCGCTTAGTGTGACGATGCAAGTTGAACAACTGCGCCAGCGCCTCAAACAGCGCACCGGTTGCGCGGATAGCGATATCCGGATGGTCTATGCGCCACTGCGGATTTCGCCGCTCGGCGCGCATGTGGATCACCAGGATGGGCTGGTAACGGGCATGACGCTGGATCGGGTGATCCTGTTGGCTTTCACGCCGCGCCGCGACCGGCGGGTGTGCGTTGAAAGTTTGAACTTTCCCGGCTGCGTCGAATTTGCATTGGATGACGTACCGCCAAAATCCCCCAGAGATTGGGGCAACTACGTGCGGGGTGCGGCGCTGGCTTTACAGCAGCAACACACGCTGAGTGTAGGCATCGACGCGGTCGTGGGGGGCAGCATGCCCATCGGGGGGTTGAGTTCCTCGGCGGCGGTGGGCGTGGCGTATCTTTTGGCCCTGGAGACGGCGAACGACCTGACGGTTTCCGCCAAGGAGAACATCCAGCTCGACCGCTACATCGAGAACGTGTACCTGGGGTTGAAGAACGGCATTATGGATCAGTCGATGATCCTCAAGAGCGAGCGCGACACGCTGACCTACCTGGACTGCCAGTCGGTGGCGTTCGAGAAGATTCCAATCCCGCACGGGAGGAACGGCTTCGACATCCTGGTCGTTTACTCCGGGGTGGAAAAATCGTTGGGCGGCACGGATTACAACAACCGGGTCGCTGAGTGCCAGGAAGCGGCGCGGTTGTTGCTGTCCTGGTCCGGGCAGACACCGCCGGAGCAACCGCGTCTGCGGATGGTGCCGGAAGAGGTGTACGTTGAGTTCGGAGGGCGCTTGCCTGCCCCGTTGGGTCGTCGAGCGCGACACTTCTTCACCGAGGTAGCACGCGTGCGTGAGGGCGCGATGGCCTGGCGTGCCGGTGACGTGGTCACTATCGGCCGGCTGATGCGCGACTCAGGGGCCAGTTCGGTCTATAACTATGAATCGGGCTGCCCGCAGTTGGTGACGCTGTACAACATCCTCTGCGACGCACCCGGTGTGTACGGCGCGCGCTTCAGTGGCGCAGGATTCCGTGGCAGTTGCATCGGCTTGAGCGACCCGGCCTACCGGGAGGAGATCCAGGCTTTCATTAACGCGCGGTACCCAACGGCGCATCCCAACGCGGCGGAGCGGTACAGTGTGCATTTCTGCAAGTCCGATGGCCCGGCGCGGGTGTTGAATGGGAGCGATCAGCTATCAGCTTTCAGCCATTAGCCTGGCAATTTGACGCAGAACGGTTTTGCGGCGGCGATTGATGGTATTGTACCTGCTGAGGGCATAATGGAGCAGAAAATGCGTTTGCCATACGTGTGGGATTATGACATAGATGCAGCCCAATTTGCTGACATTCTAACCGGGCGGATGACGCTAGGGCGGTTGAACCGGGATTGGGCGGCGGTGCGGTTATTGGAATATGCGCCATATCCTGAAATTGTAAAGGTGTTGGGCTACCGTGCACTGTTGGAAGGCTGGCCGCGCTGGCGCGGACGTATTCGTTCCCAAAGTCGTAAGCGAGGTTTCGACTTTCTGGTGTCCTGGTTGCCAGAGCATCACCCGGAGTTGGTATAATGCTGGCAGTTGACCCTAACTTTCAACTTGAAACCTGTAACTATTCTTGGAGGAAACTGAACGATGAAAAAGGCTTTGGTTTGTGGTGCCGGCGGGTTTATCGGCGGACATTTAGTAGAGAAATTACAGAGCGAGGGATATTGGGTTCGTGGGGTGGACGTTAAACACCATGAATTCAGAAGCTCCGTAGGCGATGAGTTTTTCCAGCTAGACCTGCGCCAGCCTGAGAACTGTTGGGA
>JAFGSL010000469.1 GCA_016934645.1 Anaerolineae bacterium
CAACTCGCGGACAGGGCCACAGAAACAGACCGCCGAAGGTCGTCAGACCAGGTAAGGGTGAAAAGGTGGTGTAAGAGACCACCGGCGTGCCGGGCAACCGGCGTGGCCAGGCAACCCCCGTTGGGAGCAAGGCCAAGCAGGAGGGAAGGCTGCAAAGTTGGGGAGCGACCCGCTCCCTTCCCCACAAGGGACAACCTCCGGGTAGGCCGCTAGAGGCCGGTGGTGACACCGATCCCAGATAGATGACTACCGATGACAGAATCCGGCTTACAGACCGGCGCAAACTCACAGCCAGGAGGCCCTAAACAGGGCCTCTTTTTTGATATTTGCCAAACCGATGTTTTGTGGTAAGATGTTGTGGTGTCTGGAGACGGACTTTCTGCTCCTGGCGTAAGACTAGGAGTAATCCCATAGAAAGGAGGTCAATCCGTCTTGGCTAAACAAAAGAAACATAATTACGAGTTGTTGTTCATCATCGATCCTACGCTCAGTGAGGAGGACAAAGAAAACCTTCTCGACCGGGTGAAAGGATACCTCGAACAAGCAGACGGTGAGGTTTTCAGCTTCAAAAGCTGGGGACTAAGGCGGCTTGCTTACACCATCAAAAACCAAAACGAGGGGCAGTACTATCTGGTACAATGCGCTATGACGCCGGAGAAAGTGTCTGATTTCAGGCGCAGCCTCACCCTCGCCGAAGGTGTTTTGCGCGAAATGGTTATCCGCGTTGACGAAGAACTCACGCCGGAGAAGCCGGAGCGCAGTCCGAAGCCGGAAGTCATCTCCACATCTGAAGATGATGATGGCGCCAGCGACAACGATACATCTGACGACGAAGAATAAAGACTCTCTACAAAGGTACGTTGATGGCACGCGGACTCAACAAAGTTATGATTATCGGGCACCTGGGGCGCGACCCAGAAATGCGGTTCACCGCCAGTGGTCGCCCGGTTGCGTCCTTTAGCGTCGCCACCACGCGGGGATGGACCAACAGCGAAGGAGAGCGACAAGAAGAAACTGAGTGGTTTCATGTCGTGACGTGGGGTGGACTGGCGGAATTGTGCAAAAAACGCCTCCACAAAGGCTCTCAAGTTTACGTCGAAGGCCGCTTGCAAACCCGCTGTTGGGAAGGCCCGGATGGAGAACGTCATTATCGCACCGAACTGGTCGCCCAGGAACTCATTTTCCTGGACGGATACGAAAGCGCGTCCGAAGACGAATCCGATCTCTTCGTTGACGAGGACATAGATCCAAACCATTATGATCAAGGAGATTAACTGTGAGCGATTATAGACAGCGTCGTGGACGCCGTTTTGCACCACGCCGAAAGGTTTGCTACTTTTGCAGTGAAAAATCAACTGGCATCGATTACAAGGATGTTGATTTGCTACGTCGGTTTGTGAGCGACCGCGGCAAGATTCGCCCGCGCCGCCAGACGGGCGTGTGCGCTAAACACCAACGGCAATTGACCGTGGCGATTAAACGCGCGCGGCACATGGCCTTGCTGCCCTTTGTAGCCGAAATCCAAAAATGAGACAATAACTTTATCAAGCCGGGCATAGGGCTTAGATCCTATGCCCGGCCTTTGTTGGAGAATTAAGTATGGCTAAACAAAAAAGCACCCTTAAGGCACCGACTCGCAGGCAAGTCGCCCGGCGGGAAAAAGAGGAAAAACTCAATCGAATCTTGGTGTGGTCGACGATTGGCGTTGTGGCAGTCATCCTGCTCATTATCGGATACGGACTTATTACGGAACTGGTCGTCAAAACCAACAAGCCGGTAGCCCGTATGGATGACGTCGTGATTACCACTCAACAGTTTCAACGGCGTTTGTACTACGAGCGCTTGTTAATGCGCCAACAACTCAACAACTATCAAAGTTATCTCGCGCAAATTGATCCCACTGACGAAACGATGCAGGGTTATTACCAACAGTTCCAGAGTGCGGTAACTGATCTGGAAAGTCAACTCTCGGCCAGCATGGCCTCCGTAGTCGGGCAACAAGTCCTGGACAATATGCTGGAAGAGGAGTTGGTGCGGAAGGAAGCGCAGGCCCGTAATTTAACTGTGAGTCAGGACGATGTGGACATGGCTATCGAGCAGATCATAGGTTATGACCGGACTGCCGCTGAGACAGTCACGGATACGACCACGATCGAGAGCTTTGATACGCTGTATCAAAACGTCGAGGAGAATTTCCTAAAACCCAGCCATTTAACGGAGCAGGATTTCCGCACAATGGTTGAAACCAGCCTGCTGCGCGATCGACTCATAGCTGCTATCGGTGAGGGCATTCCGCAGACATCAGATCAAGTTGATCCTACCTTTTTCGCAGTGGATAATGAAGAAATCGGACTGGCGCTCCGCGAACGGATCGAGCTTGGTGAAGAGCCTGCCGCACTGATCGAAGAATTCAACAACGATGACAATGATCTGACGGCCGGTTATCAACTGTCCTGGTTGCCAGACGGCTATCTGAGCGCACAATTGGGCGCAGAGATAGAACAAGTGACCTTCAATACACCTGTTGGCCAGGCCTCAAATCCGACGTTGGGTAGTGATGGGCAATATTACGTGATCTACATCAACGGGCACGAAGAACGTCCGGTAGATGAGGCGACGATGCAACAGATGCTTGAAGATCAATATTCTGCCTGGTTGGAGCCACAGAAAGCCGAGCGATGGGAATATCTCGATTGGGAAACTGCTGTGTTGACCAAACCATAAACATCTAAATATAAAACACACAACAAAAAGCCCCCTTTTATTATCCAAGGGGGCTTTTACGATGATAAGTACGGTTGCGCCTATATCATACGCCTAGCATCAATCACATTGCGGACCTGCTCGATCTTCCCCAACACGCGCGTCAACGTCGATAAGTCCGGGACTTCCAAAGTGATATACACTGGTATGATGCTATAACGACTGCGTTTGCCGGTACTCAATGCGGCCATATTGATGCCATTATCAGCGATTACTTCAGTGACATCACGCAGCAATCCGGAGCGATCGTAGGCAGTTACGACCACCTGAATCGGGAAAGTGTGCTTATCTGGTCCCCAGTCCACGTCGATCAGGCGCTCCAGGTCTTGCGGCCCCATGCGCGCAATGTTGGGACAATCCTGCCGGTGCACCGTCACACCGCGCCCACGGGTGATATAGCCCACAACATCATCTCCAGGAATGGGATTACAGCACTTTCCCAAATGGGTCAATATGCCACCAGTGCCACGAATGTTAATCGCACCTGTCACAACATCCGGCAGCGCCGCAGGCGTACCGGTATACAGGTCTCCTTCATCCTCACCAGTATCGTCATCTGCTGGCTTTTCACCGAATTGGCTGATGTAGCCTTCCAGACGCCTGGCAATCGCCCCGCTACTGATGTCACCAATACCAACCGCGGCCAGGAAATCTTCTGTATTGAGATACCGCTTGCGGAAAAGCTCGGCTACTTCATCCATAGAGAGGATCAATTCGAGGCGTCGCAAAAGTTTGTCGACGGTCAGACGGCCTTGAGCGATATTTTGTTCCTTTCCCTGACGGCGGAACCATTGCTTAATCTTCTGCCGGGCACGGGAGGTCTTGGTATAGCCTAACTCATCGTTGAGCCAGTCACGGCTCGGCCCATCTTTGCGTCCACGGATAACCTCTACCTGCTCGCCGGTTTTGAGTTGATAGTGCAACGGCGTCCAGCGACCTTCAACCTTGGCGCCACGACACGAGTGACCAATTTCGGTATGTACGGCATAGGCAAAATCCAACGGCGTTGCACCGAGTGGCAGATCAATCAGGCGACCATGCGGCGTAAAGACATAAACGCGGTCCTGAAAAACATCCGAACGCACTGAGGCCACAAAGTCACGCACATCATCCACTTCGTCTGTATAATCTTGAACACTCTGACGCACTATGGAAATTTGCTCCAGTGCCTCCTGGCTAAACGCAAGCTCTTCTTCTTTGTAACGCCAGTGTGCAGCGACGCCAAATTCCGCGACCTCGTCCATCTCGTACGTGCGAATCTGCACCTCCAACGGTGAACCATCTTTTCCAATCACCGCGGTGTGCAAACTCTGGTAATCGTTGGTTTTGGGATGCGCTATGTAGTCATCGAACTCCCCCGGCACCGGCGTCCACAACTGATGCACGATTCCCAGAACCTGATAACATTGCGTGTTATTCTCGACAAGCACGCGCATACCCACAGTATCATAGATTCGTGAAAAAGGCAGATTTTTCCGCCGCATTTTACTGTAAATGCTGTAAATGTGTTTGGGACGGCCTTTAACCTTGGCAGAGATACCTTCTTGAGCCAATGCCGCTTGTAGTATAGCGATATGTTCCGCAACCCGGACATCGCGTTCCACCTTATGCGCGATCAGTAACTGCTCCAGCTCCTTAAACACCGGAGGATTGAGATAACAAAAGGCAAGGTCTTCCAATTCAGCTTTCCAGACCCAGATACCGAGCCGGTTAGCAACCGGCGCGAAGATTTCCAATGTTTCGCGCGCCATGCGCAACTGGCTTTCCTGGGATAAGGCATCTAGCGTCCGCATATTGTGCAAACGATCGGCCAGTTTGATGAAGATAACGCGCACATCATCCTGCACCATGGCCAGGAGTAACTTGCGCAAACTCTCTAGCTCCTGAAGGTCGCGAGAGCGCACGCGGTCTTCTTTGACGCGTTCTTCAACCTTGTCCAGTTTGGTCACGCCTTCAACCAACATAAGGACTTCCTGACCAAACTGCGCCTCCAACTCCGGGCGTGGCACATCACAGTCTTCAAGCACATCATGCAACAATCCAGCGGCGATGACCGCTGGATCGAAGTTCATTTCGGCTAAGAGGTAAGCCACACTAAGGGGATGCACGATGTAAGGTTCGCCAGACTTGCGCATCTGGCCTTTGTGGGCGGCGGCAGCAAAGTCATAAGCGTGGCGAATGAGGTCGCGAGCAGCGGCATCCGTAGCAATTCCGTCAGGGAGATAGCGAAAAATACTATCGACTGTAATCTTCGTAGTCTCTGTCATATCCATCATATCCCACTTCCTGGCTGTAGAAGCAGGTAAATATCTATGAATTCTCTAGGTTCCTGACTGCATTAAATTCAAGCCATGCTCGATAAAAACTTGATTGATCACCAGATTGTGTTATTATGGCTCGGTCTGTTAAAATCTGCTTCGAATATAAAGAGGTCCATAATGCGAATGCGTCACAATATCAATTGTTCGATCATCCTAGGAATTGTTATTACTCTATCTACGGCCTGCACTAAAACCCCCACGCCGACTCAACCTACGTCACCGCTCACAAATCCACTCTCACCTATCCCTACAGCTATCTCTCCCGTCGCTTCCCCTACAATGTCTCCTATTGCTTCCCCTACGTTTGATACGTCTATCGATTACGGTCTGTCGCAAGATCAGCCGGCCCCGATAGGCGCACCAGTCAAAGCAGAAGATGGACTTATTATAACAGTCGTAGAGGTCAAACGCAACAGTGAAGAGGAATTGGTGAGTATTAACCCATTTAACATGTTCAACCCAGACGATGAGGCCATTTTGGTTCGTGTAAAGGTTGACTTACCCAAAGCTCCAACCAAACCATTCACCTTACTCTCGCTCGATTTTGATATTGTGGATGAGACCGGTGCTCTCTATTCCTATCCGCTCACCGTTATTGTCGCCGATGAGCTAAAAGCCTATATCGACCAGGCCGTCGCGCTCGAAGGCTATCTGGCCTTCGTTCTTCCCCGTGGGCATACCCAACTGACTATGCGTTATGCGCCCAAAAACCGTGAGCAAACCTATTCCCCGCGATGGTTTGTCCTCGCACCATAAAGGTAGAATTGCCATTACTTCTAACGTATTTTGCTAGACTTTCTACGCGTATGGAGCACCGGAACAGCTATAGTTTTTCATATTTACTGATCCAAACATAACTTTCTAAACGTCTATACGCTTTCAAAGAAACCGAAATAGTTTGTTTCATATACAGATCAGTAGGTCAGTAAGTAAAGAACAAAGATGGCGCTTTCACAAGCGCCATCTTTGTTGCACCGGGTTTTTAACTAAAGACTACTATTTCTTGGGGAAGGCATTATACATGCCAGCCTTACCCGCGTTGGCGGTGTAGCCACCATCTACGTTGCCAACCACAACAACATTTCCACCCACGGACTTCACGACCACCGTCCCACTCCAACCGTCCGGTAAACCGAGGTCAGCATTCAACGTATTCTTCGCGAAGGCAATATACTGGCTCACTGTGGTAGAGGTCACCGCAGACGTGGTCGTCGCACCTCGGGCGTAGAATTCGAACGTAACCACTGCATCAGCAGGGCCGAGGTTCATTGCGATTACACCTGAACGCCAACCACCGTAGCGCTTGTACTGCGAAGGCAGATAAACCGTCGTCGCGCCATCGGTACCCAGAACAGCGTTATAGACATTGCCCTTGCCCTGGCTGGTGCTAGTCACATCGACGATACCAATCACGGGCTGCCCATTGTTGGATTTGATCACGGCAGTACCAGCCCAGCCGGTGGGCAGGTCCGCATCAGCAATGTTCTTGGTATTGACCGCGCTCACGCCGCCATTGGCCGCAAACTCAGAGGGGAAGTTATACGTATAGGTCTTGTTCCCCAAACGATCATAGAAATCAATGGATACCGTGGTGGTCTGGGTTCCCAGGTTCTGCACGTTAATACCATTGCTGTTCCAAACACCATAGGACTTGTAGATGGCTGGAACATAAACCTCTGTATCGCCAGCGGCAAAGGCGTTGTATTCCTCTGCAATCATGCCCGTAGCGCCAGTGTCACGAGTATTGCGGATCACCGCAGCCATCGCGTAACTGGACTCAATCACCGCACCACCAGCCCAGCCATCGGAAATATCGGCGTAGTCGCTGGGGGACACCTTGATCGTCGCATAGGTGGTCAGGTCGACTGTCTTCGTGGTACCGGTCTGATTCCCCGACCGATCGCGGAAGATAATCGTGGCAGTCGCGCCTGTTGGAACTGTCTCAACAGCCTGAATCCAGATCTCGCTAAACCAGTTACCGTAATTTTTGTAGAGCGCGGGGACATAAAGCTTTGTCGCGCCAGCGGACACAGCGCTGTAGAACCCAACGCTATCGCTATCGGTGTCGTTACCAATCGCGGCGATGGGCTGATCAGCGCTCACAACCAATGAACCGACGAACCCGTCGGTCAAGCCAGCCTGGTTATTGGCACCAAAACCGACTGCCGAAGCTGGCTGGATCATGGTCTCGGTATAGACCACTTGGTCGCCATCCTGATCGTAATAATCCAGACGCACTGCAGCCTCTTGGTCACCCAGGTTCTGGACAACCACACCTGTCGTGCGCGAGCCAGTGGCCGAAAGAGCGGAGACGGTAAGCGCCGTCAACAAACCAACCACAAGCAAAACGGCTAAAACAGATAACTTCTTTTTCATCAGCATCCTCCTAAATAGTTGTATATGTATAGTTTTGACCCGATCTTCATATATTATGCCCTTCTTCGGGCAAAAATCAATACTCCTTTGGTGTTATACCGGCGGTATAACCTTTTTTTCTAGTGTTTTTTTGCTGAAATTCCCATTTTATTGCTAGGACAACGGCCAACTGCAATTTGATTCAACAGCAACCTTCCCAGACCCAATTTTCTGAAAAGCGCCTCGATCTTGTTCTCGTACAGCAAGCCAGCAGGAGAGATCATGAAGGGTTCTGCTTCAATAATCTCAAAGCCAACCTGTTCCATAACGTGACATAAAGAAGGTAGGTCAAACGTGTAACGATGCTGATCCTCAGGCAAACGTCCCACTCGAGCAGCGACCCATTCAAAAAATGGATTGGGAGTGGTGACAATACAGATTCCACCCGAACGTAAAACGCGATAGATGTTCTCCAAAAATCTGAGCGGTTGGGCAATATGCTCAATCACAGCCGCGGCGCTGACAACGTCAAAACTCTCGGCAGCAAACGGCAAATCAGCAGCGTCGGCCAATAGGGGAACAAAGCGTGTAAAATCCCCCAAACGCAGCAACTCCCATGAAAGCTCCAGACCAATGATTTTAAGAGTCGGCCAGGTTTCTTGCAAGACAGGAATCATTAGACCATCCGCCACACCAACATCCAGCAAGTTTTCGGCGTGTGGCTGATAGGCTTGAATAACGCGCGATACCTCTTTCCCTCGTCGCCACAAACGATATTTGAAGGAAGGACGGCGTTGACGCCCGTAATGATAGTCAAGTCCCAGAATTCCGTCTTTGTGTTCGGATTTGATATTCATGCTTCTCTGTTCCACCACACACCCAATCTCCAGGCCAGTAGCAGTGCGATGACAAAGAGCGCCAGCTTCGCCACGCGAAACAAACCGTTTCCCCATACATCGACGGAGGTTGTTGTGAAAAGAGGGAGAATGTCCGTATACAAATGTCCCAAATAATCGTGTTGGTCTTGTTGCCAACTGAGGTACAAGGCACGTACATCGTGCTGCAAAAAACCGAGCATCAGATGGACAACGACTGAAGGCAAAGCGAACACGCTGACCCCAGCACGCAACCAGCCGGGCAAATAATCCAGAAAACGTGCCATCAATAATGCCACCAAAGGTAAAATAGGGAGAATGTGTCGTGGACCGACAAAATGGCCACCATACCAGTAACGATACTGAGCAAAAAGCATAATGTTGACGGCTATCGTTGTTACCACGGTTAGCCATTCCGGGCGAACGCGCCTCTCACGCAAACTCAGATAAAGACCCGGCAACGCTAATCCCAGAATCGGCGTGTAAACAAATAGCCCCTTGCTGGCGCTAAAGAGGAATCCCCAAAGTCCGGCGAAAAGATTTCCTCCGGTGTAAGCCTCAACCGGATCCTGGAATTGCACAAAATCAGGCGCCTGATAATGGCTATACGCCGTCACAAAGGGACTTCCAAAGCAACGGAAGTTGTAAAACCCCAGGAAGACCAGCGGCACGAGACCCGAGGCTAAGAAAAATACGAGATTTCGATAGAAATATGAGCGCTGCCGGTCTTGAAGCAAAACCCGAAACAGATAAAACGCCAAGGGCAACAAAATCACACCCATCGAAAAGTTGATCAATACGGAATAGCCGCTGCAAAAAGCCGCCAGGGATAGAAATGGCCACTGCCGTTTTTCCCGGTATCGAAAACTCGCCCATAGCGCCAACAGTAGAAAGGTTATGCTGGCGACATTGTACATAAACGATATAGCATAAACCACTTGAATCGTCGCCAGGCCAGCAACCAATGCCCCAATCGCCGCGCTTTTGCGATTAAGTCCCAAATCTACCGCTAATAGATAGGTCAATGCAACGGCTATGCCCCCTAAGGCAGCCGGAAAAATCGGCAAAAAGTCCGGGATAGGTCTGGAACTCCAAAGTGGCAACAGCACATAACGGAACACTATATAACCAGGCGTCATCAACAGAGCAAAACCGGGAGGTTTGTTGGAATAAAAATGACCGGCATAGGCTGAGAGGTCAAGTGGAACAGGAGGAAGAAATGTATCGAGGACAAAAGTGTGACCTTCTACCAAAGCTTGCACCAGAACAAAATGGGATGTCTCGTTGCCGGTGACAAAGGCGTTCCAGTTCCACTGTCCGTCCTGGTAAAGGATCGCGTAACGGCTTAATAGCAGATAGACGCAGAAACAAAATAGACCAAGCAGGAACGCCCCTACCCAAAGAGGACGTTCCTGTTTGATATTTTGGCGTGTTGAATCAGCAGAAGCGAGTTCGGCACTCATAACCCTACAACTTTTAACGCGGCACGGGCCTTGCGACCAAACTCACCTACCGAACGCACCTGCAGCAATTGCTTAAGCGCGTAACGCGGGCGCAAATAGAAACTCTTATAGGCATAATTTGACAATTCAACCAACTCCGCTGTCGAGAGCTCTTCTTCCCAATAGCGTGGTTGAAAATCTGGCGTGGGGTTGGCGGCGAATTCTTGCCAATAATCACTCTCAAAAACGCCTTGCTCTAGGGCATCAAAGTAGATGCGCGTACCAGGATACGGCGTCAAGATACTGATGTGCACATAATCCGGATCAAGATCTTTAGAGAGTTGAATTGTCTCGAGAATGTCCTCCCGTGTCTCCGTCGGCGCGCCAATCATGAAATAGGCCAATACACCCATGCCAACTTTTTTAGTCCATTGAAACGCCTGGCGAACCTGTTCAACCGTAATACGCTTATTCAGTACCGTTAAAATCTTCTCGGTACCAGCCTCTACACCATAATGAATTCGCTCACAACCCGCCTCACGCATAGCCTTGAGCATCTCTGGCGTGACAGTATCCACTCGTGAGCGCACGTCCCAACCAATGTGTAGTTTACGACGCTGAATTTCCTCACAAATTCCCATCACGCGCTGTTTGTCTACTGTAAACGTGTCATCATAGATCAAAAACTCGTAAATCCCCAAATGGGTACAAGCTTCCATTTCATCCACAACATTTTTCGGAGAACGCGCGCGGAAACGTTTGCCCAGATGTGGGCGATCACAAAAAGCGCACTGGAATGGACAACCCCGACTGGTGAACATTGTTGTGATCGGTGTACGTTTGGCGATAACCGAACTGTATTTTTGATATGGTACCAAATGCCGTGCCGGGAAAGGAAGACTATCCAAGTCCTGGATCATTGCAGTTCGCCCGGTATTCACAATTTGACCGTGGTCAAAAAATGCCAAGCCGTGAATCGTACGCAGTTTATCAGGTTGCGTAATGTTATCGAGCAACTCACTAAAGACATATTCTCCCTCGCCCATAACTACAAAGTCCACTCCGGGAAGGTTCAAAGTCTCAACGGGGAATAAATGTGCATGGGGCCCACCAATCACGACCCATATTTCAGAAGACACTTCTTTAACCACGCGGATAGTCTCCAGCACATCCAACATGGAGAAGGTCATTGCTGTGATGCCAACGACGTCGGGCGCGGATCGCCGCACGCGCTCTTTAAGTTGGTCACTGGTCAACTCTTCGACTTGCGCGTCAATCACTTCAACGCTATGCCGGCCCTGTGCTTCCATATAGGCCGCAATGTAGAGTATACCCAGCGGAGGATTATAGCCCCGTTCCTCTTCTACAATCGAAGGGATATTTCCAATAATCTCTTGAGCACTTGGTGGATTAATTAACAAAGCTTTCATAGTTTTCCAGACCTCATCTTTGTAATGACATCGGCTAATAAACCGGTTGCCGCAATTTGAACCGCCGCCATAGCGATAATGACCGTAGTAATGTCCATGACTTGATCCATCCAAAAGTAACTACCCAACAACACAACTATGGCCAAACCAAAGAGAAACAAACTCAAAGGCAAAAAGACTTTCAACGGCTTGAAATATACCACAATCCGAATCACCAGCAGGAAAAAACTGATCGTATCCTGGATTGGCCTAATTTTCGAACGCCCAACCCTCGGTAAGTAGTTGATAGGTTCAAAGAAAATGTAGTAATCATTGGTAAGCATCGCAAGCGTGATCGTGGACGTAAAAGAAAATCCATTGGGATATAGATGGAAGAATTCCAACGCTGCATCTCTACGAAATACGCGTTGGCCAGAATTCAAATCCGGAATCTGCGTCCCGACCAACAAACTGGCAAACATTGTAAGCAACCATTTCAAAGGACGGCGCGCCCATGGGATACTCACTTCTTCGCCCGTACGCGCTCCAACCACCATATCATATTGTTCCTGGACAAGCAAGTCCAACAAACGCGGCAGGTTTGAAGCCGCATAAGTACCATCGGCATCCGTGATTGCGATAATGTCGCCGGTGGCACATTTAATTCCGGTTTTCAATGCAGCCCCATAACCTCGATTCTGTGGGTGTTTGAGAACCAGGATAGAATCGTCCTGAATAGCCTCGACGGTTTGGTCTGAAGAACCATCGTCTACGACGATGATTTCATACTCATACGCCAGGGACTCCATCTCCGTCGTAAGGTCAGTAATACACTGTTCAATACTCTGGATCTCGTTATAGACCGGGACAACAATGCTTACTTTCATCAACTCCCCCAACGTCATTGTTTTGTTTGTCTATTGACAAACAGTATGATCGAACTCGAAAACCATCACACGATCTTGTTGATAAACTAGGTGAAATACGGCACTCTGCTTCAACTGCTCCACATCAAAGAGAGGGGCGGTAGCCAAGCCGATTGTCAACTTAGCAGGAACGGCCTGCCTCTGTCCGAGATAAAGGTGCGTAATAGGAGATGGAAACTCGCACAGCACCGCAATACCCTCACCCGATGTCACAGGGACTTCCAACAAACGCTGTGTAAGGTTATTCACTGCCTCCGTGTATCCTGCCTGTTCCGGTTCCTCACTCTGTAGCAGATAAGGAACCGGTATCGTCACAGCCCGCCGGCTCAAAACTGGAAGCCACACACCGCCATCGAGTCCCATCGCATGGGAGCCTACCACAGCCGTCCACCACGACATTCCTTCCCCTTGGCTACTAACTTCAGGGAAATACAGCGTACCTCTGATCAATACCACCGCGTCAGACGGCAAGTTTTCTTCAATCCACTGCGCCGCACGCACATCAGGTCGGGTCACTAGGGCATAGCCACGATCGATCCACTGCAAGGAGGTAAACGACTGATAAAGCGCAAAACCTGCCAGGACTACGCCCACCAGTACCCGCCCCCATCTTCCCGACCCTAGTTTCTCGCTCCAGTGTCCCCACAACGTCCCCCAGGTCAAAGCCTGTGGCATATACAGGCTGGTGTGAATGGTAAAATCCTGAATGATACTGACGCCTGGTAAGGGAAACAAGCGTAAGATTGGCAAAGCCATTAACAACCACCCCCACACAACGGGCAAGATAGCTGTGTCGCTGACCCATACCCCTAGCAAACCGCCGATAAAAATCCATAGAGCATGGCTGGAAGGCCAACTGATATACACCTGCTCCAACATCTGCAGCAAATTCTGAGATAGTGCCTGAGACGTTGGCGCGCCTAATATCGCGGAGACATTAGAGTGCGTCATAATCCTATAAAGCCAGGGAAACGCTATAACACCTCCCAAAATCGCTATACCTGCCAAACATAGCCAGTAACGTCGTTTCCCAAAAGCGGGAGAGACTTTCAGAAAGACCAACAGGCTGGCAAGCACAAATGTAGCATAATGAAAAGCCATCCGATAGTAAACTAATACTACACCAGCTAGAGTTAAGCTCCCCCCTAGTATCCACGGCCAAAGCTTTCTCTCGGGCTTCTGAGTGCACCACGTCCACCAGACGGCAAACAACAGGAGCGCTTGCCCACACATTTGAGGATACCGCCCCCAGCTCGTGTAAACAGCCGGCAGTTGCAGAATCATCCCTGCCAGCAAGACGGAAAAAATCCCCGCCCGCGCACCTTTGATGCGATAGGCCAGAGGATACAGAGCCAACACCGCCAGAACGTTCAAAGCCTGACCGGCCCACAGCATTGCCTGAGAAGCACTTTCATTCGTCAGCCACGCCCAAACCGCCACCAACGCGTGGAACCCAAATTGCTGCGAGAATGTTTGATAGGGTGCGTAAGGTTGCCAGGATTGAAATAATCCTCGAGCCTCAAGCATACGCTGCACAATCATCGTGTGCTGAACCGAATCCATCCACAGAGGCAGATCCAATCCAGCGATCATCAGAAAACGCTGTAGACCGACGAGCCCCACGACACCAACAAAAACGAGATCAGGCCAAGATACGTTCACACGTGTCCAGTCACGGCCTACAGCCTTGAGCTTAGACCAGCGCCATTCCCATGGCCGATAATGCCAAACCAGAATGGCTATCCCCAAAAGCACCGGCAACCATGCGTACAGTGGTCCCAATTGCAAACCCAGGATATATGTCCACAACAGCAGGCATGGATACACTGCCAAACTCAGACCCACTGCAACACCAACACCCTCTGTCCAATGCCTCACCACCGGGCCGGCATAGCGCTGTAATACGATCAATAACGCCCATCCCGGTACGCCATACAACATTCCTGTGATGAACAAGTAACCTAATCCCTGGAACACCGCGCGAATCAGCGCGGTTCCAAGTCCCCACCATTTATATGTCAGGCGGAAAGCCATCTGACCATCAGCCGGTTGATGGTTGCGATATAACGAACCATCCCAATAAGCCTCAGAAGGCCCCACACCGACCAATGATTGCGCCGTTCCACTCACTTCTAGAAAAAGATAGTAGTATTGATGGCCGGAACTTGAAAAAGGGGGAAAAGAAAAATGGTAGAAGCCCGGCTTTATCACCTGCTCCAGTGGCAATATAGCAGTGGATAGATCAACTTGAGCCTGAGAATCGGCACGCAGATGCAGGATGACATCCCCGTCTGCAACTACCGGCTCCAGCCAGACGTCCACACCATTCAAATAGGAATGGCGCGCGACAAATGTCTGCCCTACAGGAGAGTCTGCCTGCAAAACTATTGGGGAACCGGCGGCATGCTGAATCTGGTCACGATCTACAAAAGGAGTACACCCCGATAAAAGTAGCAAGCTGACCCATAACCACACCCAAACTTTGTTATGTGATCTGTTCATCAACTTGCTCTTCATCAACAAACATCGCTTCGTTCTGCACACCCAATTCGATTTTCCGCACGCGATAAAGCATCTCTTCCAGAATGCCTCGATTGAGGCCGATCAAGTCCGCAACCATCCCCAACAAAAATGACTGAAAACCCAATGCCCAAAAGATAACTGTCAGGATAAGAGACTGGGCATGTTCCGCGCCTTGACCAAGAAAATAGAAAACACTGAACCGCACCGCCCACACCAAGCCAGCCACGAGCAACACGCTACCAAAAATAGAGAAAACCCGCAGTGGACGGTACATCGTGTATGCGCGCAGAATCGTCGCCGTGGAATTCACAATATAGTGGGGGATATTGCGCATGAGCCGAGATTTACGCGTCTGTGGATTGACGTGGATGGGCACATAGACCACCGCCATCCGGCGCGCACCCGCCTGGATGAGGGATTCGAGGGTATAGGAGTATTGGCTGAGGATGAGCGTCCGCAAGGCCGCGTCACGGGCCAGGGCGCGGAAGCCGCTCGTAGCATCAGGGGTGGACACTCCCGAGGCCATCTGCACCACCCAACTACCCAACTGCTGCAAACGGCGCTTGAGGGGGGAAAACTCCTGCAAACTGGTTACACCGCGATCCCCAACGACAATATCAGCCTGTCCCGCCAGGATCGGTTGTACCAGACGCTCAATGTCCTCACCGCGATACTGGTTATCCGCATCCGTGTTGACGATGATATCCGCACCAACCGCGAGCGACGACTCAAGCCCACGCACAAACGCATTTGCCAGCCCGCGATTCCGTCCCAGCCGCACAACATGCGCGACGCCGAGCGCCTGCGCCACATCCGCAGTCTTGTCTGTGCTGCCGTCGTCGATAATCAGGACTTCGATCTCATCAATCCCATTGATCTCACGCGGTAGATCATGGAGCGTGCCTGGTAACGTGCTCTCTTCATTGTAACATGGGATTTGAATGACCAGCTTCATAGTGTAGTCTACACCTCATCGCAAACTCAACCCAGGATTCATCCCGGATTATAACACGCTAAAGTGTATCGTCCACTCAGCCGGCCGGCTGCGACGTGTTTCTCCTGAAGAAGCGCCGTCGCACCTTACCAAGTGCTCGTGCCACAAACGGGATCCGGAATACGAGCAGCAACGCCACCACCGCAGCATAAGGCAACACCGTGCGCGGTTCCTTAAGCAGCCACGCAAAATGCAGGACCGCCAACACATTCGCCAGGTAGACAAGGCGTTGCAAGCGTTTCCACCACTTGCCCAACCGGCGTTGCCAGCCGCGCGTAGACGTAATCGCCAGCACGAGCAAGATCAACCCGGCAACAGATCCCACAACCACGTAACGCTGGTAGAACACAGCCTGCCAGAGCAGTCGCAAGTCCAAGCCGTAATCCCATACGGCAAACGCGAGGAAGTGCAGGCTGACATAAAGGAAGGCATACAGCCCCAACGTCCGCCGCGCGCGCAGTGCCGGTTTGAAACCGAACAGTGTGTAAACCGGCGTGCACGCGAGGGAAAGCACCAACAAGTTGAGCGAGGCTCTGCCCGTGCGCGTCGTAATCTCCCGCACGGGGTCGAAGAAACGCCCAGAAGCCAAGTCCCAGAGAATGCGCGCAAGCGGCCACAGCGCCAACACGTGGATGGCGCTGTGCAACCAATTGGCGCGCCGCCAAACGGTGGACCGCCAACTCGCAGATTTGCGATTTCGCATCAATAGTACCAGTCCGGCGAATCCAAATCGGGATACAGGCTGGCGACCTCGTCGGCGTAGCCATTGAGGAAGAGCGTCTCGCGGCGGCGATTTTCGCCGATGGGACGTTCGGTCGCCTGCGACCAACGGGGATGCGGCACCTCGGGGTTCACATTCGCCCAGAAGCCGTATTCACGCGGGTTGGTCGCCTGCCAAAAGGGTAATGGTTGTTCCTCCACCAGGGTGATTTTCACAATCGACTTGATGTACTTAAAGCCATACTTCCAGGGAACCACGAGACGGACCGGAGCGCCGTTCTGTGGTTGTAAGTCTTTGCCATACAAACCAGTCGCCAGGATAGTCAGATCGTGCATCGCTTCGTCGAGACGTAACCCTTCAACGTAGGGCCATGGAAAATTCTGATTCTTCAGCCCGACCATATCCTCAGGGTTATACGCTGTCTCAAAACGCACGTACTGCGCCTTCGACTGCGGATCGACTTCTTTCAGCAATTTCGAGAGCGGAAAACCCATCCACGGGATCACCATCGACCACGCTTCCACGCAGCGCAGACGAGAAATCTGCTCTTCCTGGCCAAACTTGCGCAGATCGTCAATGTCGAACGTTCGAGGGTTGTTGACCAGCCCTCCAACCTCCACCTCCCACGGGGAAGTCTGAAAACCCGCCGCCAGAGCCTTCACGTCCTCTTTGCTAAGGGAGAATTCGTAGAAGTTATTGTAACCCAACACCGCATCCTCCGATGTCAATGGGTTCCCCAACTCATCCGCCGAGGTGCCAGATGTAAGCGCCGTCACGGGAACATCGCCGCCAGGCGTTGCCTCGGACGGCGGAGGCGTTTGTTCCACAACTGGTGTCTGACGACCACACGCGGCGAGTAATGCTGCATTCGCCGCCAACAAGCCTGCAACCTGTAAAAACTTCCGCCGTGACAGGTAAACGTGTTCCGGCGTAATCTCCGAAGATTTGATTGGAACCATAGTTACACTCTCCTTTCCAACAATAAACAGGACTTTACCAATCTACAAGTCAATCAAAGTCCAAAACCGTGCGCAGCCGCTCCTAATAACGCGATTTTGGGATACAGAATCACATGCACAGGAATCTGCGCCAGAAGATGCGAAAGCCGTCCCTTGTTGCGGAATGCCGCGCGGAAGGTATTGCTGTCAAGCGCTGCGCGAAGGTGCACGGGAATGCCGCCGCCCAGGTAGACCCCACCGGTCGCCAGGACACGCAGCGCCATATTCCCCGCTTCAGCTCCTAGAATGGAGATGAAAATCTCCAACGTCTTCTGACACAACTTGCAGGGCTGCTCGCGCGCCAGCGCTGCCTGCGCGATCACCGGATTGGGATCGGATGTCGCTGCTAACTGCTCCACCAACCACGGTGGCTCTTCCGCATACCTGGTGTCGCGGAGGAAGGCGTAGATGTTCGGAATGCCCAAGCCTGAACAGACGCGCTCGTAACTCACTCTGTCTAGCTGCGTCTGAAGGTAGCGCAGGAGATCGATTTCCAGTACATTCGTGGGCGCGAAGTCGCAGTGTCCACCCTCAGAAGCGTGGGCGTGATACTTTTTCCCATCCCAGGTGAGATAGCCCTCCCCCAACCCGGTTCCCGGTGCGACGACGGCCAACGCGCCACCGGGCTGCGCCTGCCCTTGATGGATCGTGTGCAAATCATCCGGTTTCAGAAACGGCACACCACTCGCAATCGCCACCAGATCGTTCAACAACGTGAAGGATGAAAAGCCCAGATCAACAGCCAACTGCGCTTCATCCAGCACCCAGGGCAGATTCGTGATGCGCGCCTGTCCATTGACTACCGGACCAGCGACGCCGAAGCACGCGCGCCTGACCGGCATCTCGGTGCGACTCAGAAATTCCTTCACCAGATCGGCCAGGCCTTTGTACGCCGCGCTCGGAAAGGTCGCCGATAGAAGCGGTGCATGCAATCCAGCCTCGTGCGAATAGATCGCCACATTGGTCTTCGTGCCGCCCACGTCCCCTGCGAGTAAGAATCCTTCTTGTAACGTCATAGCTGCTCTACCATCCTTCTGCACAAATTTGTGTTATTTTACCATCCTGCGCGCTCCAGTGCGAATAACAACACCGTTGATTTATATCGATTCAACAGCCTTATTTTAGCATATAAACATCATAAAAACAACTATTTCACTTAATTAAAAGACTGGCTATAATGATCTGCATATGGGCCTATCCGGATATTCGCCGTTGACGCACCAGAAACGCTCGCGGGCTCCAATTTTCGGATTGAGTCTATGTCAAAAGACCTGTTAGCACATAGAATCAGTCGGAACTAATCCTGATAGCGTGATGTTACAATGCAAGATCTATCTTTAGAATCTGCCCTTCTTGAGAGCGCTCTCAACGAGGTAGCCCTCAACGAGGTAGCCCTCAATGAGGTAGCCCTCAATGAGGTAGCCCTCAATGAAGGTCAATCACTCAGATAAGGAATTCAGTATGACCAGAACAATGCCGCCAGTCCGTGTTTTGATCGTCGATGACAACGAGGAACTACGCGGTACCCTGCGCTCGATCCTCGATGTGCTTGACCACACCATTGCAGGCGAAGCAGAAAACGGGGCACAGGCCATCACCCTGGCGCAACGGTTAAAGCCAGACATCATTGTCATGGACGTTTCTATGCCAGGGATGGACGGCATCACCGCCGCGCGCAAAATCCAGACCATACGACCTACACCGGTCATCCTACTCACCGCTATGGACACGCCCGACTTGGTCGAACAAGCTCGCGACGCCGGCGTGGTCGCCTACCTGGTCAAGCCGCCGGATGCCAGTGAATTACAACGGGCCATCGTCATCACGCTGGCGCGTTCCAGAGAATCCGCCGAACTGCGCCGCCTCAATGCAGAATTGAACCGCGTCAACGCCGAACTGGCAAAGCGCAACCGCCAGCTCCAACGGGCGCTCAAAACCATCAAAACCCTCAGCGGCCTGGTCCCCATCTGCGCGTGGTGCGGCAAGAAAATCCAGGATGACGACGGTCAGTGGACGAGCATCGAAACCTACATTGAAAAACACTCCGACGCCGAGTTTACGCACGGCATCTGCCCCGAATGCCTGACAAAGTTTAAGAAAGAGTTAGGGGAAGAGGAATGACGACTTACTCCGCACAATTCTCTGAAATCAATCAAACACTGCAACAACACCTCGAGCAACGTGCGCGGCAACTTGAGCGTATTCAGGCACAACTGGCCTTTGCGGACCGGCTCTGCGCCACCCATCCCGACCAGGCCACGGCGTGGCAATCCCTTATCGTTGAGGCCGGGCACATCGTCCAGGCAGGCGTAGACGCGAATCGCGACCTGGATACTGTCATCGCCCAGGCGGAAGCCGTCCTTGCGCCCATCGGCGACGTTGCCAAAAGCTACACGCTGCTGTGCATCAGCCACGCTCACATCGATATGAACTGGATGTGGGGCTGGCCCGAGACGGTCGCCGTCGTCAACGACACCTTCGAGACAATGCTCGCGCTAATGGACGAATTCCCCGATTTCATCTTCTCTCAGGATCAGGCTTCCACCTACGCTATCGTCGAAAAATACAACCCGGCGCTGTTCGCCCAAATTCAACAGCGCGTGCGCGAGGGCCGCTGGGAAGTCACCGCCAGCCAATGGGTGGAAGGCGACAAGAACATGGCGAGCGGCGAAAGCCTCAGCCGTCACCTGCTCTACACGCGGCGCTACTTCCAGGAGAAGTTCGGCCTCGCGCCGGAGGATGTGCAAGTGGACTTTGAGCCGGACACGTTCGGCCATCCCGCCACGCTGCCCACGATCCTGGCGCGCGGCGGCATCAAGTACTACTACCACTGCCGTGGCAGCCAAGGCCCGCACCTCTACCGCTGGATTGGACCGGACGGCGCGTCGCTCCTGGTCTTCAACGACATCCAGTGGTACATGCCCCTCGGCCCCAACCTCGCCGTCACACCCGTCGTGGCCGATCCGGTGGTGGAATTCGCGCAGGCGACCGGCCTCAAGCAAATGCCGGTGCTCTACGGCGTCGGCGACCACGGCGGCGGCCCCACCCGCGCCGACCTGCGGCGGATGATCGCGATGGACGCCTGGCCAGTCTTCCCCAAACTGACGTTCTCCACACTGCACAACTTCTTCAGAACGGCGGAAGCGGCGCTCGAAAATGGCACGGCCCACGTCGCCGAAATCACCGGGGAGCGCAACCGGGTTTTCGCCGGCTGCTACACGTCGCAGGCGCGGCAGAAGTGGGCCAACCGCCGTGGCGAAAACCTGCTCTACACCGCCGAAGCTGCGTCCATCGTCGGCGCGCAATTGGCGGATGTCCCCTACCCCCAGGCAAACCTCGAAGCGGCCTGGCGCAACCTCCTCTTCGACCAGTTCCACGACATCCTGCCCGGCTCCGGCGTGCGCGACACGCGCCACTACACGCTCGGTCACGCGCAAGAAACACAGGCTGCTGCCGGGACGGCGACGACCAACGCGCTACGTGCCCTGGCATCCCGCGTGGATACAAACGCCCTGCGCCGCGAGTTTACCACGGATAATGCGCGCCCTTACAAAGACAAAATGGAAGCCGGGCGGACGGGTGCCGGTGTGGGCCACGCCAGCGGCACCGGAGGCGTGTCGGCGTTCGGCGCTGCCCATCTCAGCGACCGCGCGTTCCTCATCTTCAATCCCCTGCCCTACCCCCGCACAGAAGTTGTCGAGGTCAAACTGTGGGATACGAAGCTCGATCCGCAGCACCTCATCGTTACCGGGCACGGACTGGAACCACAGCGCGTACAAGTGCTCGACAAGGGCGGCTATTGGGCGCACGACTATTTGACCGTCGCCTTCCCTGTGGACTTGCCCGCACTCGGTTATCGTGCGGTCTGCATCTCCGACCGGGCGGCAGAATTCGGCCTGCTCCAAACCGATCATGGCGATCCGTGGGCGGGCCAGGGCGGTTCCTCACGCGCAGATAAACCGGCGGATGTTTGCCTCGAAAACGAATTTCTCAAGGTCACGCTCGACCCAGCGTCGAGTAGCCTGGTCAGCCTGCTGGACAAGCGCACGGGTCGCGAGTGGGTGCCCGAAGGCAAGCGCGCGGGCGTGTTCCAGTATTGCCTCGAGGCTAACAACGGGATGACGGCCTGGGTCATCGGCGACTTCCTGAAACAGGAAGACCTGCTAACCGGTGGGCGGCTCAAGCGCGTGCAGACTGGCCCCTACGTCAACACCTTCCGCTGGACACGCACCATCGGTGAGCGCGGGTGTGGGCAGACCCACCCATCCCGTGACACTACGCTCGATCTGGACATCACCGTGCGGCAGGGTGTCCCACGCGTCGAGTTCCGCCTGCGGGTGGATTGGCGCGAGATCGGCGATGCGGCGCTTGGCATCCCACACCTGCGCGTCCGCTTCCCGCTGAACGTCGCCAACCCACCCGCGTCCACGCGCCCGCGCTACGAAATCCCCTTCGGCAGCCTCGTCCGCGACCTGAACCAGGGTGAGGAAGTCGTCGCCCAGCGTTGGGCCGACGTCGCCGAGGCCGATGGGCAAGGCGTGACACTGGCCAACACCTCCAAGTACGGCCACAGCTTCGATGGCGATACACTCGCGCTCACGCTGCTCCGCGCCAGCATCGATCCCGACCCGCTGCCCGACATGGGCGAGCACGTCATCGAGTACGCGCTCGTCCCGCATGGCGCGGGCTGGACGGTGGGCGAGAGCACGCAGGCTGGCGAGGCGCTGAACCTGCTGCCGGTCGTCGCCAGTTGCGGCTTCCAGGACGGTGACCTGCCGTCCGTGATGAGCCTCGTCGCCGTAGAACCGGCGAACGTGCGTCTGACGGCGCTGAAGCAGGCGGAGGGTGGTACAGGCCTGATCCTGCGCCTCGTCGAAGTGGATGGCATCGCAACCACGGCGCGGATCACCTTCGCGCCCGAATTGCTACCGGAAAGCGCGCAGGCTGTCGAAGTGGATATGATGGAGCGACCGTTGGCGGTCAATACGGCGCGAGTTGAGGGGCAGGTCGTTATCGTTGAACTCACGAGGTTCGGAATAACTACAACGCGCATTGGATAGAACTCTTTGACCTGAACCACTCAACGTGTGCTAAAAGGAGAGTGTCACGATGAAGAAACAATGGTCTGCCATTGGAGTCACACTGGCGATTGCAACAATAGCATTGTTTGTACTGTTTTGGCTAATGGTCAATACGACCTCTGTCATCTCTGCTCCAATACTCGCATCTCCATTATCCCCAATCGTGACTTCCATCGCTCCCAACTCCGCCTCTAATGCCCTGGATACCTCTGTCGTTATAAGCGGCACAGGATTCACCGCCGGCATGTCCGGCACAATGGTCATCGCCCAACCAACAGCCTATCTGGGGAACGCTGCACTGAACAACGTGACGTGGGTCAACAGCACAGTTCTGAGCGCTACTGTACCGTGGGGGCTGGTGCCGGGTGTCTACACGCTAACTGTAGTCAACCCTGATGGGGGAACAGGCAGCCTTGCCGATGCCTTCACCGTCACTCAAGGGATCGGCGTGTGGACCACTGGTGGCCCGTATGGCGGAAACGTGCACGACATGGCAGTTCATCCCGCTGTAACCACAACTATCTTTGCCGTACTCCAAGGTGCAGGGTTGTTTCGGAGTATAGATGGGGGATCTACCTGGAAAAGCGTACGCCCGGATGGACGTACTGACGTCAATCTTGTGAAGTACGGACAAACCACTTCAGCCACTCTTTACATAGCTGGTTGTATGGGGCTCTATTGCAGCCTCGATGACGGACAGACCTGGGAAGCAATCTACACTGAAGCTGACGTGGGCGATTTCGTGATCAATCCACTTGATGACAACATTATCTACATCACTCAATGGAATGTGGGCGTCGGCAGAACAGAGGATGGGGGACAGAACTGGGAACCACGAAGTACAGGATTGACCAGTCTGGATGTGCAGTATCTTTACATCGATCCCCTTACACCCACTACTTTATACGCAACGACCAACGACGGCAACGTGTTCAAAACCCTCGACGAAGGGGGACATTGGTTCACAATAACGAATGGATTGACACTTACACTTGAGCAACCCTTCAAACTTGCCATCAATCCGTACAACCCCGATAACCTGTGGGCGATGAAAGGACGAGGCTATGTTGGTCAATTCGCCAGGAGCGACAACGGTGGAGCGACGTGGGAAGACATAACAGGACCTTTCTTAGAAATGATAGAGGATGTCGACTTTAGCACGCATATTTCCACGACGCTTTATGCAGGAGGTGCACACGAACTGTATCGCAGCATAGATGGCGGCGATACGTGGGACTTCCTGAGTACCGATCCAACCCTGAGACGTCTGATGATACAGGAGATCGCTCTGGACCGGGCCACAGGTGTTCCCATCTATCTTTCTGGCGGTGGGGGAGTCTATAGAAGTCATGATGGCGGTCTGACCTGGGAGCGTGCAGTCCAAGGATTGGCAGGGATCCAACCCTGGTTCCTGCTTTCTTCATTGACATCGCCCGAAATGATCTACTCTATCTATGATGGAGATTTCTATTACAGTCATAACGCAGGAAGTAGTTGGGGATTTAGTGAGGATGCCCTGGGCGCTATGGTGGCTGCCTTTGATCCATCTGATAGCCAGATTGGCTATGCGGTTGGAGGATGGGGAATGTTCGCACAAACAGATGATGGGGGACTCAGTTGGACCCAGCAGCCTGTCATCACACACACATCACATCACATTTCGGCGATAAGTGTATATCCAGCAAATCGAGATGTCATTTTTATCGGTGGTGGAAGCAATTGGGCAACTCCGCCAATTGAGGGTGGATGGTTAGCCCGCAGCAATGACCGGGGGAATAGTTGGCAGGACTTGAACATTGGTCAGATCATTAGCGATGTTACGTCTATTGTGTTTGATCCCGTCGTGACCGACACAGTCTACATCGGCACATGCACAATACACCCCTTCTGGAGCTACGGTGGAGGAAGTGGTGTCTTTAAAAGCACTGATGGCGGGATCACATGGAACCCTGCCAACGCGGGACTCACCTATCGCTGTGTACGTGATTTGGTCATCCATCCTGATCTGCCTCAGGTGTTACTGGCTGCCATCAACGATCCAAGCCCTGGTGCCATTGGGGTCTTCAAGAGCACCGATGGCGGCGTGACATGGGATCCATCAGATACAGGATTAGAAAACAGCCAGGTGCTGGGATTGACGATTGATCCATTGATGCCATCCCACGTGTATGCCGCCACCTGGGGAGGGCTGTTTCGCAGTACAGATAGTGGAGAAAACTGGAGTCGTGCGAGTGGCACTTTTGGACAAGTCCCGATTTTTTCAGTCTCCGCATCCGCTTACGAAGAGCGCACCATAGTTTACGTTGGCACTACGGGAGGAGCTGCCGCGACCTCTGTCGTTCGGCAGACTGATGCAGTCCAGCAGACACTCACCGACTCGGCTGTCACAGCCGGGGTGTACCAAATCGTCGTTGTTCACTATCCTGTCAATAACTTCATCTACTTACCGCTCGTGATCAAAGCAAAGTAAGTAACGAATCGCACTTGTTCCCTGACCGCGGAAGTACAAAACGCACGCCAATACCTTGCGTCACAATATACCCTATGGGATGTTCAGCACCCATGAGGATTAGGCCAGACTGTTGCCGCAGAGTTGCTTGCGTTAGGCTAAATCAATTCAGTCATCTCGTCAATGCTTTTTGGTTATGAAAGAAAACAGAGCGGTAGTTGAAGAAATCAAGTGGCGTCGTGACTTGCTTGTCGAGATTGGTGGCAAGGTTAGTAACTATGGGGTCAACCCACCCACTCTGCGAGATTGGCGAATTTATGGTGGTCAGCAAGGGATATGGATCGACAAACAGAGAACGGCTGCATTGACAGATGACGGGAATGGTCTAGCAGTCAGTTTACTCCACAAAGGAAGTGTCTATCCAGATGATTTTAGCGAGACAGGGGTCATCTATCATTATCCTGTAACAAACAGGCCCTCATCAAGAGACCTCGGTGAGATTGAAGCCGTCAAGAATTGTAATCGGTTGAAAATCCCCGTATTTGTGATCACCGTATCTGAAGCTGATCCCTCGCTGAGAGACGTTTACTTCGGCTACGTTACAATGTGGGACGATCGGGCCAAAATCTTTATAGTGGAATTTGGCATAGACCAAAAGACAGTTACTACTGAAGAAACCGAGAGGCCATTTGAGCTGACGGTTCACGAACATAAGGAAAAATATGAAGCCGCGAAGGGATCAGGACAAGCAGCGTTTCGGATTGCTGTGATCCACAGATATGGCGCTCAGTGCGCAGTTTGTGAGATGGCCGTCATAGAATTATTGGATGCGGCTCACTTGGTTTCCAAAGCAGAAAATGGTAGTGATGACCCAAGAAATGGTTTGCCCCTTTGTGCTTTACATCACAGAGCATTCGACGCAGGATTGTTTTCGATTCGACCCGACACATCTGTGGTGACAAAGCCACTTGGTCCTAGCAAGGCCGAACTTAACATAACCAAGGATAACCTGGACCACACAAAAGCAAAACCGCACATAACTGCACTCAACTATTGTTGGGAAAAGTGGCTAAAAGAAAATAGAAGCTGACTCCAGAAAAAACATTTGCCTCCCCGTATCCAAAGCCGCATTTTCACGTCATAACCTATACAGTCAGGTACCTCTGTGCCTGGTGTGCGGGACTGTCCAAGTCGTATCTCGACCCATAAAAGCTTTTCAATCAATTTCGTTCAAGCTATCAAAAACCTTAAGGAGAGACTTTGCTGGCAGGGGTAAGCTCAGGCCTTCTGCAACCCATTTTTTGCGGAGGGATATCAAATCAGGAGGTGCTAAATAAGAATATCTTTTGTTATTCCCCTCAAAACCCTATCGAAAGTCACCCAAATTCAAAGGAGGAAATACCATGTCGAAAAAAACACTCATTGCTCTATTGGCGGCGGTTGTAGTTCTTGCGATTGTCGTTAGCTCGGTTAGCGCCATCACGGATGGCGAACTCGATGGCGAGGATCATCCGTATGTCGTTCTTTTGCTCATGGAAGTTGGCGGAGAGCCAATGTACCGGTGCACTGGAACATTGCTGTCTCCAACGGTACTCTTGACAGCCGGACACTGCGCCTCCAACTATCCAGACGAACCGTACTCTGGGATGCGCGTCTTTACGGAATCAGATGTTGAAAATGGCGATAATAGTTACCCATATGCTGGTAACAATAGCATAGAAGCTGTGGAATGGTATGCGCATCCACTGTATGAAACTGAAGATCCATTTTATACCCATGACGTAGGCATTGTAATCCTCGAAGAGCCTGGCGTTGTTGGTTTAGCTGAGTATGGCACTCTTCCTGAACAGGATCAATTCGACGATCTGCCGATGCCCAGCGGAAAAGCCAATAAAACCTGGTTTACTTCTGTCGGTTATGGCCAGCAAATAATCTTTACAGATGAAGCGCAATGGGAAATGCAATCAGAGCGCATACGC
>JAFGSL010000470.1 GCA_016934645.1 Anaerolineae bacterium
ATGTGATTTTTACGTTCGTAGTAACGACTTTAGTCGTCCAAAGACCGCTAAAGCGGTTACTACGAACAGATTTTCGATCTACTGAGATTAGCAAATAGGGATTGGGGATTAGGAGAGGTTTGATCACCAATCCCTAATCCTCACAAGGAGTACAACGATGAAGATAACGACTCACGACGATGGGCGCGACCACAAGCGCGAATTGTGGATTGACGGTGTGGAAGAGGCGGTCAGTCGCTTGCTGGTGATTGAATACGCGATGCGCATAGGTACGGCGGTGGTGCGGATGGCGGGCATCGGTGACGTGCATACTCACTGGCAGCATCGCCGGAAGGGCTACATGCGCCACCTGTACGAAGATTCTGTCCGCTATATGATCGCCGAAGGCTACGACATTTCGATGCTCTTTGGTATCGAGAACTTCTACACTAAGTTCGGCTACGCGGCAGGTTTAGCGGCGTTCGAGTGCAAGGTCAAGACGCGCGATGCGGAAGTCGCAGCGGCTTCCAATACAGCCGCCAAAGCCGCTGCCAAATCGTACGTCACTCGTTCCATCGGCGAGGCGGATATGCCTGCCGTACTCGAGCTATACAACGCCAACAATGCCACGCGCGTGTGCAGCGTTGTTCGCACACTAGAGGATTTCTCTAAATTCGAGAAGGGCACATGGTATGGTACGCCGCCGGATACACAGCTATGGGAAGACGCCAACGGCAAACTTTTGGCTTACGCCGCCTGGGATCACTATGACAAGGCCATGAAGGTTGCCGAGGTGGAGGCGCGCAATGACGCAATCTTCCCGACAATCCTCAGCTTTTTCGCCGCGCAGGCGGTGGACAAGCGCTGTGAGGATGTGCAGCTCTTCATCCCGCCCGACCATCCCTTCGCCGAGTACGTGCAACGGTTCGGCGCGGAGTGGAAGTTGGTGTATCCGCGTTATGGCAGCGGGATGCTGCGCCTGCTCAACCCGCTGCCGTTCTTCGAGAAGATTGTGCCGGAACTGGAACGACGGCTGGCACTTTCGCATTCTACCGATTATGCCGGTGCGTTGACGCTTCAGACGGACCTGGAGACGGTGGCGCTCGTCATCAACCGGGGGAACGTTGCTGTGACGAGCCAGGCGCAGGAGGGATTGCGTCTCGAGCTCTCGCAGGACAAGCTGACGCAGTTAGCCATCGGCTACCGCTCTGCCCGCGATGTACTGAACGATCCGCAGGTCACCGCGCACGGGGATGTGTTGCCACTGCTGGACATCTTGTTCCCCAAGAGGACGCCGTATATCTGGGTGGCGGATCATTTCTAGCGGTTTTCGCTGAAACACAGGAGGGAAACAATGGCTGCGTTACATGAGAAATACGCACCGATCTTGCGCTTCAACAAAAATGAGAAATTCTACCCGATGCGGATCGATGATATGCTTCGGTATAGTGCGTTGTACCTCAAGGATCAGGATGTGCCCATCGTATCCACCGGTCAGGTCGCGCCCAGCGATCTGACCGGGCGCTCTCCCGAGGTGTTTTTACGCACGGTGAGAACCGGGCCGCTCTTCGGTAAGGATGTTGTCGACGGGTGGGGGGATGGTGTGCTGGAACTTGTCTACCGTTGGTCTTCCGCCCAGCGCACCAGTCTGGCCGAACATCTGGCGCGCAAGGCGTACACATGGTTCAGTCCCAAGACGAAGGATGCCGCTCAGATGTTTTGGTGGAACGGTCTGCTCGCGCAACTGTTCGGAGGTGGCACAAAGGGCCTTTCTCTGAGTGAATTTCCACGCCTTATCCTGCCGCCGGAGATGCAGGCTGACGCGGTTGAACGCTACCACGCTAGTTTCCGGGCGACGCCGGCTTACACCTACTACTACCGTCAGGTCAGGGATGGCGACTATCTGTGCTTACAATACTGGTTTTTCTATAGTTATAACGACTGGGGCCGGAGCTTTGCGGGCATGAACGATCATGAGGGCGATTGGGAGGGAATGATGCTCTTTTTCCGCTACGATGCGTCAGGCCGCCCTCAGGAGCCTCCGGCCTATGTGACCTTTGCCGACCACGAGTCGCGCCAGACCAAGCCATGGGGGCACCACGATCTTACCTGTGTCGGCAATCATCCAGTGGGGTTTGTGGGTGCTGGTTCGCACGCGACGTATCCGGAAGCAGGGGCGCACGTCCTGCTGAAGCTGTACAATCTTGTCGATGGCGCTTTTGGGGATGGGGTTACCATCGATCACGGCGATTGGGTGCATCGCATTGACATAGATACACTCGCCTGGTTAGGCGATTTTCAGGGATCGTTTGGCACGCGTTATTGGCTACCATTATCCCAGGCCAAGAAGGTGCTACAGCTCGTGTTAGGTCCAACAGTTTTTGGACAACTGATTGGGTTGAGGGTGCCCACGGAGGTCGAGTTGCCCGGCGTCAGCGCGCCTCGTAGCCCGGTGAACCCAGACCGTCCGCAATATGCCAGTCCGGTGGCTTGGGCCGGGGTGCCGGTCGTTCAGTAATGCAAAGCCGGGATTTGACGAATCCCGGCTTTTGTTCTGTTATCGTAAATAGCGTTGGTTCACTAGCGCCATCAGCACTGGCAGATTGGGAATCTTCGACGCCATCGCAAATGCCCAATCCCGCCGCTCTCCCTTTTTCCTGATGTGGAGTACGCCCTGGCGTAGTTCCACTTGCTCGACCTGCTCCCAGGGCAGCGTCGCTCTTCCTTTGGCAATACCGGCGCGGTTGACGCTGAACGGTCCAAAGACCAAGCTTTCTCCGGCCTGATAGGCTTCTCGCGCACGTGGCAGCATCCCCGAAGCGCACTGCTGTTGGAGCGCCGAGCCTAGTGCTGCGATTTTGTCCATTTGGCCGTTAAAGACGAACTTGCGACCATCGGTGAGGCGGACGGTGTATATGTGCGTCGTGTTGGTGCGCACGTTGCCACGGTAGGTCTGGGTCACGTTTTGCCAAATCTCTGCGACCTCGTCCCAACGGATTACATCCATCTGGCCAGCCATCGTGCGCGTGAAGCCATCTGTGAAGATCCGCACGCACAGATCGTGCCGGCGTTGGCGTCCAATGAGGACAACTACGCCGATGATCGCCAGCGGCAATCCCACCGCAGCGATGAGCAACTCCGGCCATTCACCTTTCGAGACCTGCATGCCGACCAAGGCCAGGAATGCGCCAGTGATGATGAAACACCATCCCACCAGTAGTGCCTCGCTTTGCGCCTTGGGGTTGGCGTGATGTTCGGCGATGAGCCCTTCTAAACTGGAAGATTGCGTGTTTTCGTTCTTTTCCATCTTTTGACCTCCCCTTATCCTTCAGCGTCAGGTGGGATCAAGTGTGTCTGACGCTGCACGTTCCGCTCGGCGTCGTTCGATCTCCTTGCGGAGCGCAATTTCGCCTATAGGCCCTAGTTCTGCCAAGCATTCGTCACAGACTGTGGCTTCCGGGGGGACAAAGTCCCCACTCACGCGTGTGAACTTCCGCCCGCACAACGGGCACTCAAATTCTCGTGGTACCATAGCGACTCCCAATGTAATCATCACTTCTCTACCTCCAAAATCCAGAGTGCGGGTGAATCGTCCTTTGCATTTGCGACCACCCAAATTTGTCCTGCTGCATCAACCGTCGCATCCCACACATTCAACTCGGCGGCTGGCGGCTGTTCGAGGCGGTCATCTACGATGCGGAAGGCCATCATGCCGAAGAGGAACCACGGTGTTCCGGCCTCATCGAACAGCACCGGCAGCGTTGGACCCTGATAGATTAGCCCTTCGGGATAATCGCGCAGGCCGGCCACTTCAATCCACACGTCGTCCCGGAGATGATAGAGCGCGCGCGTTGCGTCGCAACTGGCGCCGCCGCATAGCGCCGAAAGCAACCACGGTGTACCATCTGGCCCAAGCGAGAGCGCCGCTGGATAGCCCCGGCGATACTCGTCCGGTTCAGGCAGCGGGAATTCGCGCCACGCCCCAGAAGTCTGGCCGAACCGGTACACCAGCCCGTGATCCAGCCCGACCCATACGTTTCCCTCCGCACCGGCGACGATTGCCGTCACACAGCCATCAGCCACCGGTGAGTCGTCGCCGTGCCACGCCTGCCCATCGAACCAGCGCGCCCCACCACCGCCAAACGGTCCCGGTCCGCCCCAATCGCACGATCTCACCCACATCTGCTGTTGGCTTTCAACGTAGGTGAGGGCCAAGCCCGGCAGCAGATCCTCCCATTCTGCCGGTGGCATCCCCATCGCTTCGCGTGTGTAGATTGTCCATTGTTCTCCGTCGAAGATGCGCACATCCTGTTCTGTGGCTAACCACACCTTGCCTTGTGCATCGGAAACGACGCCCCGCCCCAGCAGTGCGCGGGAATCCGAAACTGGCGTCCAACCCCCCACATCGGCAGCCACGCGTTCTCCTCCGGCATCTCTCATATAGATCGTGTCGCCAGTCTCATCGAGAATCCATGCCCGTCCGTCAGCGTGCACGCCAACCAATGTCTGGCCCTCATCCACAAGCTGCGTATCCCATTGCCCATCGCGGAACGTCGCATACCCGACGCTCGTCATCAAACGCAGGCTGCCGTCTGGTAATGCCTGCAAGTTGACGCGCCAATCCCCCAGAGGTGGGAGTTGTGCGGTGACTTTTCGGAACGGGCCGGCAGAGAGCGGCGGCGGGTAGACCAATGGCCACTGGTAGGCGTTAAGAACATCGAAGTCGGTTTCGGCAAGTTCCTCGCAATCGCGGTAACGAGCCTCGTCCAGCACAAAGCGCGCGTCTTCGAGGTGATATTTGTAGAAAACGCCGCAATCTTTCACCCCACGATAGGCGTGCAGCGTGGTCAACGTCTGCGTCTCAGGAAGATAGATGGGGAAACTGCCATACAGCACGTTAACTTCGTGCACTCCCTGTTCCGGTGCGTCATCCTGGACCAACTCCGGCACCATAATAGGTTGCGCTGTGGGCAGGCCAGTGCTGTTCTCAAACCAGTAGACGCGCTCTTCTACCCAGTACGGACCGAGTGTACACAACACAAAGATGAGGTATCGATTGTCGTCCACTGGATAGATGTCGATGCCCCCGTAGTCGTCGGGTTGCCGCGAGAGAAGCTCGAATCCTTCTTCGCAGTCGTCGGGCCAGCCCAAGAACGCGCGCCACGCGGGACGATCGGCATAAGATACGAAGTCGGCATCTGGGTCGATTTGCGCTTCGGGTATCGGTGATAGGGTGGGTGATGGCCGAACGGCCGGTGTGGAAGTAACTGTTGCTGTGGCGGTATGGGTTGCCGTCGGCATCGCTGTGGGCATTGCCTCCGGTGAGCAGGTCGGTGTCCATGTTGGGCGGCTTGTGGGACTCGGCGGCGCTTCGGGTTCCGCTGTAGCAACGCAACTCAGGAGGCACACGCCAAGCCATATCAGGATAACAGACTTAAGCCAGATTTTCATCGACACCTCCCTGAAAATGCCTGAATTTGTGGGATGAGCTGCCAACTCGCTCTACATTGTTACGATAGTCATATCTTGATGTAATCTACACCTATACTGCATTTTTGTCTATCAGAAAACCCGCATCCCATTGTCCCAGAGTTTTATCATTCTCGCTCCAAGGGGAACGCCAGTTCCCCGTTTGAAGCCGAGGGGCGTCACAAGACGCGGATCTGGCGATCCGCTCGAAGCAAAACGGGAGATTCTGACGAGAATGATAAAGCCCTGCCTGCATCCCATTGTTCAATCTGGTGATGACGCTATAATTTCTACGTGGCATGTTTATCAAGTATAGGAGATAGGTATGACGGTCGATATTCGGGCAATCGGTGTTGACGAATATGCTCTCTATGATGCCATCCCCAACCATTTTGAGGTGCGCACGATCTTCCAGGTCGTTGCATTGGATGGTGGATTGGGGGGCTTGCAATTGGTCGAACAAGCTGTTGAGCCGTACGTCAAGGTCTACGAGAACGACAGCCCCACGGCGTGGGCGCAGGAGTTCGACATGCAAACCTGGGGTATTTTCGTGGCGTTCGATAAGGAAAAACCGGCCGGCGGGGCGGCGGTGGCGCTGAACGCGCAGGTTTATCCGCTGGATCATTTCCAGCGCAAAGACCTCGCCGTGCTGTGGGACATCCGCGTGCATCCCGATGCGCGCGGTCGTGGGATCGGCGCACAGCTCTTCCGGCACGCGGCCGATTGGGCGCGGGGGCAGGGCTACGGGCAACTCGGCCTGGAAACGCAGAGCGTCAACGTGCCCGCGTGCCGCTTCTACGCCCGGCAAGGTTGCACGTTGGGCGCGATCCATCGCTACGGCTACGCTGGCGTCCCCGACGTGGCGCACGAGGCGATGTTGTTGTGGTATCTTGATCTGTGAGATTGAAGATTTGGTGATTGGAAATTTGTTAATTGGAACCGTAAAACAGACTTCGGACTATTGGACTATCGACTATTTGACTAACGACTACAAGACTATTGGAGGCTTACAATGCGTATTCTGGTTACAGGTGGAACGGGTGCGGTGGGGCGGATGGCCGTGGCGCGCTTGGTCGAGCACGGGCACGACGTTACCGTCATTGGGCGGAGCGCCGGAATAGAGATCGCGGGCGCGGCGTACCGGCAGTGTGATATCGTGGACTTCGCGTGCGTGACGGACTGCGTGCAGAGGATGGAGGGCATCGTCCACCTGGCGGCGATCCCGAACCCGAGCAAGGGCACGAGCGAGGCCATCTTCCACGCGAACTGCACGGGGACGTTCAACGTCTACCAGGCGGCGGCGAACGCGGGGATCCAGCGCATCATCAGCGCCAGCTCGATCAACGCGTTCGGCTTCAATTTCGGCATCAAGCGTTTTCCGCTGCGCTACTTCCCGATGGATGAGGCGCATCCGAGTTTCACGACCGATCCGTATTCTTTCTCCAAGCAGGTGATGGAGGAAATCGGCGCGTACTTTTGGCGGCGCGATGGCATTTCGAGCCTGTTTCTGCGCTTGCCCGGCGTCTACGAGATCACGCCGGAGCGCGAAGAACAGATACGCACCTTCCGCACCGCCGCGAAACAGCAGTACGAGGAATTGCTGACGATGCCCGAAGCGCAGCGTAGCACCATCGTTGCGGGCATCATCACGCAGCACGATGATCTGCGCGCCGTGCGGGCTTTCGAGGTGCCCGACAACTTCACGACCCTGCGCGAATTGCCCTACGCGCGGGTGATGTTCGGTTACAGCAACTTCTGGGCCAGCATCGACGCCCGCGACTCCGCGCAGTGCATCGAGAAGGGCCTGCTCGCCGATTTTGAGGGCTGTCACCCGGTCTACGTGAACGACGATCACAACGCTGCCGGCATTCCGACGGAAACGCTGGTCGAATGGTTCTATCCCGATGTGCCGCTCAAGCGTCCGCTTGTGGGCACGGAGACGCTGGTCAGCATCGACAAGGTGCGAGATTTGGTGAGGTTTGATCCGGAGTATTCGATCAGCCGATGGTTTGGTGGTTAGGGCCACACATACAAACGTAGTTGGCGCTGTAGCGGTTCGTGCGGTGCAGGTTTTCTTTTCGCTTGGATGACGGTTTGCCCCGGAGGATCAAAGAAATGCCTGGTAACTTTCTTTTTGCTACCTTGTTCCCTGGTTTGCTCAGTGGCGTACTGATTTGGCTCTGGCCTTGCCGGTGGACAGATGAAGTGTGCTATCCGCAACCAAGTGAAAGCCAACGCCAGTTACGGAGGGCTTGGACAGTGTTTGTCGTGACGTTTGGGCTAATACTCTTGTTAATCCTCGTTTCTCCGAGAGGGTACGGCGTTGCTCACCAGAGAGATTATGGCCTAGCTGATGTGATTGGACAAGCGATAGTTTGGGGAATTGTGTTGCTGCCGATGTACTTCGGGGCAAAAGCTGATGGTTTGAAGTGGCGCGATCTTCAGTATCGACGTAGTAACATACTATCCTCTTTAGTATTGGGAACCATGGTAGGAATGATCTTTTTGGTGGGAGCGGGAAAAGTCACATGTTTGCCGATGTTGTTCACTGTAAGTGGTGTCTTTGCCGGCTTACAATATCTCATCGTGGGTTTTGCTGAAGAAACCCTATTTCGAGGTTATATCCAGATCCGATGGGAAGCTGTTTCAGGTCGCTTGTTGGGGATACTATTGGCATCCGTAGTTATGAGCCTGTTCCATTTACCTACATTGCTTGTCGGGGGACGGTTATCCATTTTGAGCACATTAGACGAGGTGCTACGCATGATGCCACTGAGTCTGTTACTGGGGTATGCGATGCACAAGAGCGGCAACATTGTGGCTCCAAGCATCATACACCTATGGTTGAACTGGATCCAAATATTGTGAGCAAAGGGGTAAGGTCAATCTAGGTGTGGACGTAACCACTCAATGACCTGTTTCGCCTTTATTCCCAACGACCTTTCTTCACTTCCTCAATGAACCTCGCTGCCCGGCGGGTAAGCTCCGCCATATCGCCCGCATCGAGCAGCTTCTGGTTGACGAGGCTGCTGCCCACGCCGAGCGCCGCCGCACCATTGCGGATGAAGTCCGCCGCCGTGTCCAGGTTCACGCCGCCCACGGGCACGATCTCCAACTGCGGCAGCGGCGCGCGGATGGCCTTGATGAGCGCCGGCCCGCCGATCTCCGCCGGGAAGAGCTTGACCATATCGGCGCCGGCCTCCCACGCGGTGAGCATCTCCGTCGGCGTGAA
>JAFGSL010000471.1 GCA_016934645.1 Anaerolineae bacterium
ATTTGAGTTTGTCGGTCTGCTGACGCCTGACGGCGTTTTACTTGAAGCCAACAGAACCGCACTGGACTTCATTGGGGCAAATCTTGCAGATGTAGTAGGTAAACTATTTTGGGAGACGCCCTGGTGGTCACATTCGCCGGAAACTCAGAACCAGATCCGAGAAGCAGTGATGGCTGCAGCGAAGGGTGAGTTCATCCATGCAGAGACCGCCCACCTGGCTAAAGACGGAACTCTCCATACGATAGATTTCACCTTAAAACCTGTCGAGGATGAGCAGGGCCTAATCACCTTATTGATACCTGAAGGGCGTGACATCACCGAGCGTAAGCAGGCGGAAGATGCACTAAGCGAAAGCGAAGAAACCTACCGTACTATTGTGGAGACAACCGCTGAATGGATCTGGGAGATTGACCTAGCGGGAAATCATGTGTTTTCTAACCCGCAGGTTACAACCATTCTGGGGTATCATCCTGATGAATTTGTTGGGCAGAAAGCGGTTTCCTTAATGCATGAGGATGATCGGCGAGAGGTTGAATTGGCGCTCCCGCGTCTCGTTGCCGCGAAGCAGGGGTGGAGGGGGTGGGTTCTGCGTTGGCGGCACAAAGATGGGACGTACCGTTATCTGGAGAGTAGTGCCAGCCCTAAATTTGACGCGACGGGCAAGCTTGTGGGCTATATTGGAGCCGACCGGGACGTCACCGAGCGCAAGCGGGCGGAACAAGAACGTGAACGCCTGATCAATCAGATACGTGAGCAAGCCCGGCAGATGGAGCAGATCCTCGCCACCGTACCGGCGGGCGTGCTGCTTCTGGATGCCGAATGGCAGGTTATGCAGGCCAATCCCGTCGCCGAAAAACACCTTGCTATGCTGGCCGATGCGAAAGTGGGTGACAGCATTACCCGTCTGGGCGATCGCCGGCTGACCGAACTGCTCACCTCGCCACCTGCCAAAGGTCTGTGGCATGAGGTGAAGGCGGACGGGCGAGCCTTCGAGGTCATTGCCCGACCGGTGGAGATCGGTCTACAGCCGGAACACTGGGTATTGGTGATCAACGATGTAACCCGCGAGCGCGAGGTTCAAACACAGCTTCAGCGGCAGGAACGGCTGGCTGCTGTTGGGCAACTGGCTGCTGGCATTGCCCACGACTTCAATAACATTATGGCGGTGATGATGCTGTACACGCAGATGGTGTTGAAAATGCCGGATTTAACCTCCAAGAGCCGCGAACGTCTGGAGATCGTCTCTGAGCAAGCCGGGCGTGCAACCGCGTTGATTCAGCAAGTCCTGGATTTCAGTCGCCGCGCTGTGCTGGAGCGGCACACGATGGATCTGGGGCCGTTCTTGAAAGAGATTGTCAAATTATTGGAGCGCACCATACCGGAGAACATCAGGATGGAATTAACGTGTGGGATGGATGCTTACACCGTGAATGCCGATCCCACACGACTACAACAAGCAGTCATGAACCTGGTCATCAACGCACGCGATGCTATGCCAGAGGGTGGGGAACTGTACATAACCCTGTCCCGGAGCGTTGTCGACACTAAAGTCCGGTGTGTGATTTGCGGGCAGCCTATCGAAGGAGAATGGGTGCGTATCGCGGTGACCGATACCGGCACCGGCATCCCATCAGATGTACTGCCGTACATTTTTGATCCTTTCTTCACCACCAAGCAAGCCGGTCAGGGGACGGGGTTGGGGTTAAGCCAGGTGTATGGCATTGTTGCCCAGCACGAGGGTCACTTTGAGGTGGTTACGCAAGTAGGTAAGGGGACGACATTTACCATCTATTTACCACTCTTGCCGGTGCAGCCATCCGAAACTCTCGTTCGGGAAACACAAACCCTTGCGCTCGGTCATGGGGAGACAATTCTGGTGGTTGAGGATGAAGAGAGTGTGCGGAAGGCCTTGGTGGACAGTTTTGACCTATTGAATTACCGGGTGCTACAAGCGACGAATGGACACGAAGCCCTGGGAATCCTGGAACAGCATGCGGGAGAAATAGTGTTGATTCTAAGTGATATGGTCATGCCGGGGATGGGCGGACAGGCGTTGTTCTACGCGATGCGGGAGCGTGGCTTCACAATGCCTATGGTGATGTTGAGCGGTCATCCAATGGAGAACGAACTCGAGAGCCTGAAGGCCCAGGGGATGGCTGGATGGATAGCTAAACCACCCGACATCGCGCAGTTGTTCCAGTTAGTGGAACGCGTATTGCAGGAAGCGTCGCAGCCGAACCTTGTAGAATAGCTAACCTCAACGTACAGACACCATGAGTGTTTCTATCCATTCTCGGACACTGATGTCCTGCTCCGCTGCGCGCGCCAGCAGCTCTTTGTGCCGCCATCCCCCCTGATAAAGACTGGCAGGTGGCATCAGCGTGAGGCTGAACCACAGACACGCAGCCAGCCACTGCTTGATCGGCGTGTGATTCTCTCCCAGGTAGGCGTAGACGCGCAGGATTTCGTTCTTCGGATCGAACCCCAAATCTACGTGTCCCAGATCCAACAGCAGGAACTGCATCGGCACGCCCTGCAGCCAGCGGTCGAGCCCCAGCGCGTAGCCGAAGAGGGTGCGCCCCAGGCGAAGGCCTTCGGCGTGGGATTGCCGCGTGGTGATATCCCATTCCAACGTGCCAATGCCGTGAATCCACCGTTCGATGCGCCGGAAAGTGCTGTGGTGGCAATCGGACAATTCGGAAACGCAGTCATCGATGTGCCCGGCGACGGTATAAAGCGCGTGCTTTTCAGGATCGGTGATAGCGGCGAGGTTCTCCTTGTATTCGCGCCGGTAGTTGGGGTAGATGGGCGGCAGGTCTGCCAGTGCTGCAATCTGTGCGTCGAGCTGTTTTCCTGCCTTGCCTTCGTCGAAGCATGCATGAAAAACGGCATCGCGGTCGTTGCTATGCTTGGCAAAGAACTCAAAGGGAAGCAGCATGCGCTTGACGAGGAGTTTTTGCACGTCTGTCAGTTCATTGACCGGACCAAGCCAATCGTAGGCACGCCGGATGAACCCCGCGGCATAGGGATGCTGCGCGTAGTATGTGTCCGCCGCCTTCCCATCGAGGTATCCTTGAAGCACAGTCTCGATAACGCACATACTTTCGACTTGCCCTGGTTGTGTTCCTCTCGTTCCCCGACTCATCCAGCAGCCGGGATGGAAGGCGGGTTGCGGCAGTTGCCCTGTGCCGATGGCGTTAAGGATTTCGTCCACGGTGACCGGGAAGCCGTTGTCGCACGGCACCAGGCTGGCGATGTGCGCGCGGATGGCGCGGGTTGCGTCATCCAGCGGGCCAAGGTCAGCCTGCATCCGGTTGATAGCACGAATCTCGTCGGTCCATTTGTCCTCAGTCGTGTACGTGAATCCCCATAGCGAGTATTGCATTATCACGTTGTCGTCGGCATCGGCGGAGTAAGTCAAATACGGGCTTGATGAATCCAGGAGGGACGGGTCCGTCTGTCCGGTATACGTTTTCTCGAAACCGATCGGAACATCGGCATAGGGTGCAAAAGCACCAGCCAGTGGATGTGAATTTTGGGTCATTGTAGAAGTTCCTTGGGGATCAACTACTCCCTCTGAAGTGAAGCGAACGATTGCCGGCGACCAATCAGCCACACCAGCCCCGCCCCAATCACGAACAAGCCCATATTCATCGCGAAGGGGAGGGCGCGGTCAATCGTGGAAAGTTGTCCGGCAATCCATCCGAAAGGCGAGGTAAACGCGATCAAAATCACATACACGATCGCGCTGATGCGTGCGCGCTCATGTGATTCCATCGCCGTAGCCAGCAGCGATTCGAGCATAGGGTTGACCAGGGCTGCACCGACGCCCTCGAGCGCGACGCTGATCACTAACAAAGCCGCTGTCCGCGGTGGCATAAAGACGAGCATCGCCTGGCTGACGAAGTAGGTTGTGTACCCAATCCACAAAGGTAGGCGAAAGTGACGCATGTTCGTGAGCCGTGGACCAATCAGAAAGAAACACGCGGCGATGATGATCGAGCGCAACATCGCGTAGATAGAGATTTGCGACTCAGCGAAGCCAAGCTTGGTGGTAAACAGCACGCCCCAAAAGCTGCTGTTGACGGTGTGAAAAATGTTAGCGATCACCATCAAGGATAGAGCGGCCAGGATGGGCTTGGAGTGTAAGATCTGACCAAAGACGCTGAGATATTCACCGAGCATGCTGAACAGAGTACGGTGGTGGGTCTCCTCAATGCGCTGCTGACCGCGTGCTGTTTCGTGCGAAAAGACGTAGAGCACCACTGCCTTGGCGGTGAGCATCGCACATCCAAAGATCAATAACCCGCGCATAGCCGGCATCAGGCCAAAGCGTCCCACAAACCACCCGCCTAACGGCGTGAAAAAAGAGGCGCAAATCCCGAAGAGTGTAATCCAGGTCCAAATGTGGACCAGGTGGCGTTCCTCAGCATCCTCGACCATCAGACAGGTCCAGGCCGTGTGTGAGATGCGGAACAGGCCGTTCAGCATAGCCGCGGCAAGGAAGAATCGCATATCCTGCGCTGCGGCCCAGATCAAGCAAGGCACACTCCACGAGACCAGGTCGGCGATGAACAGGGTCAGCCGGCGGCCATATTTGTCGACAATCACACCGCTGAACAGAGCGCCGAGAATCTGGAATGCCAATCCTACACTGGCGATGCTTCCAATCCCCTGGTCTGTGACGCCCAAGGCCAACATGTAGACCGATAGAAACGGTGCGAACAGATTGAAGGGAATGCCGAACATCAGTTCGGTGAGTACGGTGATGCGCGGGTTACCTTTAAGCTCGCGCAAGCTTCGGAAGAGAGCGTGATTCGCGATGGTTGTCAATAATCCTCCAAGAAGTTGCTGGATGGTTCCAGTGCTGGATCGCCAGGCTATGTTTTTAACGCACTATACCGTAAATTCAGGAATTTGCACTGCCCGGCGTCTGGTATATTCCCGCATAACTGGCGTGTAACCTTTTCTCTGTAAGTAGCTTGGACAGGCAGTTAGGACATAAGTTTCTTGAGTAATAGCATCCTGAAAGTCGACTCCAGCTCCAAGGTCTTTGGCTTGTTTCTGCGGTTGTCCTCCAGCCCCATGTGCTCTCCGCCTACATAGTATCCGGCCTTTATCTCCAACAAATAGGTGGCTGGGAAACAATAAGTGCCACGCTTCGTCCGATATGTTTCCAGCAACTCTATCCCTTTCTGGAACCAGGACGATTGACGTGCCGCCGGGAAATGTGCCAGCAATTCCAGGCGCTGTACAATTTTGCGCTGGTCGTAGGGATTGTGGCTATCCAGATCGGGCAGATCAAGATTCCAGCCACATGCGTAGCAGGTCCGCCGGTTTGCCTCTGTCCAGATATAGCCATAGCCTGGTGGAAAAGCCCGGTACCTTTCGTCGGTGACATAGGTGACGATATCGTCAAGCTGCTGTCGCGTTTGACCTGTCAAATGTTCGACAGGCACATAAGCGAAGGCATAAAGGTCGTGAATCAGTGGCAAGGGCTTGCTCCCGAGCGTTGGGTCCATATCCGGGCGTATGATTGGTTTTCCAGCCCATTTCTTTGGAAGACCGGCCAACTCTGCTTCGCTCAGGTGGATGGCGTAGTTCTTTTCCGCCGCTAACTGCGATAGGGATGCCATCCGGCGCTGGACAAACTGTATGATCTCTTCATGGTCATATCTACCTCGCAAAAAGTACGACGCCAGCACGGTAGCGATAAAGACTGCTCTGCCGCCTTCAACTGTTGGGTGCTGTGGATCGTCCAGCGCTTGGTGAACCAGGGCATTATCAACGTACTGTCGAAAACGTTCCATCTTCTCATCGAAAACCGCTATCCCTGCTCGCAAGCCACGCTCCAGCAGCCTGGGATGACATTTTCGAGGCAGGTTGGCTTCATTCCATGCAGAGCGTTTAACACGCGTATATCAACGTGCGTGATCTGCCCAAATTGATCCATTTGTTCCAGTAGCCACTGGACCTTCTCAGTCTGAAGCAAAGCTCTCAACGCCAATTCAACATCAGAATGAGAAGGCGTTTCTGCCAGTTCGACCAGAGTTCGGTACCAGATGGCAGGACCGCCGTTGTCGAGCAGCCATTGGACAAGTTCCTGTGTTTCCATAACGCTCCCTTTCAAAGCCTGATCAACGTCTCCAGCCACTCGACAGGCTGGTGAACGCGCTGCCAAAACAGGTCTTCCCATAAGTAATGCACGGCCATCATCTTCCACTCGCCGAAACGCGCATCCAGGAGTTGCAAAAGCTCCTCTACCGGCGCCGGATCATCCGGGTCGTGGCCAAGAAAAAAGTTTGGAGTAGATGCGCTGCTCCCAAGGTGAGATGTGGCTCAGTTCACCCCAGCGATGGAACATATCAAACAGGATGTAGCCGACTGAGGCTGGTCCGACGCCGTAGAGGTCCAGTAAGCTCTTGCGCTGCACCTCCAGGGAAGCTTGTCGCAAGGCCAACTCATCCATCGCGCTCGCGGGTGAAGTTGCCCCGCCGATAAAGGCATCCGTTACCCGGCGGATCGTGCGGGCACGGTAGCCGACCTTGAGCCGCCGTAGATCGTCTTCGGTAACACCGTCCAATGCGTGTGGATTCCAGAAGCAGTACAATGTCTGGTTATCATAGGTCAAGGCTGTGCCATAGGTTTCCAGTAGGGCTTGCATCATCTGTACCGAGCGCCGCACGGTGGCGTTCTGCAGAACGATGGCGATGAGCAAGTAGTCGTAGAGGGAAGCAAATGCAGACGGGCGCAATCCCCGCCAACGGGCGATAACCGGGCCAAGTTGGGCATCATCTGCGAACCGGGCGTAAAACTCACTCAGGTCGAGGCTTAGGTTGCAGCGATAATCGATTTCGGCAATCAGGCCATCCAGAAAGCCGGAATCCAAAGGTTCCTCCGCCCACACCGACAGGCGGATCGCTGGCTGGTCGACGCTGCCCTGATTCTCGAATTTCAATCCGAAAGGTAATCCTTGCCAGCGCATTGTCTGCCAACGCGCACCAGGCGTCCAGGCATTGTCAGGCGATGGGAAATGATCAGGTTTGTGCAGCGTGGCGTCAAAATGAAAAGGCGCGGTGGGTTCCAGTTCGATGACGTATCTGTTAGTCCCTAACGCAATCATTGATGACCAACCTTCCCGCAGTCCGAAGCACGTATAGTGCATCTAGTGTGACAAAGGGATTCATCACCCTTTTACGCGACACAGGCCCCCACTCGACCAGCGTTCCTCCATGTGCGGGCTCGTCGACCACGCGATAGTGCTTGCCTTCAGCACGCCAGCCGCCATCGGCAAGTCGCTTGGACGTCAAGATATCCAGGGCCTCCTGGCAACGTGGATCGCCAATGAAACCCGCCTCCACCATCGCCTTAAGCGCAATCAGGATATCATAGACCCAGTAATGGGGATACCGCAGGCTGAGAAAGCTATCGCGGATGATGGAG
>JAFGSL010000472.1 GCA_016934645.1 Anaerolineae bacterium
TATCGCGTAGTTCATCGGTGTTTCCCCGGCCATGACCATGCGCCGGGCCAGCCGGCGTGCGCGCGCGTCGCCGAGGAAGCGCAGCCGCTGCGCCAGCCGCTCCACCGTCTGATCGTCGGTATCCATAAGCGTGCCGTCCAAGTCAAAGAACCATCCCTGAATTTTGTCGAATGGCATTGGTGTTGTGGACATTGGTTATTCCTTTTTGATCAGCAGATTTAGCAGAAATGCTGTTGTTTGCTCATATTCTAGCACGAGTCTTACCCTCGTCCAATAAGCGGGACGGCAGGGGACGACAATGTCCGTAGTTAGCAGGATTGTCATTAACGGCCGTGCAGTTGGTGGTTTATTCCGCCAGTGTTATAATGATTGTAAACAGATCGACCGTGTGGTTGTCGACGGAGGAGGTAACAGTATGGGCGTTTTGACCGCTTATCGAGGGGTGGTAGAGAAAAACGGATTGGTACGTTTGCGCCGATCCGCTGAAGCGCGCCTTTTGCCGCCAGGCAGTGAGGTGCTGATCATCGCCACGCAAGTGCAGCCCGTCCCCGACCTTGAAGAGCAAGAGCGCCGTCTATCTGCCCTTTCTCCCGAGGAATGGCGACGACCGTTTGACGCGGTGCGAGCAGCCTGGGATGCTTCTGAACCGGCGCTTGATGAGACTATTTTGTCCGATGATGAGTTAGTAGCATTAGTCCATCAAGCTCGGGAAGAGTAGCAATGTTTTGCGCTGTCATTGACCTGACTGAGATGGTGCGTGTTGCTATGCAACGGCCTGAACATTCCGCATTGTTTAGAGCTTGGGAAGCACAGAAGTTCACATGGGTCATCTCGGAGCCGATGCTGCGCGAATATATCGAGGTCACTGAACGCCCACGATTACGTCGATTTATCCGACCTATGGTACGGGATGCCATTGTTGATGCTTTGCAAACGCGCGCGTTCAGCATTGTTCCTGCCGTCGATTTCCCACCTTGCCGCGATCCCAAAGACAACATCGTGATTGCCACGGCTGTGGCGGCTTCCCCTTGTTTCCTGGTGACATCTGACCGGGACCTCTACGATGATGCCGACCTGGTCGCCAGGCTGGATGCGTTAGCCGTCGAGGTCATCCAGGCTGGCGAGTTTCTGGCCAGACTTCATGTATAGAAAAAATCCTACGTTTCGCCCTCTCCTGGATAGAGTGATTGCAGTAGCGACTCCGCCACGGCCCGGTTGATTTTGCGGGACTGTCCCTCAGTCTCCAGCATCACGATGCCCATATCGGTCAGTTGCTCCACCAATCGTGCGGAGCGCGTGTAGCCGATACGCAGGCGGCGTTGTAGCAAGGAGACGGAGGCCCGGTTTTCGGCCAAGAAAATTTCCACGGCGGTGGGCAGTAGTTCGTCCTCGAATTGGCTGGCTAGCTGTGTCTCTTCTTCAAAATCAGGGAAGAGGGCCGGTTGGGCCGGCACAATCTCGTCGGCGTAGGAGGCAGCCATCGGTTTAGGGAAGTCCGCATGGTCCGGCGACTTCCCCGGTTCCACCGCGGTGCGCCAGAAATGGATCAGGCGGTCCAGTTCGTGGTCGGAGACGAAGGCTCCTTGCAGGCGCAGTGGTTGACTGACATCCGGCGGCATGAAGAGCATATCGCCGCGACCAAGTAGGCGCTCGGCTCCCGGCATATCCAGGATGACGCGCGAGTCCACCGACGAGGCTACCGCAAAGGCCACCCGCGAGGGGAAGTTGGCCTTGATCAGCCCCGTCACCACGTCCACGCTGGGGCGCTGTGTGGCGATGATGAGGTGAATACCTGTGGCGCGCGCCATCTGCGCCAGGCGGCACAGCGCACGCTCTGTCTCTTCCGGTGATTGGAGCATCAGGTCGGCCAGCTCATCCACCAGCACGGTGATATAGGGGATGGTCGTGTCGTCCATCGTTTTGCTTACGCGCCGGTTGAAGTCCTCGATGTTGCGTGCGCCAATCTGCGCGAAGCGGCGATAGCGGGTGTCCATCTCGCGCATCACCCACTTCAGTGCGGGTACAACCCGCTCTACGTCTACGATCACCGGCGACAATAGGTGGGGGATGCCGTTGTACTGCGTCAGTTCGACCCGCTTGGGATCGACCATCAACATCCGTAGTGTGTCTGGCGTGTTTTGCAGCAACAGCGCCGCGATGACGGCGTTCACGCATACGGACTTGCCCGCACCCGTCGCGCCGGCGATGAGCATATGCGGCATAGCGCGCAAATCCGCCGCCACTGCCTGCCCGGAGACGTCCTGCCCCAGGCCCAGGCGCAGACGGCCCTTCAGTTTGCTGAAGGCTTCCGACTCCATAATGTCGCGCAGGGAGACCACGGCTGGCTCCTCGTTGGGGACTTCGATGCCCACCAATCCCTTGCCGGGGATGGGAGCCTGGATGCGAATGCTGCGTGCGGAGAGCGCCAGTGCTAGGTCGTCCGCCAGACTGGTGATCTTGCTGACTTTGACCTTGGTCGTCCGTCCGGTGCGGCTGGTGATGAAGAGCGGCTCCGTGCCAAACTGCGTGACAACTGGTCCCTGGTTGATTTCGCGCACACGGACGGGTGCCCCCAGGCTTTCCAGCGTCTTCTCGATGCTGCGAACCTGTTTGCGGATCAGGTCCTCACTGTAGTACTGCTCGCTGCCCTCTTCCAACACATCGACGACACTCGGCAAACGCCAGGTTTGCGTCCCGACTGCCATAGAAACGTGCTCGAACTCCAGGCCGCCGTTGCCATTGCCATTTGGCCGGGAGGGGACGTTGATACGGACGGACGCTGCGGCGTCCGCGTCATCGTCCTGCTTTCTCCGCCCACGTGCGGATTTGGATTGCGCCGCATCGGCTGTCCCCCCAAGGATCTTCGCCCCGGCGGGTGGACCGGTCGGCGTCATCGTATCAGGCGGGAGCGCGAGTTGCTCGTCCCACGGTGGGATATCCTGCTGTCCGGCAGTTTTCCGTTCCGCAGCGCGCTCAGCCAGCAAGCGAACCGCGTCGGCGGGTGAGATGCCCGCGATAAACGTCACAATGACCAACCAGGCCAGGATGAGGAGGATCGTAGTGCCGGCTTTACCAAGTGCCTTGACGCTCACATCCAGCATCAGCGCGCCGATCAATCCACCGCCCACACCACCTTCCCCTAGACGGTAAAAGTTCATCTGCGGCCACACAAAACTGGTGGCGAGGTGTAGCGTCATCAACGCAATAAAGAATCCGCCAACCACGCCGACGATCTGCTCAGGATCGATTTTGGGGAGGCGCTCCTCGAAGCGGCGCAGAATGAGCCACAGTCCCAATCCACCGAAGAACAGTGGCACGACGTACATGCCCCACCCAAATGTCTGTGCCAGGAGGGAAATCCACCATTCCGTTAACGCCCCTTGCTGCGCTGAGATAAAGCTGAGGATCGTAAGCAAGGCCAGGAAGAACAGGATCCAGCCCACGATATCCAGTTTTTGATCGTTGCTCAGGCGATTCCATAGCGATTCGCGCGGTTTTTTGCGCGTGGTGCGTCGCCTGGATGACGACGACCGCCCACGTGAGGTGGAGCGACTGTTTGAACGTGAAGAAGTACTTCTTTTAGTCATAATCTATCTTGTTATCTTTCAGAGTCAAAATGGCGGAACAAACCATGGAGACAAAGAGGGCACGGAGCTTTTATTCTCTGTGGCCTCCGTGTCTCTGTGGTGAGAATGTTTGTTCAAGATTTTCGTCCTAGCGCAGCCTCAATGGCTTCGCCTACCGAGCGCACCGGAACCAAGGTCAGCCCATCCGGCGTGCGCAACTGCTTGCGCTGCATACTTCGGGGAATGATGATTTTGGTGAAGCCGAGACGCGCGGCTTCGCTCATCCGTGATTCCAATTGGCTCACCGAACGTACCTCACCGGAAAGCCCTACTTCACCGACGACTGCTAAATCTGCCGGAACGGGCTGATCCCGTAGACTGGAGGCAAGCGCCACCGCCACGGCAAGGTCGGCCGCCGGTTCCTCAATCTGTAGCCCACCCACGACGTTGGCGAAGATATCCTGTTCATCCAGCCGGAGTCCCACCCGCCGCGTGAGTACGGCGATAGTGAGTAACAGCCGGTTGAAGTCGATGCCGTTGACAGTACGGCGCGGGTTTCCGAAGCTGGTGTGGCTCGCCAACGCCTGAATCTCGACCAGAAGAGGGCGTGTCCCTTCCATTGTGACGGCGATCGTCGATCCCGGCACGTTCACCATGCGCTCGGCAAGGAATGCTTCTGAAGGGTTGGCGACTTCGACAAGACCCTGTTCTTGCATCTCGAACACACCCACTTCAGAGGTCGCGCCGAAGCGATTCTTCACACTGCGCAGCAGCCGGTACGTGTGGAAGGGATCGCCTTCCAGGTACAGCACGGTATCGACGATGTGTTCCAAGACCTTCGGCCCGGCAATCGAGCCTTGTTTGGTAACGTGGCCCACCACGAAGACGGGAATGTTGCTTTCCTTCGCCCAGCGCTGGAAGCGCACTGCACACTCGCGCACCTGGCTCACGCTCCCCGCCGCTGACGTCATCTCCTCATTATGGACGGTCTGGATAGAATCGACGACCAACGCTTGCAGCGCCGGTTGCATCACGCTGGCCTGAGCGAGGATGGTGCTGGCCTCTGTCTCTGAAAGCAGATGTAATGGATCACCCTCGATGCCCAGGCGTCTGGCGCGCATTTTGATCTGCCGGGGGGATTCCTCACCGGAAACGTAGAGCACGGGGCGCTCGGTCGAACCGAGTGCAGCAGCGACTTGCAACAGTAGTGTCGATTTGCCGATTCCCGGTTCGCCACCGATCAATACGATGGAGCCAGGGACGACTCCACCACCAAGGACGCGGGAAAATTCGGTCATCAGCACTGGGATGCGGTCGACTGTGCCGAGGTCGACCTGGCTCAATGGTTGCGGGCGCTGCGAAAGGTGCGGCGCGGGCGTTATTGCACTGCTGCCATCTGTCTCCAGCAGGACTTCAACTAGGGAATCCCACGCACCGCAGTTGGGACACTTGCCCATGTGCCGTGCGTAGCTCCAGTTGCATTGCTGGCAGACCCAGCGACTTTCCCGTTTCGCCATTTACAGTTCCTCCCTAGCCGTTCAGTCACCCTTATTATACTAGAACATATATTCTATAACAAGGGGCAAAATCAAAAGACCGTGCACTTTGTACACCGAAAGGGCAAAAAGACAAATTATCGGTGCGCCGGAGGCTTTTTCTGTTGCAATAGCCTTGATGACATGTCCGACCAGACTTCACCACTGCGCCGAATGTGGTAAAATTCACTGACAGAGTATTGAATGCTAGGCGATAGGGCTGGAGATCTGTGCGGTGGTTGAGATATCAGACGCATACGGCTGGGTTTGACAAATTCACCGACCTAGCTATAATGACTTGACAGCCGAACCTTCAGGGGGTCGGCTCATGTTTTGTATTAGAGCCTATGATCATAGGGGCTTATAGTCATAGGCTTGGATAAGGGAGGAAAACGTGTACGCAGTTATAAAATCAGGAGCACACCAGTACAAAGCCAGCGTTGGCAGCGATCTCATTGTTGAGCGGCTTCCGTATCCGGTGGGCGCGCAAGTGGAATTGGATCAAGTTTATTTGCTAGATGACGGCGAGCAGGTGATCGTGGGGCAGCCGACGGTTGAGGGAGCAGTAGTGCGTGCTACCGTTGTTGACGAATTCCGCGGCCCCAAAGTCCGCATTTTCAAGTATCGCCCCAAGGAGCGATATCGCCGTCGCCTGGGTCATCGCCAGACTTACATGCGTCTGCACGTTGACGACATTGTGAAGGGAGCATAGCAATGGCACGCAAGAAGACAACTGGAACTAACGGTCGTGACAGTCGCGCCAAGAGACGCGGGGTCAAGAAATACGGTGGGGAAGCCGTCGCTACCGGCAATATCATCGTCCGCCAAGTAGGGATGCGCATCAAGCCCGGCATCAATGTGGGTATGGGCAAGGATTACACGCTTTTCGCGCTGGCCGATGGACGCGTTAAGTACGATGTTGTGCATGGGCGCAAGCGGGTGAACGTTGAAGTTGTTGAAGGAGGTATGGTAGCATGAAGCCACAAATTCACCCCAATTGGTATCCCGAAGCGAAGGTCATCTGCGCTTGCGGTGAGGTGTGGACAATTGGCGCCACTGTGCCCGAATTGCACACCGATGTGTGTGCCAAGTGCCACCCCTACTTCACCGGTGAACAGCGCATTGTAGACACCGAAGGTCAAGTGGATCGCTTTATGCGTCGTCTTCAGGCGCGTGAAGAGGCGCTCAAGGAGATTGAGCAGCGCAAAGACGCGCGTGTCTCCCCAGAACTTGCGATCACCGAGCTCGAGTTGGGCCGGCGGATGGAAAAAGTACTGGACGATGCTGGTCTGGCGAAAGTTGGCGATGTGCTCGCCATTATGGAAGAGCTGGGCGATGACGGGTTGACCGACATCAAGGGGCTGGGCCTCAAGGGGCTGGCCGATTTGAAAAAGAGTTTGCGCGCACGTGGCTATGTCCTCCCAGGCGATGAGCCTGTCGAGGAGATGGCTATCGCCGCATAGTCACACAGACGAGGCAGGGGATATCTCCTGCCTCGTCTGGTTTCCTGTTTTCCACGAGTTTTCTTCTCCGCGTGTTTTACCTTTCCGCCAGATGTGATATCCGGGAAGGACAGGTTAATGCTGATCTGCTCACAATAACTAGCTCTGCTCCGGCGTCTTATAAGCGTGTGAAAGTTCAGCCAAATGCGACCGGATCAGCGAACCCATAACAGGAGCTTCGTATGAGTCAAGACCCTCGCAGTGGATGGATTGAAGTCATCTGCGGCAGCATGTTCAGCGGTAAAACCGAGGAACTTATCCGCCGTTTGCGCCGGGCGCAAATCGCCCGGCAGAAAATCCAGGTCTTCAAACCCACTATTGATCTGCGCTACACGGACAAAGCCATCGCCTCGCATAATGGGTTGCAGGAGCATGCAATCCCAGTCAACAATAGCGCGGAGTTGCTGCAACACCTGGACACCACCGCCGACGTTATTGCCATCGACGAGGTGCAGTTCTTTGACTCGGCTGTCGTCGATGTGTGCAATACTCTGGCTGATCAAGGCAAGCGTGTCATTTGCGCAGGCCTCGATATGGATTTTCGTGGGGTACCATTTGGCCCGATCCCCCAGCTGTTAGCGATTGCCGAGCAGGTGGATAAATTGCGGGCGATTTGCATTGTCTGCGGTGCGGCTGCCAGTCGCACGCAACGGCTCATTGACGGCAAGCCAGCTTACGTTGACGACCCCATTGTCCTGGTCGGTGCCAGCGAGGTCTACGAAGCGCGTTGTCGCGTCCATCACCAGACACCACAACGTCCTTCTCCCGAGGAGCAATAAGATGGACATTATCTTACCCCATTCTGTGGAGCGCATTCTGTTGGACGAGGCCACGATCCAGCAGCGCGTCCGGCAAATGGCCGACATTATCAGCACCGATTATGCCGGGCTACGCAACGAGGAATTTCTCTTGGTCGGTGTACTGAAAGGCTCATTTATGTTTATGGCCGATCTCGCGCGGCGACTCACCGTGCCGCATCGCGTTGACTTCATCGCGCTTTCCAGCTATGAGGATAGCGCTGAGGCAACCGGTGCAGTACGGATGATCATGGATACGCGCGTCGATGTCGCCCGACGGCATATCCTGATTGTAGAAGACATCGTCGATACTGGCTATACATTACAATATTTGTATCGCATCTTCGGTGCACGCGAGCCAGCCTCACTGCGCACTGCTGTCCTCCTCAGCAAGCCCGACCGGCGCGAGGTTGAGGTCACGGTGGATTATTTGGGATTCCAAATCCCTGATGTGTGGGTGGTCGGGTATGGGTTGGATTACGCAGACCGTTTCCGAACCTTGCCCTACATTGCGATGCTTAAGCCAAGCGTTTACGAGTCGTAGCTATCAGCGATCAGCTTTCAGCTAAGAGTCTATTCGAAAATTCACTCCACGTCCCGTCACGGGGTGAGTGTTGCTCCGCGGACGGGGGCTGGTGTTCTCAGTTAAGAGGCTGATCACTGATTGCTGACAGCTGAGAGCCATTTCCAGGAGGTCACGATGTCTCTACTTGACGATGTCAAAAAAGTGCTTATTTCCGAAGCTGAGATCCAGGAGCGAGTCGTAACCTTAGCTGCCGAGATGAACGCGCTCTATACCGACGACGATTTGCCTGTGATTATTTGCATCCTCAAGGGTGCATTTATGTTCCTCGCCGACTTTACGCGCCATCTCACTTTCCGCCACGAACTCGATTTCATGGAAATCTCCAGCTACGGGCGTGGGACAATGAGTTCCGGCACTGTGCGGATTTTGTTGGACCTTGCCTCTGATGTTCAGGGGCGTAACCTCATCATCGTTGAGGACATCGTGGATACTGGCAACACGCTGACGTACATCTTGCGGAACTTTGCCGCGCGCCGGCCCGCTAGCGTCCGCGTGGCGACGCTGCTCAGCAAACCAAGTCGTCGCCAGATCGAGGTACCGGTGGATTTCGTCGGCTTCGAAGTGCCGGATGAGTTCGTCATCGGCTACGGCCTCGACTTTGCTGAACAGTATCGTAATCTGCCCTTCATTGGCGTGCTTAAACCCGAAGTTTATCAAAACCTCTGAAAAAAGTTGTCGCTCGCCCAAATATCGGCTATAATACCCCTCTAGTAAAGAGGCCTCTAGTTAAGAGGGGTATATGGATAACAAAAAGTTAAGTATTGTTAATCTGTTGGTATGGGGGGGCGCCGGCTTGCTCCTTGTGGGGATCGTGCTGGGCTATCTAAGCCTGGCCCCGCATATCGGCGCACTGTTCCATGCGCCCGATATTGCTCAGGTGGTAACGGTGGTTGTGACGCCTACCCCAGAAGTTGCCGTTCCACTGTTGCCTTTCGTCGAGGAAGCGCCGGTCAGAAGTACTGCGACGCCGGAGGCAACACTTGCTCTTGAGACTGAGACTACCTCCTTCCCGACGGTGACGTACGTCCCTTATATACACCCCGAAGATGTCAATCCTGTCGTCACGTATACCTTGCCAAACGAGGGTGCTGTCCCGGTGCGTATCTATATTCCAGATATTGACCTGGAAGCGCCGATTGTTCCTATTGGGTGGAAATATATTGAGATTGACGGCGTGACACAGCCAATATGGAATGTGCCCAACCAGCGCGCGGCCGGATGGCACGAAACGTCAGCGAAGATTGGTGTGCCGGGCAACACGGTGCTGAACGGCCACAACACATCGTATGGTGAGGTTTTCCGCAATTTGTATAAACTTAAGGTTGGCGCGACCATCCTGATTGAAGCGGATGACACTATGACCTACACGTACACCGTCACCGAGAAGCTTATCCTTCCCGAAGGGGGACAGCCTATCGAGGTGCGCATTAAGAATGCACAGTACGCGCTCCCCACTGCTGATGAGCGGCTGACTTTGCTGACGTGCCACCCTTACGGCAGCCTGGCAAATCGGTTGGCGGTCATTGCCCATCCGGCCGCGCAACCTATAACCTCATCTGCAGGCATAGAAGGAGACTAGCATGAACTCGTCTTTGGTTGATCGTATTCGGCGCAACCACGCTTTGGAACACGCCACGCTGAATCTGCTTGGCAAGCAGCATCCCAGCGCACAGGCTATGGGACTGTCCGGGCCGCGAGGATTTACGATTTACACATCACTGACGGCAGAAGAAATCGTTCCGGCGGTGATGGAGGCGTTGAAACGACTCAAAGCCGGCGAGGGCACGCTGCGAGTGCATCGCAACTGTGGCACGAACACGATTGTCACAGCGACGTTGACAACGCTGGCGACGTTGTTCGGCATTGGTGGAACGAAACCGTCCTTGCGAAAAAGCCTGGAACGGTTGCCGCATCTCATTTTGCTTAATGTGTTGGCCTTGTTAGCAGCTCCCCCGTTAGCAGAGTGGGTGCAGGGAACGCTGACCACTGACCCCAACGTGGCTGATGTGGAAATCGCCTCGGTGTTCACCGATTATTACCGTGGGTTGCAACGGATTCGCGTTCATACCCGCCAGATTTGACCATGCTGCACCTGCTGCACGGCGAAAACGAACTACAGCGCGAGGAGGCTCTGGCCAGTATTGTTCGACAGGCAGGGCTGACGCCGGATTTGCGTGACCTCAACACGGAAGTGCTAGAAGCACCCGTGACGGCCGCCGCGCTACGCCAGGCATGCAGCACCTTCCCTTTTCTCGGGGATGTACGCATCGTGATCGCCCGCGAGTTTTTGTCACAGACCAAGGGGCAGGCCGCGAACGAGATCGACGAAATCGCTGTGTACTTGCCAGGGCTTCCACCCACCACCACCTTGATCTTCTGTGAGAGCAAGGCGGTGGCTGCGAAAAACCCTGTTCTCGCCCAGGCCAAGAAACTGAACGCCAACATCCAGGCTTTTGCGGTCCCCAACACGAAAGAACTCTCCCGCTGGATCGTCGAGCGGACGAAAATGCACCAGGGGGCGATTGATTTCAATGCTGCTGCTCTGTTGGGACAGAATATTGGCCCTAATCTGCGCCTGCTGGATCAGGAGATCCGCAAGCTGATGTTGTACTGTGGGGAGAACAAATCCATCACCATCGAGGATGTGAAGGTGATGGCGCCATACGTTCAAAGTGCCGATGTGATCTTCACGATGGTGGACGCGATCGGCCAGCGCAACCCACGCAACGCGATGCTCTATCTACACCGGTTATTGGAGGTGGGGGAGCATCCATTGGGGATTTTTGGGATGATCGTGCGGCAGCTCCGGTTGCTGATCCAGGTACGCTGGTTAGCTGACCGTCAGATGAGTCAGCCAGATATTGCCAAGCGATTGAAACTGCATCCCTTCGTCACCGGGAAAATCCGCGCACAAGCGCAGCGCTTCACGCCGGAACAATTGCGCGCAGCTTATCAGTTGCTCGTCGATAGTGATCTCGCCATCAAGCGAGGATTGCTGGAAGCCGAAGCTGCTCTCGATTTGCTGATCGCGCAATTGACGAGTTTGTAGAAAACGCGTAGTAACGACTTCAGTCGTTTCCTGATAGAAAGGCGGTTGTCGTCGCGCAAACATTCGCGACTACGCTGTGAGTTGTTCGACTTTCTCTTGCCCGAGCCAGAAGTGGTGGCGTAAAACACGCGCGGATGAACGCACCAGAATCCCGTTCACCTTGCGATCGCCGTCCGGCAACAGCGTCGGGTGAACGTAGCAGACATTCGGTGTGTCCCCGAAACGATCTCGATATCGCTTGGCCGCCCGCGCCAGAGTGCCCGCCAAATCCGCAGAACCGCCATCGTGCCACAAAAGTCCTATGTCCATCATACTACCTCAATCTTTCGATCTTCAATCCCCCAATCATCAATCTTATCATTCTACTCGCCGCGCCAGATACCAGGCGTTGAGCGACTGATCCTGGCACAGATCGAAGACACCCTCAGAGCAACGCACGCGAAAGAAGTGCCAGGCTCCTTTACGCTTCATTTGTGTCCAGGCACGCACGACTGAGTACACGCTGTACTGTTGTCCACGCCACATAAAACGCTGTGGGTAATAGTTGTGTTTCCGTGCAATGAGCCGGATCGGTTCGCGCCGCGATGCGAGATTGAGTATCATCAGTCGCCTCCTAAAACTCGTCGATAGCTTAGGGCCGCAAGTAGCCATTCGCGCCGGCCCCGTACGTTGATTACTTTGCCGATGGGCGCGATGTAGCGCGTCACGATCTGTTGCGCGTTGCCCGGTGCAGCCAGCCGTTTCCAAGGAGCGGGCTCCCAGGCGACGTTGTCCCTGCGCCATCCCAGTTGAAACTCGCCATTGGCCTTCTGGTGAAAGACCTTCAGTGTTGGTCCGAGCAAATCTGTCCCGACGAAGTCTGAGTCAAGTTCCGGTTCTGCATCGTAGGGTAGATACTTCGTCACGATCATCTCGCCTTCGCTGGGCCACTCGAAGCTGTTGAAGACGCGTATTTCCACCTCATCGCCCTCAAAGATGCCATCGTATTCCATACTGCTGCCGATCACACTGAGACGATAGATTTCTCCAGGTGTTAGCGTATCGATGTACGTCATCACAACGTCACCTGTACCAGCGATGACCTGCCCGGCAAATGGTACCACCGGCGATGGGTCGAAGTCCAGTCCGGATAGTGCCTTGTTAAGCAACTCGCGGTTGTCTTTGTGGAGCATATACCGTACCCGTTCGGCCATATCGCCTAGAGCCAACTGGAAATCATCGTCCGAATCGTCCTGTTCACTGAGCCCCTGGAGTAGTAACACCAGACCGCTTTCGTGGTCTGCGTTGTAGCAGCCGTGCAGATAGTGGATGGTCTGTATGATGCGCCGCTCACGACTTCGAGCATAGGGCAGGTCAGCCTGCCACTCGCATAGGCGTGAATCAGTGAATAAGGTACGTAGTGTGCTGTCGCTGGCAAATGCCTCGCATTGTGCCAGCATCATCTTCAAACGCTCGTACAGATTCCTGAAGTGCGTTCCCATCGTTGCCTCGCTTACGCTTTTTGAACCTATCCGAAAATTCGCCGTTGACGTACCAAAAACGCTCGCAAGCTCAATTTCCGGATAGAGTCTTACTCTTCATCGCCGACGATCGTGAATGTCCGTGCAGGTTGCTGCGCGCCAGACCACGGCCAGACAAAGCCTGAGTCGCTGAGGGCTGGCTGCTGGACGCCATAGCCTGGCAAGCCCTGCGGTGTTACGATCACCACGGGCGGCGTTGCGGCCGGCATGCGCGACGTTTGTTGCCGCTGCATCTCACGTCGCCAGACGACGACCCCGAGCAGAAGCGTCGGCAGCATCGCCGCTACGCCACACGCCAACCCGATCAACAGCGCCAGCGAATCCTGGCTGAGTCGTTGCGTGACCACCACGACCGTGGCTACTGTAAAGACGACGCCCAGCAATGCTATGAAGCGTCCCAACCTCTTACCCAAAGGTTCTCGTGTTTCCATACTACGCTCCACTCCTGTGTCCACGCCTGTGCGCCAATACCGGCAACTGCGTCGTATGCGGGGAGACGTCGCCGTTTAGCATCACCATCTGTTGTTGCAGTTCCGTTTCATCGATATAGGCCACCTGAAAGCGGATGGGATTCTCCCCGCCGCTGACTGCCAGGAAGTCCCCGCGCCCGTTGAGGAGATGAGCATTCGTGCCCGCCCTTCCAGACGCCACTCTGGCATCGTCTGCTGATACCACGCGCCCTACTAGACGCAGCGGGAAATTCGCCCGCATCACGCTGCTGAGGATGGCAGAGGAGGGATGCTGTGTCGCTGCGATGACGTGGACGCCGGCTTGTCTGCCACGCTGGACCAAACGCGTCAATAAATCGCTAAGCGGTGCTTCACCCAGTATTACCAAATCGGCCAACTCATCGATGAAGATGACGATGCGTGGAACGGATGTGCCCTGTGCCCCATCGTCGTGGGATACGATCGCATCGCGCTTGGTAACCGGCGTTTCACCACGCCGGTCGCGGGACTCCATCACGCGAACCACCGACTGCAGCGCCTCCAACGCTTCTGGCACATCGACAATCGGTTTGCGTGTGAGATGTGGAATGTTGCCGAATGCCGGGAATGTGCGCCCCTTCGGATCGACGCACAGCATTTGCAGAAGGCTTGGCGTGTGGGTGAGTGCCAGCGAGGCTGCTATCGTCTTCAAGAGCGCCGACTTGCCCGATCCAGTAGTACCAGAAACGAGAATGTGTGCTACCTCCGGCGCGGACAATCGCGCGAGTAAGGGTGCGCCATCGTCGGTGAGTCCTAACATCGCTGTTGCGAGGGGCATGGGCATGACCTCAGGCAGCAGGTTCAACAGCGTCACTGGGCGCGGTTCGGGATTGGAGAATTCCAGGATCACCCCTTCCTTTCCCCGGTCGACGCTGAGAGTAGGGACCTGCATTGCCAGTGCCAGGTCATCGGCCAGACGCTTGATCGAGGCGAAGCGGATGTGCGGGGCTGGATTCAGGAAGAAGCGGATCAGCCGGGGGCCAACCGTGCCGCCTGTGACGCGTCCCGGTGTCCGGTGCGCGGACAGCACGGCCTCTACCCGATCGGCCTGATATTCCAGATAAGGACGCAGTGAACGCGACATAAGGACTCCTCGAAACCACGAATCTTCACTAATACTGAACGGATTTGTGGTGGTATTTTTTGTTCAGTGCAACAGTACTAAAAACGCTCTACCACTCTCTTGATTTGAACAAATGTTCTAATTAAAAGACGAAAAAAGAACACGCCAAGGCGTGGTATGAAATATAGAACTCTTGTTCTATATTTCATTATACGGCCTGTTTTGACCTTTGTCAAGGGTTTTCGTCAGGAAATTCAGAATCCGCGATCAGCCACAGTGATGATGCTTGCGTGATCTACTGCTGGTGCTGATGCCGGAGGCCTGGTTTGATTGAATGATTCGCCTTTCAAATTTACGCATTGGGCGAAAAATGGCTAAAAACTCTTGACTGCCGGAGATGATGAGTGTATACTATAAATAGGTTTGTACTACAAACCAGTTATTATTAAAGACTAAGTATCTTCAACAAATGAGGGGGGAACAGTGAAAGACCTGGAACGTATGCGCATCATTGCAGCACACTATTGTAGTTTGCAAGGGCTGAGGATGTTGCCTTGGTTCTTGTGGTTGCTTTTGATAAGCGCGGTAAACCCGATCCTGGGCTTGCCGCAAGGGCAGTTGGATTATCAATGCTTGCTCGTTATACCTGGTATCGCCGTGCCGTGGGTGCTGTCCAAATGGATCGGTGCGTATTACGACCGCGCCTATGGACGGGTGGAATCCTTGCCGCCTCATAACCGTCCTGTTGAAGTGCTGGCTAACATTTTGTTCATCGTCATCGCCTATATCGGCTTTGCGATTGACACCTCCAAGTGGCTGCCCATAAGCGTGGCAGGCCTAATTATGGCGGCAGCATTTATGGTCGGGTGGTGGAAGGCAGACCGTCTCCCGGTCCATATGCTGGTGCTGGCCGTAGTGCTCGTGGTACTATCTTTGCTGCCGTTGGCCGGGATCCCGGCTGACGGTCACTGGAGTGACCTTTGGGGTGGCTTTGTCGACTCGATTGTGCTTGTGATTATCATCA
>JAFGSL010000473.1 GCA_016934645.1 Anaerolineae bacterium
AGCTTGCCTCCTAGGTTCTGTGATGAGATACCTTAGGATACCACAAGCTCGCTTTTCTTTTAACCAAAATTTCGATCTACTGAGACTGAAGGATGCAAGATGCAGGATTTCCGATCTTGTTTCCTGCATCTTGCGTCTTAAAAGTAGTTTGCTACGTCCAGCATAAAGATTTTCCGCTCGCCGTCGTGGATTGTGTCGATAGTCAATAGTTTGCTATCCGCCGACCAGCGTGGGTGCAGATCGCAGCGGATGTCGCCGGTAGCGCCGGGTGTCTGGTGGCGGAAGCGGCCAATTTCGGTCAGCGCGCCGGTTGCCACGTCCACCAGCGCGAGCCGCTGGATGCCCTCCTTGTCGGGATAGGTATCCGCCGCCAGCCAGCGCCCATCCGGCGAGAAGATGAGATGACCCGCCGGTCCCATCCCCTTCGAGATGCGCTGCGCCTGGAACGGGTGGCGCGTCTCATCGAAGACGACGTACTCGTGCCCGAAGCCGTGGAAGCCCCAATCGGCGTCCACGAGGATTTCGCCGGGCGTGCGGCCCCACATCTGGTGCGAAATCGCGCCGCCGCGCCAGAAGAGGTCCGAGAGGCTGCAACGCAGGTCGCTGCCGTCCAGGCTCATCGTGAACATGAACGTCCGCCAGGGCCGCGTCTGCGTGACGCTCGGTGCGTAGCGGAAGAGCACCATCACGCGGCTGGCGTCGCAGTTGAAGATGGCGTGATTGAGCCACATATAGACGGGGCGGTCATCCGCGCCGGTCAGGTCGTAGGCAAGCGGATGCGCTGCGATCAACTGCCGGTAACTGGCGATGAGGCGTGTCGTGCCGGTGAGCATATCTACGATGAAAAGGCCGTCGTTGTCAAGATCAGGTGCGGGATCCTCGACAGGGAGTGGTGCGAGCGTGTAAGAATAGCCGCGCCGGGGGATGCGCCCGAAGTTCAGCGCCGCGCCCCAGCGCCCGTCGTGCGAGAGGGTGTAGATCGGCGTATCGTAGTGATCGGCTGCGCCTTCGTCGAGGCTGTGGATGCGGGCGATGGCTTTCCAGCCGTCGCCATCCCGCACGAAATCGTTGTAGATGAAGGTGCGGGGCCGGTGTTTGAGCCACAACGTCATCGCCCCTTGCTGGTGACACCACGCCAGCGTCTCCGCGACCTTGTGGAAGCGCCGCGTCTCGCGGTCGACGATACCTACGTCGGCGGGTTCGCCGGGTTCCGGCAGGCGCTCCTGCTGCGGGATGCGCAGCGCGAGGTGCAGCCGCGTCTCCGCGTCCCACGGACAGCGGTCGTAGTAGCCGAAGGTGTAGTGCCCGTCTTCGGGCGTGAGGTTGAGCCAGGGATAGTTTGGATGGGGCAAGGTTTCACTCCTTTGGAGTCGGGTCGTCGTTAGTCGGATAGTCGTGTAGTCGCGATTTCCAAATCGCGTTCCGATTAACCCTCTTTTTGGTAAAACGTGACGCCCACGCGCTGGATGTGTTCGATCACGTCGGCGTCGCTGATGCTGCTGAAGATGGACAGGTCAATGGTGTAGGGCAGCAGCAAGTCGTCGAGGTCGTCCAGGATGCGGTAGAGCACGCTGCGCGTCAAATCCGCACCGCCGTGAAGCGTTAGATCAATGTCCGAGCCGTTTTTATAGTTGCCTTTGGCGCGAGAACCGTACAGCACGGCTTTTTCCACCGGCGGGTAATCGGCTAAGACGCCGCAGATTTTTTCGAAGGTGGAGTCTGGTAGCCCGAATTTCATGCCTGTTCCTGGTCTTTGAGGTCTTCCATCGTTTGCCGGAAAACGACGAATTCCGTGACATATCTCTCCAGAATGGCCGAAACGATGGCATTTGCCGTTTCTTCATTGTACGTATGGGAAGTTAGGTTGCGATCTCGAATCATATCCATCCATGTTTGGCCGTTTTTAAGCAATCCAACCTTGAAGGCTTCGCGTGTGGTATCCTTTGAGCCATACAGGTTGCGTACTCCGCGACTTTGGAGAAGGTCTTTGAGAGTGTTCCATGCAAGTTCATGGGTATACTCGAAGGCTTGAATCAATCCTTGCCCTTCGAGTTTAGAAAGGGGGCGTTGCCGCGCAAGTGCTACGGCTTCTTCTATTTGGGTGAAGGCGTTTTTGAAATGATTGAATCGCTGAATCCAGCGAATGTCTTGTGCGTTCATAGGGTTCACCTCCGACTCTCTACGTAATACTTCAGCCTTATTCGTTTGCCTGTGAAAATTCCCATTGAGACAAAATAACCCTTACTTCACCGGCCACGGCAGCGCGAGCCTCCCCCCGCTCGAACCCTTGAGCCAACAGATCATCGTAACGTGTGGCTTTATGCCGGATGTGGGCGATGACGGCGAGTCGAACGGCCTCTTCATCCAGCGCCTTGGCTGCCGCTGTACGCCCAACGCGCCCGCTGTATTTTAGACAGGCGTGTTCTGCAATCGTCTGTTCTGTGCCTTCAGGACACATTGGAAATAGCTTACGTACCCGCTGCGCAAACCGCTTCACGTACTTTTGATCTAATGCGATGCGTTTCTCTGCCTGGCGTAGTCTGCGCCTTTCTCGCGCTTCACTATCTTGTATACATTCTGCTTCGGCGGCTTGTAACGCTTCTTCCTCTACCAGCAATCCCTGTCGCTCATAGCGTTTGCGCGAACGACTCCACTCCAAAACGACCGCCGACAGCGTTGCCAGTTTCCTTGCCCGACGTGTCAGGGCTGCATCACCGGCCGGTAGGAAAACCAGATGATCCAAGTCAGCGCACGATAAACATAACGCGCCTTTATCTTTGAGCAGGGTAATCCAGGCCTTGTTCCCCAAGTTTTCGCCACACTCACCACAGGTCGAATCTCGGTGGGAGATAAAGACCTTGATCGCATTGTCCTGCGTCATGGTTTTGCCCTTTTGCTTTCTGTATGGCCCTGGTGCTGCCTAATGGCCTAGTTAAGCGGCACGGCGACGCACCTTCGATAGCAGACCCCATTGTGCGCGTGGCCCCACCAAATACATCTCCCCCGGCTTGACTATGCCTGCCTCGCCGTGTCTGCTATTCCCAATGTAACTTATGCGGCATTGTCAAAGAATTCGTTAATCATCAGGCTGTGTTAGATGACTTTTCACAACTGAAGTGGTCTGATCGATTGCACTTAATAAATTCGGCTCCCTAGCTTCCACAGAGCAAACTATCCCATTCTGCGTCTCCAGTATCAGTAGATCGCAATCAAAGGCCTCCAGGAATAGAAATGACCAGGGATAAACCTAAGCGCTGTTTGACCATTTCCCAGAACC
>JAFGSL010000474.1 GCA_016934645.1 Anaerolineae bacterium
GAAAGCACCGAATTTATCGAAATCCACCCCACCCCGATCCCGGAGGCGCTGGATTTGCTGCGCACCGGCGAGCATACCAGCGCCATCGACGCCTACTTCGTCTTTCAACAAGAACCGTTGCTGCGCGACATTCATTCTCGCGTCATCAGAGGGTGTAGCTTCGAGGATGTGGTGGAAAGCGTTTGTCTGACGGCACGGATAACACGTTAGGACGTCTGGAGTTTTCACCACGAATCTTCACGAATTTACACTAATTTTTTCTATTCGTGAGGATTCGTGTAGATTTGCGATTTCCCTTTGGAGGAAAAGAAATGCCCATTGAACGCCCGGATTTGAGTGAGGTCTCACCCGAAGTGCTTGCCTACATCAAGAGCCTGGAAGCGGAATTGACCGCGCAGCCTACCCGTCGCGCGCGCCCACAAGTTGTCGCCGAACCGGAAGCGGACGCAGAGCCGGAACTCTGCGAACCACCGACCACGATCAACCTGATCACGCTGACCGCCGGTGGGCTGCTCAAACGCACGCCGCGCCATCTCTACGGTCGCCAAAGACGCGGTGGCATGGGCATCTTCGACTTAGACGCACCAGACGAAGATCCACCCGCTCTGCTTGCTCTGGCAGACGAAAGCACCACTTTGATCCTGTTCACCGATCAAGGCCGCACGTACCGCCTGCCTGTGAACCGGCTACCCGAAATGCCGATTCGTGCCAAAGGGACGGCACTCGCTAACCTGCTCAGCCTCCGGCCTGGTGAATATATCGCAGCAGCGCTTCCTGAAGACAGCGGCGAGCAAATCGCGTTGGCGGGACAGCGCGGTTGGGTGATGACGGTACGCGCCAGCTTCGTCGGTAAAAGTATGATCGCCGGCGTCGCTTACTACGACGCGGCTAAATACGGTCCACTAGCAGCAGCGTGCTGGCTTCCTGGCAGCAGCGACGACGTCGTCATCGCCACACAGCAAGGCCTCGCTATCCGCTTTCCAGCGCAGCGCGTACCTAAAACCGGATGTCTAGGCATCCGCTTGAATAAGAACGATGTCGTCGTTGCCGCTACTGCCGCGAACGACGACAGTGGTGTCTTCCTACTCAGCGCCGATGGCAAGGGCACGCTCCGGTTGATGTCGGGGTTCACTGCGAACAAAAGTCCCGGCGGCGGGGGAAAGGCAGCGCTCAAAACCGATCACCTGATCGCTGCCGCGATGGCGACGACAGACGACGATGTCTTCGTTATCTCCAGCAACAGCAAGATCATCCGCTTCCAGGTTGACGAAGTCCCACCGAAAGAGGGCGTCGTTCAGGGTGTCAACTGTATGGCCCTACGTGGGGATGAAACGGCGGCGATCGTCGTCGCCCAAGCATGAGGCTCCTGGGGAAAAATGAATCGCCTACTCCTCATTATCAAAACCGGCAGTTCGATCCCCAGCCTCGTCGTCCGCAGAGGCGATTTTGAGGACTGGATTGCGCAAGGGCTGGGGCTCTCCAGAGCGGCGATAACCGTCGTCGACGTAACGAAAGCCGAGAAACTGCCCTCTCCGGATGGCGTTCGTGGTGTCGTCATCAGCGGTTCACACGCGATGGTCACCGAACGCCAAGCATGGAGTGAACACACCGCTGAATGGCTGGGGAGTGCAGTCAAGGCGGGAATCCCTATCCTGGGAATCTGCTACGGGCACCAACTCCTGGCTTATGCGCTCGGTGGCGAAGTCGGCGACAATCCCAATGGGCGTGAATTCGGTACAGTGGACATCCACTTGCTCGCTGATGGCGCCGCTGATGGCGGCGCACTCTTTGCCGGATTAAGCACCCCCATTCAGGTACACGTCAGCCATACCCAATCGGTGCTCAAGCTACCGGAAGGCGCACAGGTACTCGCCACCAGCGCAATGGAACCGCACGCGGCCATCGCCTTCGCTCCGCGGGTATGGGGCGTGCAATTTCACCCCGAATTCGACGCCGACATCGTGCGTACCTACACCCACACCTGTGCCGATATCCTCCACAGCGAAGGCCAGGACCCCGAGCAACGCCTGGCGACATGCCGCGACACGCTGGTGGGTGCGGCACTTCTCCGACAGTTCGCACGACTGGCGACACAGTCCGTGCAACCGAGTTTTGTGTACGATAATAGCAGTGACTGAGAACAAATGCCCTCGGATTTGACTCTCCTGAAGTTATACTGCACACACTCTTTGATCGTGGCAGTGCGATGCAGATCAACAAAGCATACGAGTATTGTACTTTTTCTCTGTTAATATATAATGATGTTGTAGATTATCAGTAGAGTACAAAACGCCGTGCATGGCTAAGATAGCTGTTGATCTTCTATACCCACATATGTATTCTCTTTACACCCAGTCAATTTAGGAGGCTAAAAATGAGACGCGGATTGGTTTCGATCGTAACTTGGTTAGTAGCAGTAATGCTGTTCACCTATGTATTGGGGATTACAGCCGGTGAAGCCGCAGCAAGTGAGCTTACTCCCCCACCGCCAATGCAGGGAGAGTACCTATTGCTTCTGGATATCACTTCCATGTATGGGACACCGGAAGAACAAATGATGCAGACACAGAGCCTGCTCTTTCCCTACCTCAGCGAAGCCGTTCAGCAAGGTCAACTTGAGACGTTCCAACTGCTGCCGGAGCTGGTCGCCATTCAACTGGTAGCGCCAGAGCAGGCGTTGTTGGCGCAGGTGGCCTCCTGGCCCGGCGCGCGCGCGGTCGCCCCACTGAATCCTCGGACCCTTCAGGCCGCGACGGAACATGCCGGCACGATGCGGCAGATGAGCCTCCAACACGCGCCCAAGCAATTGCCGGAAACACAAACCACCCCAACAGCTCCAATGGAGACTGTGGGGGTAGGCGGCTTGACCAGTTTCACCGTTTACGAAGATGAAAACGAAGTTTATGGGTACGTGATCACGCCAAGTCTGAACCTGACAGTGACGTTGATGACCGGCAGCAACATCAAAAGCCAGATTGCGACCGTCGCCAATAGCTCAGGCTATTTCCGTGCCTATTTTACGGACATCATTCGCGGGGGCGACGTTATTCAAATTAACCTGCCCGGAGCGGCACCTATACTCGTAGATGTTGTCCTTCTGACACTGGAACCGGATAAGGCAAGTGATGTGATTCGCGGTACGGCCCCGGCTAACGCAACAGTCTACCTGGGTTTGTACTCCTATACTTGGCAGCAGTCATATTGGCAAAATGTGATTGTCGATGCCATGGGCCAGTTCAGTGGTGATTTCCGCGGGATTGCGGATATTTTCCTGGGGGATGAGGTAGATTTGGAGTATCGTAACCCAAATGGCTTTTTTATCTACTTGCGGAACCGGCGCGTGCCTGGATTGAGTGTGTATCTTACCTCAAATTATGTTTGGGGTTATGCCACTTCCGGGGTAACAGTTAATCTAGTCCTTAAGGATAGCACCGGAACGATTAAAGCCAGCACTGAAGTCCGTACTCAAGGCGGGGGCTATGGAAGTAGCAATGGTTATTTTTCCACCTACTTCGACCCTACCGATCCGTGCGCTACCCGACCACAAATTGTCCTGGGCGACTGGGTGGAGATGCAGTACGGCGCCCAACCAACAGCCACCGTGCAGGTCGTGCAAGTTGGCGTGGATGCGATTCACGTTGTGGACGATGTCGTTGTAGGCCATGCACCGGCCAACAGCAAGGTAGAGGTTTATGCACGGGATGGCTACACCGCCCAATATGCCACCAAAGTCGTCACGACTAGCGCAGCCGGACAGTATAACGCCAGTTTCAGCAGCATAGTGGATCTCGCGTTGGGCAGTTACGCCACCTCCACGTATCATGACACCCAAGATAATGAGGTATCCGGGATTAGTCTATATGCCGGGCCTTATGTAAACGCATACTTGAACTACTACAATGACTTGTGGGTTGCTGCGCATCCCAACACACCAGTAACGGCTACGTTGCGCACGACCTTGGGCGTGATCAAAGGCACGGCGCAAGGAATAGCAAACAGCAGTGGGTACCTTTACCTGTATTTCTACGATAGTGCAGGTTTGGGAATCGATATTGCCCCTGGCGATCGGGTGGAGGTGGATTTTGGCGCGGGCGTAACCCGCATCGTTGAGACCACGGGGATAGATTTCATCGTTGACCGCGACACACGCACGGTCTATGGTACGGGTCCGACCAATACCAACTTGCAAGTCATATACGATTCGTCGGATAGCAAAATGGTCACGACCACCGCAACAGGTACATTTACTGCAACCTTTGGGTGGATGTCTGGCGGTGCTTCAGTGCAGGTTATTTACCGTAATGCTGTAGGTAACGATCTTACAACCTACGGCTATGTGCCGCAGTTTACCGTCTATCCTGATTCGAACCAGGTATCCGGATATGGTCCCGCCCGTCAAGCCGCAGTCATCACTGTGAAAGATGCCCATGGCATAATCAAGGGTAGTAGCAGCACCACGACCGGCAATAACGGTTTCTATAGTTTTTACTGGGGGACTACCGCGGATGTGGATATTGCTTTTGGCGATACAGTGATTATAGATGTAGGACCGCTGCATTATGAACAAAAAGTGGTCACTTTGACCATTGAAGCGGATACGATCAACAATATTGTCTATGGCACTGTACCTTCTGGTGCCTGGCTAAATGTTTACGCTTCGCGCAACTTCGGTCCATATTATGCTTCTTATTATCGCTACTTCTATGCAGATTACGCCGGTAATTTCGCCACAAACTTCCAGGAAGGCGCCGATATACGTGGCGGTGATTCATTAACTGTTCGGTATTGGGAAGGCAACTTCGATCAGGTCTATATAAGCCGTGTTGCGCCTTCCGTCGCTATTAATCATTTTGATAACCGCGTGTACGGCTACGCCCAATCCGGCGCAGTGGGAACGGTGACCATCCGCGACAGCGGCGGCGCCCTCAAAGCAAGCATAACGGTGACGGCCAGCAGTCCTTCTGGGTACTTCAATGTTGCGCCTCGCGGTGTGGATATGGTCCCCGGCGACCGCGTTGTCACCCAAATTGGCGCTCTCGACCAGACCGATATTGTTGTTCCAATGAGCGGCTCGCTTGATCTAATTAACAACCGCGCTACCGGCGCGGGACTGCCCGACAATGTGATAGGCGTTGAAATCTACCATTGGACTGGCAGTGGATACAGTAACTCCACCAACGGGCGTAACCTGCGGTGGTTCCTCGATACGGACGCCAGCGGCGCGTTCAACGTCGATCTGGGCTGTCTGGCCGATCTAACGTCAGGTGATTATCTGGGATTGTACTATATGGATGCACAAGATACACACTATTTCATTCCCGCCTACACCACCCAACCGACCATCACAGTGGATAGCTACCCCGCAGCCGTGCAACCGGGTGCACCCGTAGAAGTCCAGTTTACCATTGCGGATGGCGTGCATCCGACCAGTGTATATATCTACTGGGATACCGTCTCTCACGACGAAGATAATGCCTACCGGCGCTCTGTCTACATACAGCAGGGCATCATCGGGCAAAATGTGGGGGCGTTCAACGCGCCGACAGCGGGCGTGGCGTATTTCAAGGTGCGCGCTTACGTGGACGGGCAAACTGTGTGGAGCACCCACGAATATACGGTGATCGTGGAGGGCAATGTAGCAACAACATTGGTGGATCCGGTCAGCGGCACGACCAATGACAACACACCGGACATCAAGGGGGTGGCACCACCCAATGCACTCGTAACACTCTACAAAGGCAGCGCCGTCGTGATGACAACAACCGCCGCTTTGGATGGTCATTTTACCTTTGCGATCACCCAGCCCTTAACCACCGGGCTGCATCTTCTCCATGCCGCAGCCACGGTCAGCAACACCATCGGCCCGAATTCCAACATCGTGCACCTGACGGTTAGCCCACCCCTCCTGGTTGATCCTGTACATATTCTATTGACGTCGCGCGGCATCACCCAACACCTGCGGGACGAAAGTGGCTATGCCAACCTGGGTGGGCGCATCTGGACGCGCAGCGGTGATGTTGTGGCCGTCGCCATTCCCATCCGCGATACCGATCTGTATAAGGCGGAATTGTATGTGGGCGGTGTTCTGGCTACCCAACTGCTGAACCGCGGGGATGGGGTATATGTGGGGACCTATTCACCGCCTACTAGCGGCAGTTATGCCGTAGTGATCAAATTGCAGTACGAAAGTTCCATGGGGACCATTTACGACATTACACTCCTGACCGGTTTGATTGACCCCGACGGCTACGTCTACGATGTAGAGAAAGGCACAGACTACCGTATATCCGGAGCAATCGTGACGTGCTATGAATTGGTGGACGAAACCAACGATCGCTGGCAAGTCTGGAATGCGGCCGCGTGGGAGCAAACCAACCCGCAAACTGTCAGCGCCGACGGCTATTACAGTTTCTTCACCTTGCCCGGTAAATATAAAATTGCGGTTTCCGCTGCTGGTTACACAGAGTATGAAAGCCCGGTGTTGACGGTCTTGGACGCTCCAGTGCATCACAATATCGGGTTGCGCCTTATTCGCTATGTGTATCTCCCGCTTGTAATACGGAGTCAGTGACGTTGTTCTTTCCAGTTGAGCGTGGGAACTCGAAGTTCTCACGCTCAACAAAATGTTATTTATGAAATCCTTCTAGGAGAAAGAAATGTCGCTGGTTGAATGTATCACAACTGATGGTCTTAAAAAGATGGTTCGGAGAGACGAACTGGTTCTGCGTCCAGCGGCCTATGGGATCATTGTCAATGAAGGCAAGGTTCTGCTCATGAAAATGCATCACACGGGCAAGTACCATCCTCCGGGCGGTGGCATCAACGTGGGAGAAAAGGCCGAAGACGCGTTGAGACGGGAGATCTGGGAAGAGACCGGCATTGAGGTGGAGATAAAGAGATTCGCACGTTTTGAAGAGCTGTTCTTTTACTACGATCCTTCAGAGACGGCATACCACGGTTTGCACTTCTACTACGGGTGTCGTCCAAAGACCTTTGAGTTGCTGGATGATGCTTTGGTGGAGGACGATGCGGCGGGTAAGCCCCGATGGATCGAGATTGAAGGGTTACAGGCCCAGGATTTCCAGGCTCATGGTGATGTCATCCTTGCGTTATGCACGGAAGGACAGGGGCTGACCGAGTGCAGCCCCGCCTAGAATTAGCGCTTATAACAGGCGGGCATATAATACGTTTAATGAGAGTTGACATAGACTCTATCCGAAAATTATACCTGCGAGTGTTTCTTGTGCGTCAATGGTGAATTCTCGGATAGGTACATATTCCAGAAATGTAAAGTGACGACGAGAGGTAAAAATTGGGACAAAACAGGATAGACCATTCAGATTATCCCCGACTGGTTGTCGAAGACATTGTTCGCCTTCGACGACGCATTGAACACTCCCGGCTGCCAGCCAAGCTGGTTGACCGGAACTTGCTCATCGGGACCTGGAACATTAGAAGCCTCAGTCAGGTGTATAAAGAGTGGGATGAAAACCCCGGAAGTCCGAAGCGCAACCTGCGGGCAATGGCTTACATAGCCGAGATTGTCCGGCGGTACGACGTTATCGCCATCCAGGAAGTGAAACGGGATACATCAGGGTTACGGATATTGCTGGAACAATTTCTGGGACCAAACTGGGGACTGATTGTCAGCGATGTATCAGCAGGAGCACGAGGAAACGCGGAGAGATTAGCCTTTATCTATGACAAAAGACGCGTGGAGCCATCGGGACTGGCAGGGGAGATTGTACTGCCCCCTACTACCGAGGGCGACCCTGTCCAGCAGTTCGACCGCACCCCATACATCGTAGGATTCAAATCGGCCGGAGAAGATTTCACATTGTTGACTGCCCACATTAAATACGGCGATGTGCCAGAGGATCGATTAGAAGAACTGAAAGCATTGGCTGATTATATTGCAGCGGAAATACGCGACCGGGCCAAAGCAGGCGCAGAGGAAAACAACTTGATTGTCCTAGGAGATTTCAACATCGACGATCGGGGAGATACCCCACTCTTTGAAGCCTTTGTGTCTTCGGGACTGGTCGTGCCCTCGCAGTTGTTGAACCTGAAGACAACGTATGCGACCAAGCCGAAATATTACGATCAAATTGCGTGGTTTATGGGCGATCTAGACCTGTTGGCCGGTGATCAAGCAGGCGTGATTGACTTCGCTGGCGCTGTATATCAGGACCTCCCCCCAGTGCAAATGTCCTATCGGGTATCAGACCATCTCCCACTCTGGGTCGAATTCTTGGTCGACCGTAGTGAAGAACACATGGCCCAGACGCTCGGCGTGGATGTAGCTATGCCGGATCCTTTTGGATGTGTACCTGAGTGATCCGAATTTACCTATCACATGACGCCACTGAAAAAACCGGGATTCTCTGAAATCCCGGTTTTTTTTCAAAGATAGGAGAAGTTTACCTATGGAGACATGCTGCCACAGTTTTGGCCAATGCCTCATCAAGACCACCTCGTCCGTAACCGAGAGCCTCACAAGAGGAAGTAGGATCGAAAAAGGTGTTGCGCGTTTGCACATCGACAAATTCTACGGGATTGAGCCCGCTCTCACGTCCCTGTCTCCGATGCGATAGCGCAAGGAATCTGGCACCGAACCGGACGAAGCCTGTGGGGATGGTAATAACCCGCTTGCGTTTGCCCGACAGCGTTGTCAGGCGATCCAGCCATGAAACCCACGTGAGGTTTTCGTCGCCGACCGGGTAGCGCTCACCGCCAACACCGCGCTCAATGGCACCGGCAATCGCCTCAGCGACGTGTTCGACAGCAATCATGTTCGTACCGCCTTGGGGATAGAACAGTGGCAACGGGGAATTGATGTAATCGATAAGAGGCTTCCACAAAGGTATGCGGCCGGGCATGCTGCCGAAGATATAGCCCAACTCAAGGGCCATCAACTCCAGGTCAGGAGCAGCGGCGTTGAGCGCCTGTTCGGCCTGCGCAACGCGGCTCCAGATATAGGGATGGTGTTTCGTGAGTTCCATCTCCGGCCAGAGACGGTCGAAGGTGGCAAAGTACGAGCTAAGCAAGACACCCCGGCGCACACCAGCCTCGCGCGCCAAACGGAAGAAGCGCGCCGCAGCTCTCACATTTTCTTCGTAAAAAAAACGATACGCCGGAGCTTTGGGCGTCACGCGATCATCAGCGCCAGCCGCATAGACAACGGCGTCATGTCCGTGTAGCAAGGCGCACACATTGGCATCGGGAAGTACGTTCAAGTTTCCGAGCTTCACATCGACCTGCGGCGGCAGCAGGTTATCCGCCGGCAAAGGCGGCAATGCCAAAACTGTAATCGCGTGCCCGCGACGAAGACATTCGAGCACGGTATGATAGCCAATGAACCCTGTTCCGCCAACAATCAGAACACGCATAGAGCTTTCTGTCATGCCAGCCACCCCCGCTGAATCGCTTCGGCAACAGCGGCAGCCCGTGAGTCCACGCCGAGTTTGTTGTAGATGTTGGTCAGGTGCGCTTTGACGGTACGCTCAGTGATGTGCAGGTGAGCGGCGACCTCCTTGCTGCGCTCCCCTCGAGCAACGGCCTCGAGGACCTCGCACTCGCGCTCGGTCAGTTCCAGGTCACTGGTGGAAGCAGACTCCGGCGCAGCGGCGTGCGCCAACACCTTGGCGACAATCTCCGGCTTGAGCAGCAGCTCGCCGCGCGCCGCCGCACGGATGGTGTGAAATAGCGTTTCGCGGTCGGTATCTTTGAGCAGATAGCCGCGCGCACCGACCCTCAATCCACGCACCATCAAGTCATCCTCGTTGTACGTGGTCAGAATCACCACAGCGATGTGCGGGTGTGTCTCCCGCAGCCGTTCGATAGCCGTCAACCCATCCATCCCCGGCATGCGCAAATCCATCAACACCACGTCCGGTTGCAACTGGCTCGCCAGGCGTACGGCTTCCGCGCCGTCAGCCGCCTCGCCAACGAGTTCCATACCTTCGGCAGTCTCCAGAATCAGCCGTAGCCCCTCGCGGACGATCAGATGATCGTCGGCAATCAACAAGCGGATCGAATCAGACAATATTCCCCCTTCACAACGGCAAGCGCAGCGTCAGGCGGGTTCCGTCGCCGGGTCCGCTGGCGATGTCCAACGTTCCCCCGGCCAAACGCGCACGCTCGCGCAGCCCGATCAAGCCGTAGTGTCCGGCGCGGGCCAACGCCGCCGCCGTGTCGAACCCGACGCCATCATCGCGCACCTTTACAGCGAGCCAGTCCTCCACTTCTTGTACACTGACCCACACGTCCCGCGCCTGGGCGTGACGGGCGACGTTGGTCAGCCCCTCGGCGACGGCGCGCAGAACATGCTCGCACAGCGCGTTGGAAAGTAAGTCCGGCAGTGCCAGATCAAGGGCACAAGGGATGCCGGTCGCATCCGTGAAATGCGCCGTCTCGTCATGCAGCGCGGACGCCAGATCATGCGCAGATAGTTGTGTCTTGCGCAGGTCACCGATGGCCTGGCGCGCATCAGCGAGGGTGGCGCGGGCGCGGGCCATCGCCTGCTGCACGATATCCTGCGCCCGTTCCACTCGCCCGGCAGAAAGATGCGAATCCACAGCCTCCAGTTGCAGAATCAATCCTGCCACCCCCTGGGCCAGCGTGTCGTGCAATTCCCGCGCCATGCGCTGGCGCTCGGCAGCCAGCGTCAGGTCCTCGACGCGGGCGGCATAGTCGGCCAACTCGCGATGAGCTGCTTCCAGATCCCGTAATAGCGTCTGCGCACGCTCGCGTGCCTCCACCTGCCGACCGTACAGCACAACATAAATGACGACAAATAAGGTCAGCGGGGGAGCAAACA
>JAFGSL010000475.1 GCA_016934645.1 Anaerolineae bacterium
AGTCTGCTGGATAGGGCTTACCGTTTTTGAGCCACCAAGCACCCAATCCGATTTGCGCGCTCGCCGCGTGATAGGCGATGATGTCTAGTGGTATATCAGGCTGTATGTTTAGTGCGAATTTGCCAATCTCCTCAGTGATGCGCGTTGCCATTAGTTGCCGGCACGCTTCACTCACCCCAATAAACGCATCAGGGGCGAAAATATAGTTCGCCCTGATGGTAGTCGAAAACGAGCAGGATTAGGCTTTGAGCTTTATCGGCTCGCCGCAGCACTCGAAGGAGCAGTGGGATTCGCATTCGCAGTCTTCAGCCGATTCCCCGCACTCCTTGCATTCCTTGACGACCTGAAGTTCCAGCCCGCAGGCTTCACAGACATAGATTTCGCCGAGTTTCATATCGTGACAGCTTGGCATGGTATCTTTCTCCTTATTTTGCGTATACACTAAGAAAACCTAGGGGGATACAGCAACGGAAGGTCCCCCTTCCTCGCATCATCATTCAAGCACGGGTGGCACGGTATCGCAAGAGCAAGGGACAGGGCGATCGCATTTGGGACTAAATTCGAGCTTTCAATTGCTTCATTTCTCGACCTGCTCTGCACGAAATCTGCATAACTTCGCGGTATGATCAAGACGTAACGGTTGCTGTGGAGACGCAGCCAAGCCTTTACGTTTATATCAAGTCGATGAGAGGTGAGATGATGCAAAGCAAACGGATGAAATGGGTATGGATAGTGATGGTTGGCCTGCTGCTGGTCGCGTGCCAATCCGGCGACAACGACGTGGCGACTCTCATGACTGATGACGCGCCGCGCGTGGAGGCTGCCACAGGCGTGGATGGCGAAGGCCTCGACAATGAGGCGATGATGATGGCCTTCACGGCGTGTCTGCGCGAGCAAGGCGTTGAGGCGCTGGACCCGGTGGTTGACGCGGATGGCAACGTGGGCAAACCCGAATTCCCCGAAGGCAGTGATGGGAAAGCAATGACAGAAGCCTGGGAAGCGTGCGCGCATCATCTCGAGGGCTTCACCGCTGAGAAAGAGCGCGTGAATATGAGCGAAGTCGTTGATCAATATGTGGCGTTTGCGACCTGTATGCGCGACAAAGGCTATAACATCCAAGACCCTACCGCTGAAACGCTTGATCAATGGGCTGCGGATTGGAAAACTTCCATCAACTGGGATGACCCTGACGCCCTTGCCGATTACGGGGAATGCAGTGGGGAAACGCTCGAGTCGGGTGGTGAGAAATGAGTATGCCGTCAACATCCACGCTCCCCCGCCGCCGTTCCCGGCTCTGGTTCGGTCTGCTGTGCCTCGTGATCGTGATCGCCGTACTGGCTGCTTTGGTACTCGATGTGCCTTTCTTGCGGTCGACTAGCTTGCCCTTACTGAATGGGGCCTCGACCGCCGGCGCCGCAGATGATGCGCCATTCGGAAATGGCGGGTTGAACTTCGCGGATGTGGTCATCGCCGATCTGACGCAGGAAGAGGAATACAATGGAAGACTGGAATCCGTCAGAGGCACGGGAACGATCATCCCGGCCGCACAAATCCCCCTCGCGTTTGATACGGCGGGCACGGTCGCAGATGTGCTGGTGCAGGTGGGGCAAGCGGTGCTGGCCGGCGATGTGTTGGCCCGTCTCGACGCCACCGGCCTGGAGCGCGCCATCACGCAGGCCGAAATCGCCCTGCGTCAGGCGCAAATCGCTCTCGAAGTGGCTCAGGAGCCGCCTACGGCGGCCCAAATTCAGACCGCGCAGGATGCCGTGGATCAGGCTGCCGCCGCGCTGCACCTGCAACAAATCAACCATGAAGCCACACTTAACAGCACGCTGGTCACGCAATCCCTACACGACGCTCAGCAGAATTACGATGCGCGTTTGGAAGAATACAACACCTGGTTGGAGAAGTACAATAACGATGAAGCCGCCTACTGGTTCGTAGACCAGGCCCAACAAGCGCTTGAGGATGCTGAGGTGGCCCTAACAAGCGTCGAACTGGCGGTCCAGCAGGCCACGACATCGTCTGGCAACACCCTGGCGCAAGCGGCGGACCAGTACAACCAAGCCAAAGCCGCGTTGGATGCGCTGCTTGCGGGCGCATCTCCATCCGCCGTCGAGGATTTGGCGTTACAGGTGCAGGCGGCCAGCCTCAACCTGGAGACGGCACAGGAGAACCTGGCCAACGCGACCTTGATCGCCCCCTTCGACGGCGTCGTCACCGACGTGGGCGTGGTGGCGGGGCAGGACGTCGGCGGGGGAACGCCGGTGGTCTCGCTGGCCGATCTCGCCCAGCCCACGTTGGAAGTCTTCTTGGGCGAGACCAACCTGGACAAAGTCGCGGTGGGGACCGAGGTGGCAGCGCGTTTCTCGGCCCTGCCCGCCGAGTCGTTTAGCGGCAGCATCGTGCAAATCGACCCGCAGTTGAGTGCCGCGAACGGTTCCCTCAGCCTCCTGCGCGTGCTGGTGCGGGTGGACAATCCCCAAGGTTATCGGTTGCCCGCCGGTCTCAGCGCATCGGTGAACGTGATGGGCGCGGGAAAGCGGCTCGCGCGCGTCTTCCTCCCGCTCAATGATGAGGGGATGTTGGCCGTTGGCGATCCCGTCAGCGTCGAGCTGCCCGATTTCAGCTTAATCCCGGGCACCGTCGTCTTCGTTCCACAGACGCCGACCGCATCCGCTTCGGGCGCGGCCTCATTTGAGGTGCTGGTCGAGATTGATGAGGCCGGCACGGTGGATGAGGCCACCGCCGCGACGCTGGCTGCCCTCCCGGACGAAACCTCGGTGGACGTCATCTACGTCTCGGACGCAGCCACGGATGTGATGGTCATGCCGGTCTCGGCGCTGGTAGCGCTGCTTGAGGGCGGCTACGCCGTGGAGAAACGCACCGGTCCCAACCAGGTGCAACTCGTCGCCGTTGACGTGGGCTTCTTTGGCTCGAACAACATGATCGCGGTCACGTCGGATAGCTTGCAACCCGGCGATCAGGTGGTGGTGCCGTGAATGCCGTTCTCGATGTCATCAATGTGAGTAAGTCCTATCCGACCACACCCCCGGTCCACGCATTGCGGGAGGTCAGCTTCAGCGTCAGCGAGGGGGAACTGGTCTCCGTAGTTGGGCCGTCGGGCTCCGGCAAATCCACATTGCTCCACCTGATGGGCACGTTGGACCGCCCTACCCGTGGCGATATCACCGTGGCCGGCTACCGGATCTCCGCGCTTTCGGACCGTGAATTATCCGCCCTGCGCGCCCAGTACATCGGCTTCGTCTTTCAAAAATTCTACCTTTTGAGCAACTTGACCACCCTCGATAACGTGGCCGAAGGGCTGCTTTACACCGGGCACTCGCTGGCAGAACGCCGCGAGCTGGCCGAGATTGCCTTGCGCCGCGTGGGAATGGGCCATCGCCTCGACCTGCAATCGTCCAAACTCTCCGGCGGCGAGATGCAGCGGGTTGCCACTGCGCGCGCCCTGGCGGGGGACCCCGCCATCGTCCTGGCCGATGAACCGACCGGCAACCTGGACAGCAAAAACAGCGATGCCATCGTCGAACTGATCGAAGAGCTTAACGCCGGCGGGACCACCATCGTCGTCATCACGCACAACCGGGAGATCGCTGAGCGTTTCCCGCGCGTCATCGGGCTGCTGGATGGGCGGATTGAGTATGATACGGG
>JAFGSL010000476.1 GCA_016934645.1 Anaerolineae bacterium
GCCTGGTTATGGGAAATGGTCAAACAGCGCTTAGGTTTATCCCTGGTCATTTCTATTCCTGGAGGCCTTTGATTGCGATCTACTGACTTTGTGTCTTCGTGATTAAGAATCTACCGCGAGACGCGGCCCGAGACGTCGCCGCCCATGAGCTTCTCGACTTCTTCCACAGTGACGAGGTTGAAGTCGCCGAGGATCGAGTGCTTGAGGCACGACGCGGCAACCGCAAAGTCGAGCGCCTTCTGGACGACGTCACCGTAAGTGCGCAGGCCATAGATCAGCCCGGCGCAGAAAGAATCGCCGCCACCGACGCGATCCACGATGTGCGTGATGTCGTAAACCGGCGCGCTGTAGAACGCGCCCTGCTGCCACAGCACACCCGACCAGGTGTTGTGGCTCGCCGAGAGCGATCCGCGCAGCGTGATGGCGATGGTCTTGAGATTGGGGAAGCGCTCCGCGAGTGCGTTGCAGACGTATTCGTATCCACCGGCCTCGACCTTACCCGATGATACATCGGCGTAGGGGGCTTTGATGCCGAATACCTTGTCCGCATCCTCCTCGTTGCCGATAGCGACGTCGCTGTAACTCACCAGTTCGGGCATCACCTCGCCGGCTCTCTTGCCCCATTTCCACAGCTTGTTGCGGAAGTTCAGATCGCACGACACGGTCAGCCCCATCTCCTTGGCGACCTGTACCGCTTCCAGGCAGACGTCGGCAGCGCCTTCCGAGATCGCGGGCGTGATGCCGGTCCAGTGGAACCAGTCTGCGTCGGCGAAGACCGTCCTCCAATCCACCATGCCGCGCTTGATCGTGGCGATGGCCGAGTTGGCCCGGTCGTAAACGACCTTGCTGCCGCGCTGCACGGCGCCCGTCTCCAGGAAGTAGACACCCAGACGCTCGCCGCCGCGCACGATGTAGTCCGTCCCCACGCCGTACTGGCACACGAATTGGATGCAGGCCTCGCCCAGATCGTTGTTGGGCAGGCGGGTGACGTAGTTGACCGGGACGCCGAAATTCGCCAGGGAGACGGCGACGTTGGCTTCGCCGCCGCCGTAGATCACGTCGAACGAACGCGCCTGTCCGAAGCGTTGAAAACCGGGCGGCGCCAGCCGCATCATAATCTCACCAAACGTGACAACTTTCTTTACCATAGAAACCTCCTGATTCGTTGTAGAGAGTACATTACGCCTTATTGTACTCAAAAAAGAGAGATGCCAAACCCAGGAGCTTATCAATCTCGCTTTGAGTGGAATGCCAGTTCCCCGTTTGAAGTTACGATGCTTTGCAAGACGCGGATCTAGCGATCCGCTCGAAGCAATAGATGACTTACGAGACTTTTGCAGTCTGGTCTCTATGTTGACATGAGCCTCCTTCATGGTATCATTTAAGTGTTGAGTTTAGCACTCTCTGTAGATGAGTGCTAACTCCTGAGGGCGTGACTTTGAACTTTCGACTCGAGACTTTGGACCTGTTTTACAAATGACCGAATCACCTGAATTGACCATGCGGCAGGGCTTGTTGCTCAAGCTGATCGTCCGGGAACACGTCGAATCGACGATCCCGGTGGCTTCGCGTACCCTGGTGGAAAAATACGGGCTCGATTTTAGCCCGGCAACGGTCCGCAATGAGATGTCGACGCTTGAGGAGCTGGGGTATCTGGCACAGCCGCACACATCAGCGGGACGGGTGCCCACCGAGGCCGGGTTCCGCTACTTCGTGGCGCGCTTAATGGAAGAGCAATCGCTACCCGTTCCCGAACAGCGCCGCATCGCGCATCAGTTCCACCAGGCTCGCGATCACATCGAGGCGTGGTTGCCGCTGGCGGCCTCGGTACTGGCGCATTCGTCGGGCGTAGCTTCGGTGGTGACTGCACCACGCACGATGGAACCGGTGTACAAGCATCTGGAACTCGTTCTCACGCATGGACGGGCGGTACTGCTGATTTTGGTCTTGCAGGGGGGCACGGTTGAGCAGCAGATGTTGGCGCTTTCGGAGTCGTTGACCCAGACCGCCCTGCGCGATGTCGCCGATCACCTCAACCAGATCTTCGCCGGTCTGCGTGTCGCGGGTATCGAAGCGCGCATAGGGGGGCTGCCTACGCTGGAAGCTGACATCGGCCGATTGATTGTTTCGATTATGCGCGGTATTGAGGGCACGCCATCGGATGAAATCTACCAGCACGGTCTCTCCGACTTGTTGCAGGAACCGGAGTTCACCGAAGGCGACGCGGCCTCGACTTCTGTGGTGCGCGTGTTGGAAGAACGCAGTCTGCTTCAGGCGGTGCTGGCCGAGACATTGACCCCGGCGGTGGGCGTGGGCAGCGTGCGCGTGCTCATCGGTGGCGAGGGTCGCTGGGATGAGCTGCGCGCGTGTAGCGTCGTGCTCGCGCGCTACGGTGCGATGAATTATGCAACTGGCGCACTCGGCGTCGTCGGGCCGATTCGCATGCCCTACGGGCGGACCATTTCCGTTGTGCGTTTCGTAGCAAATATTCTTGGCGAACTGGTCTATGAAACGTACCAACCCGGGATTCGCGGTATTTTCCCCGAATCCGAAGATTGATTTTGCCGTATAACGTATATTGAAAGACGGTATTTTCTCGGATAGTTGGGCACTTTCCCATCTATCGAGTTGATACAAAAAATGCTTGGTGGAGGAATACTTATTATGACAGAAGAAGTTCACGAGGAAAACGCACCCGAACTTGAAGAAAGTGAAACTCTTGAGACTGTGATTGAGGAACCTGAAACGCCTCCGTCTGCGGAGGCTCCGTCTGCGGGGGCCCCGTCCGAGGAGGTTACCCTTGAGGAAAAGCTGCAGCAGCTTGAGGCGCAATTGGCCGAAGCTGAGCAAAAGGCAGCGGAATACCTCGACGGTTTGCAGCGCTCGCAGGCGTCCTTTGCGAACTATCGCAAGCGTAACGAGAGCGAACAGGTTTCGTGGCGCAGTGTGGCGAACGCTGCGTTGTTGAGCCGCCTTCTGCCGGTCTTGGACGATTTTGAACGCGCATTCCAGGCTTTGCCAAAGGAGTTCGAGGGAAACCCATGGTTGAGTGGGATCACCCTCATCCAGCGCAAAGTCGCCGGTATTCTTGAAGCCGAGAACGTGAAACCCATTGAGTTGGAACCGGGCGACGTCTTCGATCCACTCTATCATCAGGCCGTGCTTTACCAGGAAGTCCCGGGCTTTGAAGATGGGCAGATCGTCGCCGAGGTTGAGCGTGGTTACATCCTGGGTGAGCGTGTGCTGCGACCTTCGTCGGTGGTCGTGGCGAAAGTACCACCTCGCGCACCGGAACCGGAGCCAGAGCCGGAAGAGGAAGGCGTGGATGCGGAAGTTATCGAGGATGAATCTGCTTGTTGTAATGATGAATCCGCCGAATGTCTCATTCCGGAAACTGAACAAGAAGATGACTGTTGTTGCGGGGATGATGAATCCTGCAACTGCCAAGATCCGGCATAACGTGCGAGTGAACTATGAGTAGAGATTATTATGAAGTGTTGGGCGTCTCACGGGAGGCCAGCCAGGAAGAAATCAAGCGCGCATACCGGCAGTTGGCGCGCAAGTACCACCCCGATGTGAGTTCCGAGCAAGATGCGGAAGAGCGTTTCAAGGAAGTCAACTCCGCCTATGAAGTGCTTTCCGATCCCGATAAGCGTCGAATGTATAATACTTACGGGACGGACGTCCCGAACGGCTTTGGCGGTTTCGATTTTGGTGGTGGGCGTGATCCCTTCGATATCTTTGCTGAGGTGTTCGGCAACCTGGGTGGATTTGGCGGCTTTGGGCAAACGAGCCGCAACGGCCCCCGGCGCGGTGGTGACGTGCGCAGCAGCATCGATATCACCTTCGAGGAAGCTGTCTTTGGCGTTGAAGAAGAAGTCGAGGTACAGCGGCAAGAAGTCTGCCCTACCTGCGATGGCTCGCGGGCCGAACCGGGGACACCGGTAGAGCAGTGCCCGGAATGTCGCGGTGCGGGGCAGGTTCGCCACACGCAACGGACATTCCTGGGCTCGTTCGTTAACATCGTTACGTGCCCGCGTTGTAATGGCAAGGGTACGATTGTGACCAAGGCATGCCACGAATGTAACGGCCAGGGCCGGGTTTACCGGCGACGGCGGATCAAAGTAGCTATCCCAGCGGGTGTCGATGACGGTGTCACGATCCGGCTGACAGGGCAGGGTGAGCCAGGCGAGCGCGGCGGACCAGCCGGAAATTTGTATGTCACGCTCAATGTCAAACCCCACACCTACTTCAAGCGCCACAACAATGACGTCATCCTCGAAATGCAGATCAACGTGGCGCAGGCGTCGCTGGGTGACTCAGTTACCGTTCCCACGTTGGAGGGTGATCGGCAGATCACTGTGCCCGCCGGGACACAATCCGGCGCAATCTTCCGCCTGCGTAATTTAGGCATCCCCTATCTGCGCGGCAACGGGCGTGGGGATCAATTGATCGTCGTGCAGGTGGCTACCCCAACACACCTTTCGGCACGCCAAAAGGAGTTGTTCCACGAATTGGCTGATACACTTGGCACAGAGGTGATCGTTGAAGAGAAGCTGGGGTTTGTGGATCGCGTCAAAGAGGCGTTGGGGCTATAACGGTGCAGACGGAATGGCTTGAGGCCAGCGTCACGGTTGTGCCTGAAGCGGCGGAGGCCGTCGCCGAGGTGTTCAGCCGGTATGCACCGCAGGGCGTCGCCATTGACCTGGGAACGGACGATGAGACCGCCGCACAACAGGTGACTGTCAGGGCCTATCTCGCGGTGGACGATGCCATCGCCGAAAAGCGCCAAAAGGTAGAAGAGGCTCTGTGGCATCTGCATCACATCTGGCCTGTGATTCCTGATCCTGTTTTTACCCCGGTCCTCGATCAAGATTGGACGGCCGGCTGGAAAGAGAGCATCCCTGTATTGCATTTGGGCCGGCGCGTCATCGTCAAACCTTCGTGGCGAGAATACGCGATTCAGCCCGATGAGCTCTTGCTGGAAATGGACCCTGGCTTGGCGTTTGGCACAGGCTTGCATCCCACGACGCAGTTGTGCGTCGAGGCGTTGGAGGATTTGGTGCAGCCGGGAATGCGCGTATTGGACTTGGGCACTGGCACGGGCATCTTGGCGCTGGTCGCGGCGAAGCTAGGTGCGGCAGAGGTCCTCGCCATTGATAACGACGTTGATGCGGTAGCCGTTACGCGACGGAATGCACGCTCTAATGCCGTTGCTCACCAGATACGGGTGTTGCATGGGTCGCTGGCAGAGGTAGGGGAGCCGTACGATCTGGTCGTCGTCAATATTCTCGCGCATATCATCGTGGCGATGGCGACATCGGGACTAGCTACGCGGATCCGGCGCGGTGGGGTGCTGGTGGCGTCTGGCATTTTGGAAGAACAGGCGGATGAGGTCGCGGCGGCGTTGACCGCACAAGGGCTATCTGTCACCAAGCGCAGGCAGCGTGATAGCTGGGTGGCTCTAGTCGCGCATAAACCGCACGGGAGTCGCTAGAGAATTCATTTAATCTGTTGACACAAAAACAACGCCGACCACAATGGTCGGCGTTGCGATTTCTTTCAAAAGATCAATCGATGATTATCCCTCGCCCTCTTGGCCACTTATGTTGCGCTGTTTCTTGTGACGGTAGACGATGCGTCCTCGTGTCAAGTCGTATGGTGAAAGTTCCACACGCACGCGATCCCCAAGCAGGATGCGAATGTAGTATTTCCGCATTTTCCCGGATAGGTAAGCCAGAACTTCGTGCCCTGAATCCAACTCCACACGGAACTGCGTGCCGGGTAGAGCTTCTGTAATGGTCCCTTCGACCACAATTTTCTCTTCTTTGCTAGCCATCCGGTTTATTTTCTCCTCTAGGCCACAGCCTCAATCTCAGCCTCGGTTTCAACCGCCTCGTCGCTTTCGGTGACGACAGGCGCGGCCTCTTCGACAGTTTCAGTAGCCTCCGTAACATCACTGGCTTCGGGCGATGGCGTTTCATCGTCTTCGCCTTCGTCGGCCTCAGTCTCAGCCTCGGCTTCGGCCTCGATAGTCTCTGTATCTTCGTCCTTCTCAACTTCATCCGCGGATTCCAGACCGAATTCGTCCTCATCCTCTGCCGCGTCGTCGAGTTCTTCCTCTTCTTCGACCTTGGCCTCACTCGGCGCTTCGGCTTCAGCAGCTTTCGTGAGTGCCCACTCTTCCCATTCGTCGCGGCGGACTTGCCGGACGCTTAGTCCGATGCGGCGGCGATCCGGTTCGACACGAATGACTTTCACCAGAATGCCTTCACCCGCTGTCAGCTCGTTGCGCTGTTCCACATCGCCAAGCTCGGAGTTGTGCAGCAGCCCCTCGACACCCGGTTCCAATTCGACGAAGATGCCGAAATCCACCACCTGGGTGACTTTGCCCTCAACCAACGTGCCTTCCTCATACTTCTCCGGCGCGATTTCCCACGGGTCTGGTGTCAGGGCCTTGATGCTCAAGGCAATGCGCTGGCGGTCACGGTCGACGCTGAGGACTTTGATCTTGATGCGCTGGCCTTCGTGATAGGCCTCGCGCGGATCCTCGATGCGACCCCACGACAGTTCGGAGATGTGCACCAGGCCGTCCAATCCACCGAGATTGACGAACAGGCCAAAGTCGGTGATCTGGCTGATGCGTCCACGCCGGATCTGCCCGGCTTCCAGTTCTTCCATCAGTTGCTGACGACGTGCTGCGCGCCATTCCTTGGCGGCGGCCCGTTGTGAGAGGATGAGGCGACGGCGACGGCGATTGACTTCGATGACTTTCAGCATGATTGCTTGCCCGACCATTGCGCGCAAGCGGCGATGCCGTTCGGCGGCCTGCCGGATGCGGGAGAAGCCGATCAGTTGGGACATCGGGATAAACCCGCGCAGTCGACCGAACTCGACAGTCAAACCGCCACGGTTTGCGTTCAAAACCAGCGCTTCGTAAACGGACTCGTCTTCGCGTAGTTTTTCGGCTTTGATCCAGTCTTCCTGGAGCAACGCCTGTGATACGGAAAGCTCAACGTTGCCGTCTGAATCGCGGAAACGGGTAACGATAACGTTGACGGTATCACCTACATTGAACGTGCTATTTTCGAGGTCCTCGAGGTCTTCACGGGGGACGAATCCATCGCGCTTTGCACTAATGTCAACAACCAGTCCGCCATCCTTGATTGCTAGGACTACGCCTTCACGGAGTTCTCCGCGCCGAAGTTCTGTGCCTGCTAATGATTCTTCGAGTTGATCCTCCCATTGTTCCATAGAAACAGGCTCGGTTGGGGTCGCCTTTTGTTCTTCCACATCCACTCCTCTTCCACTCAGTATTGCAAACTCGTGTTACACGTGCAACTTGAGCGGTCTGCTAAAATTTCCCGTATTCTATCATACCAAGGCATAATGTCAAACTTTTGATTTGCATACATAAACTGAGTTAAAGAAGGGGTTTGAGGACGGCGCAGCCGTCCTCAAACCCCTACCTTTAGTTTTTTTCGAATATGGAAATTATGTTGAGACGTTTGTGATCTCGGTTCAGGTGATGCTGATTGCCGCCTCTCCGCCGTCGACGGGGATCGATGTTCCCGATATCCACGTGATGCGTGGATCGGACAGTGCCACAAGTACCTGAGCCACATCTTCGGGCGTGGTTAGCCGGTGCGCCGGGTGATGGGTCAGCACGGTCTCGATGATTTTCTCGTGGCCGGGGATGGCACGCAGCGCGGGGGTGTCGGTCACGCCAGGCATCAGGCAGTTGACGGCAATGCCACGTGGGGCCAATTCGAGCGCCAACTGGCGCGTGTGAGTTTCCAGAGCGGCTTTGGCGGCTGAGACGGCCCCGTAGTTCGGCGCAGCTCGCTGCGATCCCATGCTGCTCATCGAATAAATCCGGCTGCCCGCACCCAACAGGTTGGCTCGCACCAGGTCCTGTGTCCAATAGACGAGACTGTGGGCCATCACCCGCAGCGTCATCTCCATCTGTTCCTCGGTGGTGGCGTCCTCCGGCGATGCAGTGATGTACGGGCGCAGGCTGCCAAAGGCCAAGGTATGGACCATCAGGTGAATGGTGGGGTACTCGGCGTCTTGAAGTGTCGCGGCGATGGTCCCGATGACGCGCGCTCTCCGGCGTGCGTCGGCAGCGTTCGTGTTGAAGAAGACGGCCCGGCTGCCGGCGGCCTCGACGTCGGCGATGACAGCTTCGGCGTGCTCGATGCTGCGACGCGGGTCCAGGTGGACGCCAAAGACGTTCATCCCAGCCTGCGCCATGGCCCGCGCGGTCGCTGCGCCGAATCCGCTTGAAGCACCCAGGATGAGTACCCAGCGGCTTTTAAGTGAGATATTCTCTTGGCTCATAACTCCCCCTCCGAAAATAGCAAAATCGCCAAATCGAAAAATCAGCAAATTAAAAATCTGAGTCAAAATCCATGTCACCGCCCATTGGCCCGTTCTCTCCGGCCAAGTCGGGGATTTCTTTCTCGATTTGTTCGGGGTCCTGCCCAGCTTCCAAGCGATCGATGACCTCGTCGAATTCTGGACCGAGGTCGCCAGCTTCGTCGCCCATCTCGTTGACCATTTTCCGCATAAAGCGCCCCATGCTTTTAGGGTCGTTCTCGTCGAAGTCGCCCCAGGCGCTCGGGTCGGCCATATCTTCGAGACGGCTGTCCTCGGAACGCACGACACGCACGCGCGAGACCAGACGGCGCACTTCCGTGCTCTGGCAGTGCTTGCACACAACCGAGCTTTCGTCGATGGCGGAAAAAGAGCGCCAAAATACCGAGAACCGGCGGCGACACTTCTTGCAACGGTATTCGTAAATCGGCATCTTCTCTCCTTTAGCATCTGTGGTATAGTACAGTGAGATATTATACCGAAAATGTGGGGGAGGAGCAAGTTTTTATGGAGGAAGATGTAACCGACCTGTATCACCGTCCACATTATCCGCTGCTCATTGTGATCTCCGGGCCTTCGGGAGTAGGAAAGGATAGCGTCGTCGCACAGATGCGGCGGCGCCAGTCTTCGTTCCATTTTGTGGTCACGGCGACGTCGCGACCGCCGCGTCCCGATGAGGTACATGGTGTGGATTACTTTTTTGTCTCTGAAAGCGAGTTCCAGGAGATGATCCGGCAGGATGAACTGTTGGAGCACGCGATGGTCTACGGGCAGTACAAGGGCATCCCCAAGCAGCAGGTGCGCGATGCGTTAGATAGCGGCAAGGATGTGGTCATGCGTCTGGATGTGCAAGGAGCAGCGACGGTCAGGCGAATGGCTCCAGATGCAATCCTTATCTTTTTGAGTGCTGCTTCGGAGGAAGAATTATACGAGCGCCTGCAGCGCCGCCAGACAGAATCTGAAGCGCAGTTGCATCACCGGATGGGAGTGGCACGCGAAGAAATGCGCCGCATCGGCGAATTCGATTACGTCGTCATCAATCGTGAATGTGCACTGGATGAGACGGTAGATCAGGTCTTACGTATCATTTCTGCCGAACACTGCCGCGTTCAACAGCGGCATGTGACGTTGTGACGCGGTTGCGGTGGCGAGGGTTTTATGACGAGCAGAGCGCCTTTGTCTTTGAACGTGGGTGACGTCGTCGAACTGCGTAAAGGCCATCCATGCGGCGGCAATACATGGCGTATCCTGCGGGTGGGTGTAGATATCGGCATGGAATGTATGACGTGCCAGCGCTATGTGCTGGTTCCTAGAAGCCGCTTCGAAGCGCGGGTCAAGCGTTTTGTAGAACGGGCTTCCGGTGCGCCGGAGATAGAATAATGCAAGCAGTACACCCAACAATTTCCGCTGTTTCTCCCAAACGCTTTCTCTTCCTCTTCTCTGACACCGGTGGTGGACATCGTGCTTCGGCGCAGGCGGTCAAAGATGAAATGGCCCGTCTGTACGGCAATGTTGCACAGGTCGAGATGGTGGACATCTTCGTGGAGATGCGTCGCTGGCCCTTTGACCGGTTTCCGGAGTGGTATCCAGCCGTTGTGGGATTGAACGGCGTTCCGTGGCATGTCAGCTATCACCTGTCTGATACAATGCCGGTGGTGAAATTGCTCTCAAGGATGGTGTGGCCGTATGCTGGACCGTCACTTTGTCATCTGCTGGCACAACACCCCGCCGACGTTATGGTTTCCTTTCATGGGGTGCCAAACGCGGCGCTGCTGTTGGCGCGACGGAAGATGGCATTGCGTAATCCGTTTGCTATTGTGGCACTGGATTTGGTTAGCATTCACGCAGGATGGTTTACACCGGGCGCGCATAAGTACATTGTTCCCACTGAGGCGGCCCGGCAGCGCGCCTTGCGCGCAGGTGTGACGGCGAAACGCATCCACGTGATCGGGATGCCCACACGTCGCTCCTTCGTTGAAGTTCGTGACATAGCTCAGACCGAGGCCCGCGACCGTTTGGGCCTGCCACGAGATCGTCCTATTGTCTTGATGATCGGTGGCGGCGAGGGAATGGGCCCGTTGGTCCCGGCTGTGCAGGCGATTGTCGAACGCAAACCGGATGCTTGCTTGGTCGTTATCGCGGGGCGCAACCAGACGCTTCATGACGCGTTGCAGGCATTGGAGACACCCGTTCCGGTGCATGTGGAGGGATTTGTCACCAACATCGCTGTGTGGATGCGCGCCGCAGATATACTCGTCACTAAGGCTGGCCCGAACACGTTGGCAGAGGCCTTCATCGCTGGGCTGCCGTTGGTGCTTTATGCAGCGATTCCGGGTCAGGAAGAGGGCAATGTCCTCCACGTTGTCGAAAATGACGCTGGTGTGTGGGCGCCCAAGCCCCAAGAGGCGGCGGATGCGGTGACGGAATTGCTGGCGGATCCGGCGCGGCGTGCGGCGATGGCGGCGCGTTCGCAAGCATTAGCGCGTCCACACGCTACTGAAGAAATCGCACGTCATTTGTGGGATTTAAGCGTTAAAGTATAATATTCTGGTATGGATACCAATTTACACCGTTTCTTGCAGTACGTGAGGTTTGAGCGCGGGTATGCTGCCAACACGCTGACTGCTTATGAACGGGATTTGACGCAGTTTCGGGAATTTGTGGAAGCATCCGGCCTGACGAAGTGGGGTGCATTGGAGCCTGACATACTCGAAGGTTTTGTGACCTTGCTTCAGGATCAAGGGTACAGCACGGCGACGGTAGGCCGGAAGGTTGCGGCAGTGCGTTCGTTCCTGCACTTTCTCTTTTCCGAGGGCGTGATCGAGAGCGAGTTGGTGGATTGGCTACATCAGCCGAAGGTAGGCAAACGTTTGCCGCACACCCTGTCTCGCGAGGCGGTTCGGCGTTTGCTGGACGCAGCTTCGGTCGAGGAGACGCCCCTGGCTTTGCGGGATCGTGCGCTGTTGGAGATGTTATACGCGACGGGGATGCGGGCGAGTGAGATACTCAACCTTCGCGTGGGGGATGTGGACCTGGCAAACAATACTGTGCTGTGTATGGGTAAGGGCAGCAAGGAGCGCTTGATTCCCTTATATCCGGCGGCGCGGGATTGCGTACAACGTTACATTGAAGAGGGACGGCCGTTTTTGTTGCGCGAGACTGCCGAGAAGACACTGTTCCTCAATAACCTGGGCGATGCTTTGACCCGGCAGGGCCTCTGGTTTCTGGTGCAGCATTATGCGCAAGCGGCGGGTTTGGAATCGCGGGTGACGCCGCACACCTTGCGCCATACATTCGCCACACATCTTCTGGATGGTGGGGCTGATTTGCGCGAGGTGCAGCAGTTCTTGGGGCACGCCAACATCACCACGACGCAGATTTATACGGAGATTTCGAACCAGCGCAAGCGTGAAGTCTACGACCGTGCTCACCCGCGCGCTCACGTGGACACCGAAGAAAGACAACCCGCGTCAACGCAGTTGTCGATTGATGACTGTCAGGGTCTAACCATGTAGATTCTTGCCCAACGAGCAAGGAAACGGGCGCTGAAGGTCTTGTCGGGTCCGTTTTATCCGAGTTAGGAGGTTTGTATGGAAGAATTCTTTGCGATGCACGAATTCAATGAAGCGGTAACGACGATTCGCCGTTATACTGATCTGAAACCGCGCGTGGGGCTGATTCTCGGATCAGGGTTGAACGCTTTGGCCGAGTCGGTAGAAGATGCGGTGTCCATCCCCTTTGCTGACATTCCGCATTTTCCGGTCTCTACAGTGGAGGGCCACTCTGGACGCTTGATCCTGGGGATGCTTGAAGGTGTTCCAATGGTGGTGATGCAGGGCCGTGGGCACTACTACGAAGGCTATAGCATGAGCCGGGTCGGACTGCCAATCCGTGTGATGCGGCTTCTTGGCGCAGAACTCCTTATCGTGACGAATGCTGCAGGCGGATTGAACATGACCTACCGGGCCGGTGAGGTGATGATCATCCATGATCACATCAACCTGATCGGCATGGCTGGCCTGAACCCTCTGCGCGGCCCGAATCTGACCGAATTTGGTCCCCGTTTCCCCAGTATGAATGAGGCCTACGAACCCGCACTGCGCCGGATGGCTCAGGAGATCGCTCTGGAAGCCGCGATTCCGGCGCATCAGGGTGTCTATATATGCCTGGCTGGTCCCAGCTTCGAGACAACCGCCGACGTGCGTTTCCTGCGCCTTATCGGCGCGGACGCCGTGGGAATGTCTACAGTGCCGGAGGTGATCGCGGCACGGCACAGTGGCATGCGTGTGCTTGGGCTTTCTGGGATCAGCAATACCTTGCTGGGCGAGGAAGGCGCGCCGTCACCGGACCACGAGGAGGTATTGGAGGCCGGGCGCGTGTTAACGCCTCGTTTGGAGACCATCATCCGGGGAGTGTTACGTCGCTTATGACGACTGTGTTTTCCTGGCTGGGACGGCAGGCCCTGTGGATCGGCATCATTTGCCTCTTGGGCGCGCTGGGGTATGTCATCACTGCTATCACTACCAAACGCCGACGAGACGTCGCACAGTTCTCGTTGGAGCGCGAGGTGTACCAGCAGCGAATGACCCGTGCCTGGCTGACGGCGACGCTGTTCCTTGTGCTCGGGGCGGTGGTGTTCCTGCTGCGTGCGTACGTGTTGCCTGCGGCCCCGGTGACGACAACGCCAGCGCCCACGGTGGGGGTGGGGTTGTTCACACTTACGCCTACGCCGCTCGGGACGTTGGACACGCCGGGTGTCGGAACGCCAGCGCCACCCTTGACGGCCACGGAGATGCTGACTACGGTGGTGATCCCCGCGACGCAGCCGACGCCAACAGACATTGTGTTGCCTACAGCCACGTCCGTTCCGCCGGATGCCTATCAGCCCGATTGCCCGGCGACCGAGGCGCAGTTGACGTTGCCTACTGCCGGGAGCAATGTGTCGGGAGAAGTGCAAGTGGAAGGTACGGCTAACGTCAACGCGTTTTCATATTACAAGTTCGAGGTGCAGTTCCCGGGATCGGACACGCCCAACTTTGTCTCGCAATATGATACGGCGGTGATAAACGGGCTCCTGGGAACGTGGGATGTCTCGGACCCGGGGCGCTACCCACCAGGCGGGCCGTATCGCTTCCAGTTGGTTGTCGTGGACATCTACGGCAATACGACGACGTGCACAATTCCGGTCAACATCGTCGCGCCGTAAGGCGCTTTCGATTTCTGTTTTGGTGTGGTGGTGACTGTTCTCTCTGTCACACTGTACCCGCTCTCTGATCAAGCTACCCGCAGGCAACTTCGGACTATTGACTAGCGGCTCTGGACTTTTGACTTGGGACCTTGGACTAAATATTAGGAGGAATTATGCGTATCCGTTTGGCTCGTGAAGACGATTGGAAAGCTTGTCTGGAAATCGATGCTGCGTTTGAAACCGAATCTGCGTGGCAGATGGAAGGGTTACAGAGCGATGGCGAGTGGGGTGCGATTTTTCGCGAAGTGCGTCTGCCACGCAGACAGCGCATTGCACCTTTTCTCACTCCGGAGGCACGGGCGCAGTGTTGGGCGCGCAGCGACGTCTTTTGGCTTGCTGTCGAAGGACGCAAGGTGATAGGCTACCTGGCATTGTCGGTGGCGGCTGAGCGCGGCGAGGCACGCATCAATGACCTGGTGGTGGTGGAAGCGTATCGCCGTCAAGGGATCGCTGCGGAATTGTTGAACTATGCCACTGATTGGGCTTTACGCAAGGGCGTTGAGCATCTGATTCTGGAGTGTCCTCTCAAGGCACAACCGGCGATCGGTTTTGCACTCAAGCACCGCTTCGTCTTCTGCGGGTTTCAGGATGGGTATTGGCCAGAACAGGAAGTCGGGATTTTCTTCCGCAAGCGCGTGCGGTAAAAGATACAGGAAGCAAGATGCAGGATGTGAGGTGGGATAGCGTAATTGCTTCAAAATTGATTATCGACAGTCGACTATAGACTTTGGATTTCCGGCTTTTACTTATGGATTTGCTACATTTTCTTATCAAAGCGAATGATGTATTGATGGCGGGTCTGGCAGCGACCGCCTTTGCCCTTGCGCTTTACCTTCTTTTTTACAATCGCCAGAGCCGGGTTTCGAACACTTTTGGCGGTTTGTTGGTATGCGTGATCATTGTTTATTTGGTTGACCTTCTACCGCCCAACGCCACGGCCCCGGCGCGGACAGGGCTGCTGCGCTTTCAGTGGCTGGGTATCGCGTTCACCCCGCCATTTTATATTGAATTTGTGCGCGCGATTCGTCTCTCAGTGATGGAAGGTCACCTCCCGGGCTGGATGCGCTGGGGCAGCTTCGTGCCTAGCGGCGTTGTGGCGCTGCTGGCCTTCTTCACCGATCTGGTGGTCTATGAGGGAGTACCGTACAACGGTACCGTCTCAGTCGGGGCGCAGCATTTGCTACCTGGCCCGCTCTTCTATCCCTTCGCTTTTGCCTTTGCTGGCGTCGCGTTGTGGGGATTACGGGAAACGCTCATCGCGCGACGCCGGTGTTACACCCATGCGGCGCGGCGCCGTATGGCGTACTTGCTCGTCAGTTTTATCGCGCCAGCTATGGGCGTCTTCCCCTACCTACTGCTGATCGGTTGGCCGACGTCTCTGCCGGGAATCTTTTTCTGGCTCCTGCTTATCGTGGGGAACGTCGCTGTCGCCGCGATGCTGGTGTTGATGGCTTATAGTGTCGCCTTTATCGGTGCGCTGACGCCTGACCGGGTAGTCAAGCACCGGATGGTGCGCTTTCTCCTGCGCGGTCCGTTGACGGCGAGTCTTGCACTGGTGATGTTCGGCGTTGGACTGACGCTGGAACCGGTGTTGGGGGTGCGCCAGTACACGCTCTCGTTGATCGTCTCCGCTGGAACCGTCATCGTGATGCAGTTGGGTGTGGAACTGGCAAAACCATTGATCGACCTGGCTCTCTATCGCGAGGGGCGGGAAGAGGTGGCACGGGTGCAGGAGTTGAGCCAGCGCCTGTTGACTACTGCTGATCTGCGCCAATTCTTGGAGAATGTTCTGGCCGCGGTCTGCGAAATCCTTCACAGCAGCGGTGGCTTCCTGGCAATGCTGGACAACGGTGAATTGAATTGGGATATCCGTTGTAATTGGTCGCTCTCGCAAGAAGATATCGCCCAGATTCCTTTGGAGGAAGTGTCGTGTACAGAGAAGGAGGACCGTTTCATCTTCTGGGATGGCTATTGGGTGCTCGTCATCTACGATAAGATCGGCGATGAGGTGCTCGGTTTGATCGGGTTGCACGCGCCTGAGGCTTGTCTACCCCTTGCTTCTGAGCAGGAGGCGTTGTTGGACGATCTGCTGGTGCAGGCGAGCGCCGCGCTAGAGGACCGGCGCTTGCAGCAAGTGGTGTTCGGCGCTTTCTCCCCGTTACTCTCCGAACTGACCGACATTCAGAGACGCGGGAGTATCCTGCATTACGCTGGCGAGGTGGCAGGGGGCTTCACGTTGACCCAGTCGCCGGAACTGCCCCAGTGGGTGCACGATGCACTTGCGCACTATTGGGGTGGCCCCCGTCTGACCGAGAACCCGCTGTTGGATCTAGAAATCGTCAAGCAAGCTGCTATCGGTTATGATGGGAACGCCGTCAAAGGGCTGCGGGCGGTATTGGCCGATGCCATTGAGCGCCTGCGTCCCGATGGCGAACGCAAGTTGACAGCACCGGAATGGCTGCTATACAATATACTTGAAATGA
>JAFGSL010000477.1 GCA_016934645.1 Anaerolineae bacterium
GACGTAGTCACCTTTGTTCACACTGCGCCCAAAGTGGGCCGCAACGATCCCTGTCCATGCGGCAGCGGCAAGAAATACAAGCAGTGTTGTGGGAAAAAAGTGTGATTGTGTGGTACACTAAAGTTATAGAATAGGCTGGAGGTTGCCATGAGCAGTGTGACCATTGAATACTCACCCGATGTGTTGTGGCGAATAATACGCCCCTCGTTGCGTTTGTCGGCGAGCGTTGATTTTGAGTCATATGCTTGAGCGTATTCTTGCCGTATTTCCTGCACAGACTCACCCCCTGTATCTAGCCAGCGACCCCGACGACGTGCTGGCCGATGAGGTGCTGCTGGCGACGTTGGCTGCGCGCGGTTTTACCCTGATCCGCGAAGGCGATCCTGTGACCTTGCGCGCGCGCGTCGAGGCGGCGCGCCCCTGGACGCCGGAGCATCCGTTACTCGTCGTTACGTCTGGACTGCTGGAGGCGTTACCTTACGATCTCTGGCAGCAGGGACAGCATGTCACCCTGGCACTGCACACCTTCTTCCCTAACCTGGCCTATCCGGTCGTACGGACGCTCTCTACGACCCGGCGGGCACGTCTTGCGGCGGCCCCATCTCCCGCGCGGACGTTAGGCCCGCAAGCTACGCAGGATTACATCCTGCGTCATGCCTTCGGCGCTGCCCCCGCGATACTCCGCCAACCGGCGCAGCTTATCGCCTGGCTGGACACCTATCATCAGGAGCGTGACCCGCTGCCCGCTGCGCTATGCGCAGCTCTGCTATCTGCTTTGCAGACCTGTCCGCCGTATGCCGAATGGCCGTTGGAATCCTTGCTCTGCGAACCGGCAGCCTTTGCGGCCTTTGTGCGCGAGCAGTGGACAGTCTACGTGGAGGCTGCACAGCGGGGACGCGCAGCCGAACCATCGGGGCACTATCTTGACTTCGGTGTGGATACGGCCCTGCAGGACGCCCTTTCCCGGCTGGTGCGGACGGGCACGCTCGCGCCGGTTGAGGTCGCGCGTCCCGAACGGTTGCCGGGGTGGGCGCGCCCGGCGGTACTTGCCTCAGCCGAAGACCGTATCCCGCGTCGCGCGGCGGAACTGCTGGCGTCGGTCACAGAACAGGTGGCGTCCCTTACGCCGGAGACGCGCTGGCCTGAGTGCCAACGTCTTGCCTGGGACTGGGCGGAACTTACCGCCTTGCGCTACCAGCCGGAGACCGGGTTGGAGGCAACCGGTCTGCCGATCGCGCTTTTAAAATCTTACGACGTGGTGCAGTCTATGGTCGATGCGGCTTTTGAGGCCTGGCTCCCGGCCCATTATGCCGCACTGGCGACGCAAAGCCTGCCAGAGCCACACCATCTCTACCACGTTCCGCATTATCTGGCGTATCACTATCTCGAAGCGCGCCCGGTCGCGTTGTTGATCCTCGATGGCATGGCGCTGGCCGATTGGACCGTCATCCGCAGGACGTGGCAGGCGCGCCAACCGGGCTGGCGTGTGGAAGAGCGTCTGGTATTGGCGCAACTCCCCACCATCACCTCCGTTTCGCGACAGGCGTTGGTCAGTGGCCGGCGTCCCGTCGATTTTGCGGATTCATTGGGCGTAACGCGGAAAGAGCCGCAGCATTGGCAAAGCCTGGGCGAGCGTCTGGGACTGGCGAAAAATGCCGTGCATTACGCCCACTTGCGACCCGGGGAATCCGTGCTGCCCGACCTTCCCGGCGCGCGCGTGCGCTGGCTTTGTTGGGTGGATACCAGTCTCGATGACGTGGTTCACAGTGCGACGCTGGGACATAACGCTTTCTATGCGGCGTTGAATGTTTGGCTTAACGATTATGCCCCGCATCTGGAAGCCGTCATCGCCGGGCTGCTCGCGCAAGGGTTCGTCGTCGCTCTTACCAGTGACCACGGGCACACTGAGGGGCGAGGGTTCGGTGCGCTCAACGAAGGCTTGACGGTGGAGACCCGCAGCCAGCGCTCGCGACTTTACACGGATCCACTGGCTGCGGAGCGTGCGCGAGGCAGTTTCGCCGAAACAATCCTCTGGCGCGATGACGGCCTATTGCCCCCCAGCCTGAGCGTCGTTATGCCGCGTGGACGGCTTGCGTTTGCGTCCTATGACGCTACAGTGGTCACCCACGGCGGCGCTTCAATAGATGAAGTGATCGTACCGTTGGTGATCTTGACCAAAAACCGGGATTTTTCCTAAAATCCCGGTTTTTGAAAGTGAAGGATAGAGGGATGGACAAAGGTGTAGGGTTCAACCGGCAGTTGCAGCGCTCTTGGCTGGATACCACAGCGGCTTTTGTGGCCGAAGTCCAGGATCCGCTTGTGTTGCGGGAACGGTTGGAGGCCGTGTTACAGCAGGATATGGCGGGTGTGGAAGCTCGCCGCAAGACGATTGACCTGTTGCTCAATCTCTGGCTGCGGACGCAGGAAGATTATCCTGAATTGTGGACATTCGCTGTTGCCTGGAATCGAGATACCCCTGCGCCACAGGAGCGGCTATGGTTACATTACGGCCTGGCACTCGTTTGCTACTCCTTCTTCCGCGATTGCGTTGCCGTGATTGGACAACTGGGGCGGTATGAAGAACCTGTCACAAATCGCGTTTTGATCCGGCGGCTCGCAGCAGAGAGGGGGCAGTTAGGGTCGTTGGAGCGCGCGACGCAGCATGTCACGGCATCCTTGCGGGACTGGGGGCTGTTGGCGGACGCGCTCCCGCGCTATACGTACAAGCCTTGCCTGCACATCTTTACAGCGAGCCATAGTGACCTCGAAACCTGGTTGCTGGCTTGTGCGCTGCAAGCACATCCCGCCGAAGCGCTCCCTTTTGCCGACCTCGTGCGCCTTCCAGAGCTGTTTCCTTTCCAGGTGACCGTGACTGTGGACGGCCTCCGCACTCACCCGTGGTTTACCGTTCGCCGCGAAGGCGCTGGATGGGATATGGTGGGTCTGGCGCGAGGCTGAAGATAAATCGTTGCTCATGAAAAAACTACCGTAAAGGAGAAACAATGAACGACCATTTAAATGAAACCACCAAACAGCACTCTGGCTTGCTCAAAACCGAAGACGGCTTTGTCTTTCGCGATCTCAACAAAAACGGCAAGTTGGACATCTACGAAGACCCGCGCCAGCCGGTCGAGGCGCGCGTGGAAGATCTCCTGAGCCAGATGACGCTCGAAGAAAAAGCTGGGTTGATGTTTATCAACGGCTCGGCGATCAATCCGGATGGTTCTATCGAGGTAAAGCCGGATGCGCCAGGTTTTGGCGGCGTGGCGGTCGGTCAGATCGACCGGCACAAGATGAATCACTTTAACCTGTGGCAGATTCCGGGGGTGCAGGCGGTCGCCAGTTGGTACAACAAGCTCCAAAAGTACGCCGAAAAGACCCGGTTGGGTATTCCTATCACCATCGCGTCCGATCCGCGCAATCATTTCAGCCGTAACATTTTTGCGATGTCGGCCACGGAGTTTTCGCAATGGTGTGAAACAACGGGATTTGGCGCCATCGGGGATGCCGACCTGGTGCAGCAATTTGCGGATAGCGTCCGCAGGGAATATCTGGCGGTGGGGATACGCGTCGCTTTGCATCCCCAGATCGATCTCGCCACCGAACCGCGCTGGCCCCGCATCAACGGCACCTTCGGCGAGGATGCTCACCTGACGGCACGTTTGGCCAAAGCCTATATTGAAGGCTTCCAGGGTGAAACACTGGGGCCACATAGCGTGGCGTGTATGACCAAGCACTTCCCCGGCGGCGGCCCACAGAACGAAGGCTTGGACCCGCACTTCGACTTCCAAAAGGGGCAGATTTACCCCGGCAACAATTTTGACTACCACCTGATTCCGTTTGAGGCCGCGTTCGAAGCGGGAACCGCCGCCATCATGCCCTATTACGGCGTCCCGGTGGACCAGACGGATGAAAATGTGGCGATGTCCTTCAATAAGAGGATCATCACCGGGTTGCTGCGCGAGAAGTATCACTATGACGGCGTGGTTTGCACCGATTGGGGACTGATTACGGATCACCATATCGCGGGTGTGGTATGGCCGGCCCGCGCCTGGGGTGTGGAACATCTCACCGGGGCCGAACGGGTGTTGAAAGTTATCGAGGCGGGGGTTGACCAATTTGGCGGGGAAAGCTGCCCTGAATTGGTGGTTGAATTGGTGAAAACGGGCCAACTCTCGGAAGCCCGTGTGGATCAATCCGTGCGACGGTTGCTGCGGTTGAAGTTCCAGTTAGGGTTGTTTGACAATCCCTTCGTGGACGAATCACAGCTCTCGCAGGTCTTCGGCGATCCCGATGCCGCGGCACGCAGCCTGTCCTCACAACAACGGGCGATGACCTTGCTCAAGAACGAAGACGGGGTTCTCCCGTTGCAAGGTTGTCCCAAGGTGTTCGTCAAAGACGTAAATTCAACCCTGGTGGAGCAGTATGCACAGGTGGTGGATACCCCAGAACAGGCCGATTTTGCCATCCTGCGACTGGAGACACCCTGGGTGCCAATCGAAACCGACAACCCCTTCGCGCGTGGATTCCATCACGGCGATCTGGATTTCAAGGGCGAAGCCAAAACTGAAATCCTATCTCTCCTGCAAGCTGTTCCCACCATCGTTGTTTTGAACCTGGATCGCCCTGCCGTCATCCCGGAAATCGCGACGGCGGCAAAAGGGGTGTTCGGCGAATTTGGCGCATCCGATGAGGCGGTTTTGAATGTGATTTTTGGCAAAGCCAACCCGGAGGGCAATCTGCCGTTCGAGTTGCCGTCTTCGATGGAAGCCGTGCGTCGCCAACGCACTGACGTGCCCCACGACTCTGAAGATCCCTTGTTCCCATTCGGGTTCGGGCTGCGGTATGAGTAGAAATGAAGAAACAGAATTTTGATCTGGATTGGGAATACACCGAAGCAACCGGTATGTTTGCGATGTTCGGAGGGCAATGGGAGCCGGTCAATCTGCCGCACGACCTCTCGATCACCAAGCCGCGCAGCCAGAGCAATCCTACGGCTAAAGATGGCGGTTACGCCTGGAGCGGCGTGGTCACGTATCGCAAGAAGTTCGCGGCCCCGGCTGAGTGGCGTGGGCAGAACGTGCAGCTTGAGTTCGAAGGCATCTACATGAACGCCGAGGTGTCCATCAATCGCCAGTTGGTCGCCCTGCATCCCTACGGCTACACCGGCTTCATCGTGGATCTCACTCCACATCTCAAGGTCGGTGCGGAAAACGTCATCCAGGTGGTGGTCAACAACAGCGCGCAGCCCAACTCGCGCTGGTACAGCGGCACGGGTATCTACCGCCACGTCTGGCTGCGTACCGGTGGAGCCTTGCGAATCCAGCCGTGGGGCGTATTTGTGACCACCCCGGTCGTCGATCCCGCCGAATCTACCGTGGCCATCGCCACCGAGTTGGCGGGTGAAGCGGCGGGCGCGGTGCTGCGTTCCACCATCCTGGATGCTTCCGGGGTGGGGGTGGCTGCGATTGAAACGCCGGTAAAAGGCACAACCGTCCGGCAGACCTTGTCCGTCAAGGATGCCCGGCTGTGGTCGGTGGATGAGCCGTATCTGTACACCCTGGTCAGTGAAGTTCTGGTGGATGGCGCGCCTGCGGATGGCGCGCCGATGGACGTGGAGAAAACGCCCTTCGGCATCCGCTCCATCGCCTTTGATGCGCAGCACGGCTTCCGGCTGAACGGCGTGCCCATCAAGCTTAAGGGCGGCTGTGTGCATCACGGCCACGGCCTGCTGGGCGCGGCCAGCTTTGATCGGGCCGAGGAACGCAAGATCGAGTTGATGAAAGCCTCCGGCTTCAACGCGGTCCGCAGCGCGCATAATCCACCCGCCCCGGCACTGCTGGACGCTTGCGACCGCCTGGGCATCTTGGTGATGGATGAAAGCTTCGACTGCTGGCGCACTGGGAAAACGGCCAACGACTATCACCTGTACTTTGAGGACTGGTGGCAGCGCGACACCGCAGCGATGGTCAGGCGCGACCGCAACCACCCGTCCGTCATTATGTGGTCCATCGGCAACGAAGTCTCCGAACGCACCGGCATTTCAGATGGCTACGCCTGGGCACGCAAACAGGTAGATTTTATCCGCGCGCTTGATCCCACGCGTCCGGTCACCTCCGCGTTGCCCTTCATTTTTGAACCTATGCTGGCCGACCTCAATGCCGCGCCTGAGCCGCCAGAGCCAGGGGAAACCGGCGCGCCAAACATCTTCGACATGACAATGATGATGCCCACCGATCCCGCGAAAGATACCTGGGGCAACCTGACGCGCGAATTCTGCGAAGCGCTGGACGTGGTGGGCTACAACTATTTGGACTCACGCTACGAATGGGACGGCCAGCGTTTCCCGGAGCGGGTGATGGCCGGCACCGAGAGCTTCCCCTTTCTGGCCTACGATGTCTGGAAGGCCACCGAAAAGTTCCCCTACGTCATCGGCGATTTTGTCTGGACCGCCGTGGATTACCTGGGCGAGGCGCACCTGGCAAAAGTCTCCGTGGACGATCCCAAGCCTTTCTTCGCTGTCGAGCCGTGGCCGAGTCATATGGCGAACTGCGGGGATCGGGACATCTGCGGTTTCAAGCGCCCGCAGGCCCACTTCCGCGATCTGCTGTGGGGCGTACGTACCGCGCCGTTTATCGGCGTGCTCGATCCGCAACTGTACGGCAAGCAGATCACGTTCAGCCCCTGGGGCTGGGAGCCGGTGCTGGATAGCTGGAGTTTCCCCGGACAGGAAGGCAAGCTGACGCGCGTGGACGTGTATGCCATCGACGAGGAGGTGGAACTGCGCATCAACGGCATCTCCGCCGGGCGCAAACCGGCCGGGGCCGCGCAGAAAAACAAGGTCTCGTTCGACGTCACGTACCAACCCGGCACGATTGAGGTCATTGGCTACCGGGATGGCAAAGCCGTCAGCCGGACGAGTCTGGAAACGACCGGCGCTCCGGCAGCGCTACGCCTCACTGCGGACCGCGCTGAAATCCAAAGCGATTATGGCGATCTGTCCTACGTGACCGTGGAAGTCGTTGACGCGCAGGGCCGTGTGGTGAAATACGCCGAGCCGGACGTTGCCTTCGAAGTCACAGGTGCGGGAAAACTACTCGCCGTCGGGACGGCAAACCCGGCATCGGAGGAGCTGTATGTCGGTACCATCCGCAAGGCCTGGCAGGGCCGGTTGATGGCGGTGGTGTGCAGCACTGGGAAGGCTGGCGAGATCGTGCTCAAGGCAAGTGCGGAGGGGCTGGCTTCGGCGGAAATCGGCCTGAATATGTGGAAGTTATACTTTTACGGAGGGTGAGATATGCGATCCCGGAAAGTTGTGGCTTTAGCCCTTTTCTTAGCGATGTTGCTTGTCATTCTTATCCCACTTATCATCCTGGAATCGCGCCGGACGCCGGATTGGCAAGCGGAGTTTGAGCGCTACCTTGAAACCTCGGAAACCTCTGTGGCACCCGACCAACTTGTGGAGGTGGCCGAGGCGCAGCATCCAGAGTACTTTGATGCCCAACTGTTGATCGCTGTGCCGACCGGTTGGCCGTGGGGTGGGATAGACGTTCCTCCTCCGGAAAAGGTCCGGTGCGTTCGAATAGGGGAGGAATCAGATAGCCAGCATTTTCTCGTTGGTTATCATAGTGACGGGCTATGGCATATGGGCTGGCTGGTGCATGAGTTTTGCATATACGTGAGTGAAGAGAAACAGCAGGCTTTGCTGGCAAAGCTAGGCTGTGTGAATTGGATGGAGGTCTCCAACTGAGATTTAGTAGATCACAAAATGCTCCGAGGGGATCGCCAGATCCCCGTTCTGGCCTGGATCTGGCGATCCAGACCAAGCGAAAGACGATCTACTGAGATTGGTGACATATGTAGTGTAACCAGCCTGACTATGTGCTGTAGGAGGTGACATGAACACACGTGAAGAGCTTCGTCAAGAAATAATGGAAACCCGACGGCGGTTTCACCAACTGCTGGAGCGCGTGCCGGACGAAGCTTTCCGCCTCCCTAGCACCACACCAGAGTGGATGATCGGCGAGGTTCTGTATCATATGAGTTTGGCTCCACGCTTTCTCACCGCCGACATAAAATTCATCGTTGGGCAACGCTGGCTCTATCGTTTAGTGATTCGTCTTATTCCAAAGTGGCTCTTTGACGGTCTGATGATCAGGTTAACACGCTATGGGGCGCGCCATCTCTCCCGCCAGTTTTTGGCCAAGGCGTATGACAAAGCGCATGCTCTCACGCTTGCTGCCCTGGACGCAGTTGCCGATGAAGACTTCGAAAAGAGTATGCACTACCCGGATTGGGATCCACTGCTTTCCGGGCAGGTGACGCTCGAAAGGCTTTTCCATTATGTGAGCGCCCACTTCAACTGGCATGCCGCTCAAGTCGAAGGGGCACTGGAGTAAAGATATACGGAGATAAACCTGTGGAATCGTCAACGAAGAAAAACCTGTGGCCTTTAATCTTGTTATTGATTGTGCAACTTCTCGGCGGCATCATGTTGATGCCTTCGCGGAACTTCTTCAGCATTTACCTCAATGAGACCATCGAGTATTCTGTCAGCCAGGTGGCCCAGGTGATGGCATGGGGCCAAGTCGTGGGGATGGTTGCCTCCCTGGTTGGCGGCAGCCTGAGCGACCGGTGGGGGCACAAGTGGCTATTAGCCCTGGGGATGGGCGGGATTGCCTTGAGCAGTCTACTCTACGTTTTCCACGTTCCCTGGCTCGTGGCGGTTTTGTGGAGCATTGGTAGCGTGGGGATGGGATTTTCCACGTTGAGCAGTCAGGGCTACCTCACACTGGCTGCTGGCGCTAGCGCATTGGGTGTTTTCTCTGCGCTCTACAACTGGGGCTACACCATTGGCGGGGCGATAGGCAATCCTCTCGCTGCCGTCGTCCTCGGTGATGACAATTTCTACGCTTTGGGACTCGCGTTGACCGGGTTTGGCATTCTCACCACTTTGGTTGCCGTACTTTTGCCGCATCTGCAACTGCAGTCGCATCAAGGGAAAGCTGCACCCGTCTCGCGTGGTTATGGTGAACTGCTCCGGCGTCCGCGCATTGTCGTCTTGGGCGTGTTGCGCTTTCTCCCCACCTGCTACTATGGCATGACGACACTGCTGCCCTTGCTCATCAAACAGCAAGGTGGAAGTAACGCTTCCGTCGCCTGGTACGCGGCCCTCAGTTCCATTTTTGCCTCGCTGACGCAACTCCTCGCCGGGCGACTCGCCGACCGTCGTGGGGTGCGCTTGCCCACGCAAATTGCATTTGGCGTCATCTTGACTGCCATCGCCGGTACGATCCTCACGGCGCGATCGGTGTGGGGGCTCTATATCTTCGGAGCATTGGGTGTCGGCGCAGCCTGGGCGCTTTCCACCTTGCTGCCGGGTATGGTCACTTTCGCCGCCGAACCGGAGATTCGTGGGCGGGTGTTTGGGCTGTTGCACTTGTTGTGGACCGGCGCGATGATCCTGGGGACGTTGCTTGGCGGTGAATTGCTGGAAATCGACGTGCGTTTGCCGTTCGTGGTCGTGGGCGTGCTCAACGTGATTGCCCTGGCATTGACCGGGTTGTTTTTCAGGATGAAAGAACCTCAACCTACTATTGCGTAGTGTATGCAAGCTAGTGGTTTGCGCTATAATCTATTGGGAGGGGCTATGCTCCAATCTCAAGCTGTTTTCAGGCCCACGTCTGCTTATCCTTCGTGTCACGCCGCCACACTGGTTGAACTCCCTGATGGCACGTTATTGGCGGCCTGGTTCGCCGGGACACACGAGGGGCATCCTGACGTAGCAATCTGGCTGGCACGTTACGACGGCGCCAAGTGGAACCAACCGCTGAAGGTCGTTGACGAGTCTACGGTCCCTTTGTGGAATCCGGTGCTCTTTCGCGACCAAATGGATACGCTGTGGCTCTTTTACAAAGCCGGGCCGAACGTTCCGGCCTGGACGGGTATGGTCGTCAAGTCCGTGGATGGTGGGCGAACATGGTCTACACCGGTGGCGCTCCCGGCCGGGCTTCTGGGGCCGGCGAAGAACAAAGCACTCACTCTCAGCAATGATGATATCGTGTGTGGCACTTCCAGCGAGGCGTGGCGTGCCTGGGCTTGCTGGGTCGAGATCAGCCGCGATAGCGGAGCGACATGGTCGAAACACGGCCCGATCGTTGCGCCGGGGTATCCGAGTGGAGAGCGTGCGAGCATTGCGGAACCGGTCAGCGCCACGTGGGATGCCCGGTCGCACGAACTCGTGGTGCCGCAACAGCACTTTGGCGTCATCCAGCCGACGGTGTGGGAGTACGCGCCGGGATGCTTGAAGATGCTGATGCGCGCCACGCAGCGGGTGGGTTTTGTGTGCTCCGCCCATTCGGAGGATTACGGCCGCACGTGGTCGGCGGCGGCGCGCACGGAGATCCCGTGCCCCAACAGCGGCCTCGACGCGGTACGGCTGGCGGATGGGCGGATCGTCCTGGCCTGTAATCCAACCTCGGAAGGACGCACACCGCTGTCGCTCCTGATGTCCGAGGATAACGGGGACACATGGCCGTGGCGTCTCGATTTGGAGACCGAACCCGGTGAGTATTCTTATCCCTCGATCATTCAAGCCTCCGATGACAAGCTACACGTCGTGTACACATATCGCCGAGACCATATTCAACACGTGGTGTTGACCCCAGATGCGCTGGGGCCTTGAGTCGTCAAGACATAGAAGGTTTTATCAGGATTTTGAGATTTGAAGATTTGCTTATTCTCAAGAGAGGGAAAGGTGTTTTCGAGCTATGAGTTCGTATAACCGCACCACACGAGAATGTTCTGTCAGTCAATTGCGCCCCGAACTGTACCAGGCCATTCAAGACTATTTCCAGGCACAGCAGTTGGGCGATCCCAAAACCGAAGTCCTCATGTGTTGTGAAACCACCTCCCAAAAGAAGGATGCCGGCCGGTTGGCTTCCTGGTTGGATGGAGAGGGAGACACAACCGTCTATACAGGAATGCTGCTCACCTCTCAGCGACTCATCTGGGTGCGCAGCACGGAGGCCTCTGACATGGTGTTGAACGCCGCCAATTTGAAGGAAATCCGCGTCAGGGCCTATACTTCTCCGCTTGCGCGCGACAGCGGTTTGGAAGTCTTTGGGTTCATCGGGAATTCCAAAGGCCGGGTTCGGGGCTACATCGGCATGGGGCCAGAATCAGCCGCGCAGAAGTTCTGTGAGGCCGTCGTGCAGGCGGTCGAGACGCTGAACCCGCCGGTAAAAAGAAGATTGTTCGGATGGTTGATAGGTAACCGGTAAAGCCACAGCCAACGGATAGAACGGATTGTGCCATTATCCATTCTCATTTGCCATTTGCAATTCGCTAAGGGCCTGTAAAAGAATAAGTTCCCGAACAAGCGCCCCGGGGACGGGGCTTAGAGCGTAAAATACGGGAAGTTATATTTTTAC
>JAFGSL010000478.1 GCA_016934645.1 Anaerolineae bacterium
CGGCTTGCCCGCGAGCACGTCCTTGTGATACGAAAGCGCCAGTAGCACGCCAAACACCAGCAGCACGCCCACGAACGGCAGCGCCGATGTCAGTTGATCCGCTGCCAGAGCAGCAACGTAGCCCGCCAGACTGATGAGCGAGAACGTGCGCACCCCAGCGAACAACTTACCTTCCGGCTCGTCATACGCCGACTCACGCTGGATGCCGATGAGAAAACCAATACCCAGCGCCACAACGAAACGGTAGAAGTAACCTGCCATCATTGTCCCTCAAAACAAGACAAATAGGGATTAGGAATTGGAGATTCGGAAAACAAATCCCTAATCCCAAGTCCCTACTCCCCTAGTACAACACGGCATAAATCCCTCCCCAGTTTACAGCTTCAAGGGGATCGTCAGATCCCCGTGTCTGGCGCATAGTCGGGGATCTGGCGATCCCCTCTGAGCATCATTATCTAGAAAGGAACTTGCGCCTTGCGGTACTAGTAATCACGCATCACCAGCGGCAGATAGATAGTGGGATTTGGATTTGGCTGTTCGAGAATTTCTACCTTGGTGAAAGGCATTCCGTGATCCAGTGCCATCATAACGTTACCGCTGTCATCCACGGCCTGCGCGAAGTATTCAATAGGCCCAGTGATTGGAGACACGCTGCCCTCGGCAATGCCGATACCGGCGGCGTTCTTACCCAGGTAGGTCAACTCAGCCTTAGGCCACGTATTTTCACCTTCCCGCCGGTAAAGGACGACGACGCGCGCGACCTCGCCCGTATCTTCTGGATCGTCGGCGACATCATCCACCCACACCTCGAAGCGCAGGGATTGCGTGCTGCTGATGGCACGCACGTTCCAGATGTTCGGCGCGATAAAGTCCGTGGCAGTAAACGGCGCGTGATAAACCTCGAAAGTCAGGTCAGTATAGAGTCGCTGGATGCCAGTTGTCGGAAGGGCGGTAGTCGTAGCGCGGAATTGCGCAGGCACAACCACCAGGCTCTCGTAGGCCTTACCTTCGACCGAGAGGAAACGGTTGATCACGCTGAGTTGCGCCGGTTCCCATACTGCGCTAGGGAAGTCTGGCTCGGTCTCGATGTAGGTTTCCTCGGTCACGATGCGCGACACCACCGGGTCGAAACTCGCAACGTCGGTGAACGTTCCGCCGACGAGCAGCGCGCCATGGGCAATCGTACCGGGAACCTGGACCTCCTCACTGACCCGTGGAGCGATGGGACGCCCACCGGCGACGTGGACACCGGGATGGTGTCCAGCGTTCTGACTCGCGACGGTGTAGTAGACGCCCTGCGGTGTCGGGTGTGCAACGTAGTCGAGCGATAGGTGGTGCGACGTCGTCACAGCTTCCCCGGCCACTGACAACAAAGCCGCGCGCTGCACGGCTAGCGTCGTCGTCTGCGGCATGTGGACTTGTAGCATTGGCAGACCGTAGAGTGTCATTTCGGACATCACCTTTTCATCGTAGTTGCTGAGCGACCCGGCGCTGGCCTCATTGAAATAGTGCTGCTTGGCCCGCAGCACGGCCCGTCCAACCGTGGGCGCTTGCCCATCCTCCCAGACCCCCAGTTGTTCAGCAAAGTTCGCCATCAGCCGTTCGGAGTAGGCAATCAGATCCGAATCACCGTAGCCATAGCCCGTGTTCCCAATGAACGTTGCACCCTGGCGCAGCAGTGCCTGCGGCCAGTCTGTGGCTTCTTGTAGCACAGGTGCACCGGCATCCGGCACATTCAAACCGGAGTGACAGCCCACCGAGAAATTGAGCGTGCCACTGTAATCGGTTGTTGCGTCAACTTCGTCCGCGTATACGAAGAAGTCCAACGGGCTGGGAATGTTGGGCGGGATCAAACCAAAGTGCGTAAAGTGCGCGTTGAGAGAGTTCAGGTCGCTGGCGGTCGTCACGCTGATGAACTCGGCGCGCAGGTCGTTGGCCGTCCAATCATCGTTGATAAGCGTCGTCAGTGCGGCGATCCCCTGCGCGGCAAGCGTGTCGCTGATGGCGCGCGCCTCGTCGATCAGGAAATCGTAGCCGGTGATGAACGCATCCCCTGGTTCGAGGATGGGCTGCGCGGTAAACGCGTCCAGCGCCGCGATGATTTCGTCGGGCGCTTCTACCAAGCGTCCCACAGCGATCTGCGGCAGATACAGTTCCCGCCCACGCCACGGCAGCGGGAGCAATCCGGCGTAGTAGTCGTCGCTGAGGAAGTAACGCTTGTCCAGCGAGTTTTCGAGATTGACGGCAAAGTCGAGATCGACGTCATCCGGGTAGTGGCGTTCGTTGGAGACCAGGGCGTCGTCGCGGATACGGCGCTGCGGGATGACACGGTCGTCGCCGACCAACACCAGGTACGTGAGGTTGGGATACGCGGGCGCCAAGTTGTAAAGCAGCGACTTGATGTGCATCGCCACGTAATTGGCCCGCTGGGGTTGATCTAGGTGTTGATCCCACCGCGCATAGGCGTTCACGATCTCGGGATAGTCGCCCAAGTCGACCAAGACACCGTTCACCTGCGCGTGTTGCGCCAAGGCTGTGAGTTTATCTGGCAACGGACCCAGCAGTAGAGTCTCCTGTTCAGGGTAGAACTGCTGCAAACGGGCGCTGTAATACAGGATAAGGGTGTGAACATCAGGAGCGGTTGGCGGAACCGTGACGCTGACACTAACCGTCCCGGTCAGCGGCAGGTAAGGAACCGGCGGTGGCGTGACCTGAACCGTGAGCGTGTAAGGCTGTCCCACCCCGGCCGGCGTTTGCCCGTGCACCGCGATGTAGTGCGGCCCGGCCAGTTCGTGCACGTTGTAGATGATCTGCTCGGTGGCGGTCAATGGCGTGGACGAGATGCCCACCAGCGTGCCGATATCGTTCAGCCGTCCGATGTCGTTCAGACGCCCAATGTCATTCAAACGCCCAATGTCATTCAAACGCCCGATGTCGTTCAAGCGACCCAGATCGAGCAGATGGCCCAGGCTGCCCAGTTGTCCGATGTCGTTCAGCCGTCCGATATCGTTGAGTCGCCCGATGTCATTCAAGCGACCGATGTCGTTCAGACGTCCGATGTCGCGGATCAGCCCAGTTTCCTCGTCGATTTCCGGCGCGAAGAGTAGGAGATCGAAGTCCGCCGTGAGATCGCTAAGCGTTATCGTGATGGTAGAATCCGGTTCGGGAACGGCAAACTTGTACCAGTCGGTGTCTTGAACACCGGTCAACACGCTCGTGATCACCGTGTTGCTGCCGATGAGGAGCGCTGTAGCGCGAGAGTCGTTGCTGATGGTGACGGCGGTGCTGGCAACGACACTCGTCGTCGCGTTGTAGGCTGTCACGTGCGCCACGTACGCGCCAGGGATCAGGTAGGTGTAACTGACGTACTGCCCACTGCCCGCACTCCCGTCACCGAAGTCCCAGGCATAGAGAACGGATTCACCGGTGGTGATGGTGGCGCTGAACCACGTCGGCTGGCCGAACGGCGTGGGGCTGCTGTTTTCCGCGCGCAGGCCGGTGATACTGCTCCCGCCCACACCGACCAACACCTCGTCCGGCGCAGAGGCCAGGCCATAGCTGTCGGTCACGGTGAGGGTGAACCGCAGCAGATCGGGCGTGGAAGGCGCGACGAACGTAGTGCGCGAAAGCGTCGTATTGAAGGAGACTGCCATTCCGCCCGTCTGCGCCCACCGGTACGCCAGGGGCACATTTCCGTCGGGATCGTAGCTCGCGCTGCCGTCGAGTATAACCGCAGTCTCCTCCACTTCCACGGCCTGATCGGCTCCTGCATTGGCGACAGGAGGCTGGTTCACCGGAGCTTGCACCTCGTAGGCACCCATATCGACGACGCCGGCAGCAACGCGCGCTGCACCATCAGCGTCCAGGGGCAGCAATTCGCCAACGTCAAAGTCGCCGTCCGTGTCGCTCACGTCAACGGGCAACGCGACGTTATTGCCCCTATCACGCGCCGGAGACGGGACGCTGAGACGTAAATTGTCGTCCGGCGTACCGGCGACGTCGTCCGGGCCGTCGGCATCCAAAAACAGCGGATCGGCGTCGAGATTTTGGTCATCGGCCACGCCATACCCGCCCTGGACCAGGGTGTAGGTGACAGAGATCGTCGCCCCGCTTTGTAGATCGATCTGCCCACGCCCGGTGTTGCCCCACAAGATACTGTTGCGTACCGTGGCGCTGCCGCTTTCGAGATTGACGATGCCGCCGCCGTTAGGGCCGGCGTTGCGGCTGAAGGTGCTGTTGATTACGGTGGGGCTAGCCATCCAAAGATTAGCCATACCGCCACCGTTGGCGCCCGTGCTGTTGCCGCTGAATACACAGTTTACGAAGGTCGGTTGGCTGCCGCTGTATTGATTGGCGACAGCGCCGCCGTGGTTGGTCGCGTAGTTTCCAAAGAAGAAGACGTTCACGAGGGTAGGACTGCCGTCAGTGTTGAGCATCCCCCCACCCTTGTCGTAGTCACCGCTGCCATTGGCGTTGCCGCCAATGACGACAAAGCCATCCAGGATCGCGCTTGCATCCGTACCTCCACCAAGAAGCACGTGGTAGCTGTTGTCGGCGTTATTACCGGTTGTGCCGATGTCACCGCTGAGCACGGTGGGATGTACGACCCAGTTGCGCTCAGAGCGCATCACCTCGACGCCGGCAAAACCGCCGTACAAGGCGACGCCATTCTTGAGTTGGAACGCTGCCGTTCGATCAGCGCCGGATGTAGGTCTGTATGTCCCTTCGGCGACCCAGATTTCCTCACCCGGCATCGTAGCCGAGAGCGCCATCTGTAAATCCGTGTAAGCGTCGGCCCACGATTCTCCAGTGTTCGTGCCGGTGGCATCCGCATCCACGAAAATCACGACAGAATCAGCTTCATACGCGCCGATGTCGCAAGCGCTGCCGCGAGGTCTGGGGAAACCACGCTGGTCGAGAACGGGCGCGCCATCACACGTGCCCGCGTCAATCGCTGGACTACCCGGCAGAAGCGCGTGCGTCAACGTATCCCCACCATTGTCTTGCAAAGGACCGAGCAGCGGGGCGATGTTGACCATATCACTGGGCTCCGTCAGGCCACACGAGGTGTCGCTGCTCAAATTGTAGCCTTGAGAAGTGAGCCCATGATTGCAATCGCCACCGGTGTTGTTGGCGATGATAACGTTACGGATGGTGATATAGTTGATATCATGGATCCCACCAGCTACATTCGCCTGATTGTGGGCAAATGTCACGTTGAGGGCTGTGATTACTAACCCACTGTTATACAAAGCACCACCAGCCGTAACCGCCGTGTTGCTGCTGAGGGTCACGTTTACCAGTTCCAACGTGCTATTGTTGTAGATGCCACCGCCATTGAGCGCGTTATTCGCGTATAATGCTGCGTGGGATAGATTCGCCCGTCCCGCACTGATGTAGAGACCACCACCATCAACGGTAGCGGTGTTGTCCCAGAGCAATCCGCCGGTCTGCGTGAACACGCTACTGCTGCCGGCGAGGAACACGCCCCCGCCGGAGAGAGCCTCGTTATGGGCAACCTCGCCGCCGCTCATTTCACCGGAAGCCCAATTGAGCAACACGCCACCGCCCTGCGATAACGCACGGTTATTATACAAAGTGCCACCGTGCTGCTGCCAGGAAGCCATGCTCAGATCGACATAGACACCGCCTCCCAGATCAGCCGTGTTGGAGACGATATCGCCAGTGAACATGGTGACAATGCCAAATTGTGCGTACACGCCGCCGCCGCGCTGCGCCGCTGTGTTACTGGCAACTTGCCCGCCATCCAACGTAAAATCACCACTGGCAACGTAGACGCCACCGCCGTGCCGCGTGGCTGTGTTATCGGTGATCAGGCCGCTGGTCTGCGTGAACACGCTGGTCCCATAATTGACATGGACACCGCCGCCATCTTGCGCCACATTCTCGGCGATCACGCCGCCTGCCAGCACCGCCTGGCCCTGGCTCACGTGAACGCCGCCACCGTAACTACTGGTGTTGCTATATACCGTCCCACCGGTCAGCCGGGCTTGCCCCTGATCCACGTAGATACCACCACCAAAACTGCCCGCGTTCGGGGCATGGTTGTGCGAAATGAGGCTGGAGTCATTCTGGGTGAAGATCGCGCTAGGCGCGAGCACGTAGACTCCACCGCCACTGTTCAACGCCGTATTACTGTGGATCTCGGCTACTCCGCCCAGGATAGCCGAGCCATCATTCACGTATAAACCGCCACCGTAGGGTGCGGTATTGAATGCCACCTGCCCACCATCCAGAAGGGTGCTGCCGCCCTCGGCGTAAATACCGCCACCCGCCTGCGTGACCGTGTTGTTAGCGATGGAACTCGCTCCGGTCTGCATGAACACGGCAGTGCTGCCCACGTACACACCACCGCCATATTGCGCCGTATTGCTGAGGACCGTACCACCATCGAGAATGGCCTGTCCATTCACCAACACACCACCGCCGTAGCTGTAGGCAGCGTTGTCGCGGATGCTGCCGCCGTACAACCATGCCTGCCCGGCGCCGACACCAAGTCCACCGCCGTTTTCGGCAGTGTTGGTGATGATCTGACCGCCAGTTTGTGTGAAAGTCGCTGTGGGTTGGTTGACCATGATCCCGCCCCCACCGGACAGGGCGGTGTTGGATTTGACATCTCCGCCAGCCATCTGCATCCCACCGTGCTCGACGAAAACGCCACCCCCGTCCAGGTCAGCGGTATTGCTGAGGATTTGGCCGCCGTTCATCACCAACTGCCCATCGAAGACAAAGACACCCCCACCCCGGCCCAAAGCCCCATTTTCGCGGATGAGTCCATCTTCGAAAATCAGCGTCCCGCCCACAAGCATCACGCCACCGCCCTCGGTCGCCGTGTTGTTAGCAATCAGGGTTCCGGCACTTTGCGTCAATACCGCCGTCAGCGTGGGTATTCCGGTGGCGATGTGGATACCACCGCCCGCAGACGCCGTGTTGTATTGAATCTGGCTGTTGTCGAGAAGGATATCCCCCGCGCCCATACCGATGCCACCGCCGTCAAGCGCGTGGTTGTCGTAAATCTGGCTGGTGTGAATCTCACCGCTGCCACGGCTATACAACCCACCTCCGGTTGCATTCGGCGCCTGGTTCGCGTAAATCTGCGTGTTGACCAG
>JAFGSL010000479.1 GCA_016934645.1 Anaerolineae bacterium
GATGCGCACGCGGCAAGGGAAGGGCCATTTCCGCCGCAACAAACGGAAGGCCGTGCGCAGCATGTTTGACGAAATGCACGTCGTCACGTCCGCCGGTACCAAGCGCCGAGTGCAGCGCCTGGTCCCATATTTACACGAAAAGTCATAATGGCACCTGCCGTCAGGTAGTGTACCAAAATCAATCCGAGGTGAAATTGTGAGAGTAAAAGCAGGAACCGTAACACGCCGTCGCCATAAGAAGATCATCAGCCAGACCAAGGGCTTCTTTGGGACGCGCCGTAAGCTGTTTCGGCGAGCTAATGAAGCATGGATGAAGTCCATGGCCTACGCCTATCGCGACCGTCGCAACCGGAAACGCGATATGCGCCGCCTGTGGATCATCCGCATCAACGCAGCCGCTCGCAACAACGGCGTATCCTACAGCCGCCTGGCCCACGATCTTAAAACGGCGAACATCGCGATCGACCGCAAGATGCTGGCGGACTTGGCCGTCAATAATCCCTCGGCCTTTGCCGCTATTGTGCAAACTGCCATACAAGCATAACACATTGTCTTTCGCACCCCAAACGGCGACGCATCAGTGTCGCCGTTTTTGTTTGGCGCAGCACGATCAGACTACAAAAGTCTCCTACTGACCCGAACATATTTTGCTTAACTTTCTAGGCTTATAAAACACCGGAGTCGCCTAAGTTTCTCATGTTCAGGTCAGTAAGGTGCTGAATTAGCCAAATGTCCGCCACGATTCAAATCCCACACAATGCTGATATGAACAGGGACTTTTGTAGTCTTTGATTTGAAGTATCATGTTCCCTGTTACCTTTTCTGTAAAAACACGACGTACTGAGCAGGTATCGCTCAATGGAGAGGGAAAAGGGGGTTTGGGGCGGGTTGCACCCGGCTCCAAACCTCCCCCAAGTTTTTGAGAAGATACTCAACGAACTCCTATCAGCGCTGAATAAACGGTCTTAGACCGGAGGAGAACTCGTGGAACGGGATTATGCAGAACTTGCAGATAACGACTTGGCACGCCTGGCGCGCGATGATCACGACGCTTTCGAGGCCCTTTACCGCCGGTACGTGACGCCTATCTATCGCTATTGCTACGCGCGCACCGACAATGTCGCAGATGCGGAGGACTTGACGGCACAGACGTTTCTGGCAATGGCGGAATCCATCGAACGCTACCGGGAGGCACGGAATTTCCCGGCTTGGCTTTTCGGGATTGCCCGGCACAAGTGCGCCGACCACCATCGCGCCGCCTACGCCGCGCAACAGCAACCGCTGCCCGACATCGAATTCGCTGATCCGGAACCAGAGGACGTCGAAGAACGTCTAGTTCGCTTCAGTATCCTGGAATGTGTCGAACGCCTACTCACTTACCTCAGCCCGGACCGGGTTGAGGCGCTGCGCCTCCGCTATTGGGGCGGATTGAGCATGCGAGAGGCCGCACGCGTGATGCAACGCAGCGAGGCTGCCTTTAAAATGCTTATCTCGCGCGCCATCTCAGATTTGAGAGAAAGATGTGTGACACCATGAACAAAATGGCAAATCATAAATCGCAAATCGGAAAATCGGAAAATCAGCAAATCGAAGACCACGATGATCCAGTGGAGGCGGCCTTACGATATAAAGTCGCCCAGATCAACCCGGATCCCAACTTCGTGACCCGGCTCGCAATGCAGTTGCGCCGCGCGCGCAAGCTACAATCCGCGCCCGCCCCGCGCCGCATCCCACTGTGGGGCTGGCTCGGCGCGGCTATTGCTACGGTGTTGGTGGCTACATTTGCAGCGCAGGCGTTCTTGCCCGGCGGAGATAAGCTACCGGCAGGCACACCCGAGATCGCTCAGGCACTGCCCACCACAACGACCCGTCCTGTAGCGACAGTAGCACCAACCGCTCCCGAACCGACGAACACAGCCGCGCCCACGCCCGAACCGGAACCGGCCTTCGCCGCCGACCTGCCTCCCGCCGTCGTCTCCGCCATCCCGCGGCCTGGGGAAGAAGTCCGCACAGAGGCTGGCATCCTGCTACGCTTCAGTCGTGCGATGAACCGCGCCAGCGTCGAGTCCGCGCTCCGCATCACGCCGCAAACGGAGGGAACCGGCTCCGAATCTGTCGAGGGGGCTACCGGGCCCGTCGAGGGGACTACCCCTGAGCTTGTCGAAGGGACATTTACCTGGCAGGATGACACCACCGTCACCTTCACGCCCAAAGTGCTCGCGGCGGGAACACGCTACAACGTCGCCCTCGACGTGACGGCCCAGGCCGACAATGGCCTTCCGCTCACCAGCGATCTGGTCTTTAGCTTCTCCACGCTCGACGCACTGACGGTGACACACAGCACCCCTGCAGATAGCAGTAGCGACTTGCGCGGCGACACGCCCGTGCTCGTCGTACTCAACCACCCGATGGTGCCCATCAACTGTTCAGGACAGGTGGCAGCCGCCGGGAGTTCGGCGGACGCCGACTGTCCCCCACTGCCACTGGCCTTCAGCCCGGGCGTAGTGGGTCAGGGGACCTGGATCAACACCAGTGCCTACCGCTTTGATCCACTGCCCGCATGGGACGCCGGCACGGTCTACACCGCACAAATTCCCGCCGGTGTGACTTCCATCGCCGGGGCAACACTCAATGAAGCGATAACGTGGACATTCACCACTGCACAGGCTCAGGTCATCCGCATCGAACCGGAGGTAGCGAGCACGAACACTCCACTTGATACCGGTGTGCGCGTCATCTTCAACACACCGATGGATGCACAGACTACCGCCGCCGCCTTCAGTCTGAGCGACCCCGATGGCAACAGCCCCCCTGGCAGTGTCACCTGGGAAGATAACAACGCGACGCTGGTCTTCACGCCCACGCAAAACCTGGCATTGAATACCGATTATATCATCCGCGTTACCGATGAAGCGCGGGCCGTCAACGGCGGAATCCTGGAAGACGGTCTGGTGGTAGGCATATTCAAGACAGCACCCTACCCCAGTGTTGTGAACATCACCGGCACGGACGAGAGCACGAGCGGAAACACGCTGAGTTACTACGAGTCCCTGCGCGTAGAATTCCGCGGGCTGATCGACCAGGATACGCTCGGAGGCCATTTCCGCCTGACCGAAAATGGTGATCCTGTTGAGGTCAGCTTCTGGTGGGATAATTACGAGAATAACAAC
>JAFGSL010000480.1 GCA_016934645.1 Anaerolineae bacterium
ACAGGCAGACGCGAATGGCGGCATCGGCATAGCTCATCCACGCCAACCGCGCTGCCACGATCATCGCCTCAAACCAGCGAAGGCCGTGATCTAGTGCCGATTGGGTGGCTTCTTTGGTCTCGACGCCAGTGTAGTCAACCTCAGCAATCTTTTCTATGGCCTGCGCCTGCTCGTCCAGCCACTGGCGGAAGGGGGCCATGCGGATGTCGAGTGGCTCCATCCCGGCGCGCAATCCCAAATCGCACAATGATAGCCAGGATGGAACACGTAGCCCAGGTTGTGCACCTTTTCCGCCTGCCCTTCTCGCCGCTCAATGGCTACCAGTCCGATCAGTTTGCCCGTGGATTTCAGGCAGGCCGCAAGGTAACCATCGCCACCGGCAAACCATGCCGCCATACCTTTCACTTCCTCTACGAAAATGTGTTTTGAATGCACTGTCTATAGTATAGCGCAGTTTTCATTAGATTGACAGCGATGATTTTGCGGCCCTTGTGGAGCACGGTACTCATCACAGGGCCGACGACAGCCCCGACCTCCGCAGCCGGTTGCGCGCCTGTTGGTCGGTTATAGAATGAGAGTATGAAAGGCCAATTAACCGGCGTTCACTGGCGGTTGAATGAAACCTTCACGGGAAGGCGCAGGGGCTGCAAAGATTTCAAGGATTTTGTGATTTTGTTATTTTCTGGGGGAGGCGTGAATGCATTTCGAGAAAGATTTCGATATCCTGGTCGCCGGTGCCGGTGTGGCGGGTGTCGCGGCGGCGTTAGAATGTGTGCGGGCTGGGTTATATACCGCTTTAGTGGAGAAGACCGTGTTGGTTGGCGGCCTGGCGACAACCGGGCTGGTCAACATCTACCTGCCGCTGTGCGATGGCTCTGGACATCAGGTCACCTATGGGATCGCCGAAGAATTGCTGCATCTCAGTATCAAGTACGGTCCTGGCGATGTTCCCGATGGCTGGCGCGAAGGACGCGGTCGCTATCTAACGACGTTTTCGCCAGCATCGTTCGTGCTGGCGCTGGATGAGGTGCTTGAGGATGTGGGTGTTGCTCTCTGGTTGGATACATTGTTCTGCCGCCCGGCCATGGATGGCGAACGCATCGTGGGCCTTGAGGTGGAGAACAAGAGTGGGTGCGGGGTCTTGCGTGCCCGTTGTGTGATCGATGCGACCGGTGACGCCGACGTGGCCTACCGTGCGGGGGCGGTCTGCGCCGAGTCTGACAATTGGCTCTCGATGTGGGCGATCCAGGCGTCCTATGCCAAAGCGCAGCAGGTTGTCGCGCAGCCGGATAAGACGTCGCTACTGGATTGCGTTCGTCTGGGCGCGGATGCCTGGGGGCACGGCATTTCGCCGGACGCGCTGAAATTCTATGGCACAGATGGTGCGCAGGTGACACGTTTTATCGTGGAAAGCCGCCGTCTGCTGCGTGAGCACTACCGCGCTAAACAAGTGGCGGGTGGGGACACGGACCGCCACAAGCTCTTCCCAGTGACGCTGCCCGCGATGGCGCAATTCCGCACGACGCGCCGAATCGTGGGGCAGGCGACGTTGACGGACAGTCAAGATGGTGTGCCTGTTCCGACGTCGGTGGGCTTAGTCCCTGACTGGCGCAAGCCGGGACCGGTGTGGGAGATTCCTTACGAAGTCCTGTTACCGTGCGGTGTTGCTGGGCTTCTGGTGGCGGGGCGCTGTATTTCATCAGAGGGTGACGCCTGGGAAGTCACGCGTGTTATCCCGCCTGCGGCACTGACGGGACAGATTGCCGGCATCGCTGCACGTTTGGCGATCAGCGGGAACACAACGCCGGATGCGCTGGACGTTCGTGATGTACAACGCGAACTGGCGCGTTACCATATCCCATTCCACATCGGTGACGTGCGATAGTCGCGCGTGAGATAATCACGCGTGAGGCAGTCACGCATCTACGATGTGTTTGTTGCATCAGCCAGCAGCCCACGCACTTGTTCGGTGATCCAGCGGGGTCGATTGGGGATATACACTGTGATGGCGACCAGTTCGTCACGGTCGGCGTAATCGCATACGATATGGACCGGGAGCGGTTCTCCGGGGATGGGACCGGCGATCAGTACGCGGTTGCGCTCGGGATATTGCTCCACGATGACACCGTTGAAGATGGCGTGCAGGACCTCTTTGATCCGCAATCCCTCTTTGTGGGCCTCGCGGAGGGCGTGCTCGGAAACTCGTAGGCGTTCCCACTGTTCGAGTAGATCTTCTGTGTCGGTGATGTCCACGATGGCCAACCCTTCTGTGCAAAACGTGATGATTTTCCGTTTAGCGCGTTATGCATCACGTTTCTTTTGCACCGGTAGTGTGAAATAGAACGTGCTGCCTTCCTTTGCACTTTCGAAGCCAATAGCGCCACCGTGACTTTCCACGATTTGTTGTGCTAACGCCAGCTCAATGCCTACGCCGGGATGGGCGCGTTCCAGATTGCCATGATAGAGCCGCTTGAAGAGCAGTTTGCGCTCATGCTGTGGGATCTCCGGACCGGCATCCGTGATGGCAACCCGAATCCTCTTTGCGCTTTCGCGCTGAGCTGAGAGGCGAACCGTCCCGTTCGACGGTGTGAAGCGAATGGCGTTGTTGAGCAGCTTTTCGATCCCGCGCAGCATTTGGCGTGGATCGACCCACATGTCGGGGAGATTGGCTTCGATATCGGTGGCAAGCATAATATTCTTCTTCTTGGCTGCCGGCTGCGCGGCAGTTATGGCGTTGTGCAGCAGCTCGGTGATATCGGTCTCTCGGGTGTGCAGTTTTTCCGGATTGGCAACTCTCATCGCGCCCAGGTCGCGTACCAGATGCGCCAGGAACTGCGCATGTTCTTGGAGGCTGGTTAAGGCCTCATTCTGGGCCTCGTTCAGGGGGCCAAGTCCGCCGTCCAGCAGCAGTTCGGGGTAGCTCTGGATGAATGTGACCGGGTCGCGCATTTCCTGGGCCAGATCGTCAAAGATATGGATGCGCTGCCTCTCGCGCTCTCGCAGTAGCCGGGTGGTTTTTTCCAGTTGATCGGCCTGTTCCTGCGCTTGCTGGAAAAGCTGCGTTGCCATGATGGCTTTGCCTAATTGGTAGGCGGTGATGAAAAGCAGACGTTGTTCGTGTGCTGTAAACGGTTCCTGCCTGGCGAGAATGATTCCGCCTGTGGTGGTCTCTCCCTGCACAATCGGTGCCTCAAGATACGCGAGCGGGTAAACGGTATCGAGCGGCTCCTGGCTGTCCTGGATGACGATGCGGTTCTCAGTAACATGCTCGGGCACATCGAGAAAGGCATACAAATGAGATTCGATTTCGGCCAGTTGCTCCGGTGTTAAATTGTTATGGGCATGTAGAACCTGAAATGGTTGTTCGGTCAGCAGAATCTCGGCGGCCTCGTATGGAATGCCCTTGGTCAGTTCTTTGAGCATTTGTTGTAATATCTGTGGCAGATCTTGACCGGTCATCGCGTGGGCCATTTGATAAAGCATGCTGTTGGCACGCTCGCGTTCGATCATTTTCTGATAAAGCTGGATGTTTTCCAGCGCAACGCCCAAATAGACGCTTTCGGCAGACAGGGTCTCGCGTAGGTGCTCCGGGAAGCACACGCTTTCTGCGCACGATTTCTTATGTGTACTCAGAGCCAGCCAGGCCAGGGTACGCTGATGGGCTTGCAAAGGAACATAGAGCGTCGCGTCCTTGCCATGGGTGTTGAACGTCAGTGTGTGTTCGCTTTCGGGACGGCGTGTAAGGGCGCGTGTCTCTGTGACGAGGCGTTGCAAGGCGTCGGTGCATCCTGTCTTTGCGAGTGGGGTTAACTCGACGTTGGTTTCCTTGATGGTGAGAAAGATTCCGGTAGACCAGTCGAGATATTCCAGTGTGTGTGCCAGCGCCGTTTGCGCTACTTGCTCAATCTCGTGCAGCGGTGCAACGGCTGTAGCCAGGTTGAAGAGGAAAGCACGTTCTTGCGACTGTTGGCGTATCTGTTGGTGTAGGCGGGCATTGAGGAGTGCTGCCGCTACCTGAGCGGCGATGCCGGCAATCATGTTTTGCTCATCGGGTGTGAACGTGTGATTGGTGCGCGTCATTGCGCTCAGCACGCCTATAGGCTCTCCGTTGATCATCATCGGCACCATGATGGTGCTTCTGATGTGTTCATCCAAGAACGAGGGGACGGCAAGGCGCGGTTCGTTCTCCCACGACTCGATGATGATCGTTTCTCGGTTCAACAATGTCTCCCAGGCCAGGCCGACACCTTTGGGCAGATGAACCGGCTCGTGTGCGAATGCCTTCATGCCGCGTTGTGCGCGGATGACTAGTTCTTCGTGTTCAAGATCGACGACACTGACAGCCGCAGCTTCGACACCGAGTACGTTACAGACGGCCTCAACCGCTTGTTGCATCACCCATTCCGGGTCGAGACTGCGCGTGACGCGCAAACTTACGCTGCGCAGCGCCTCAAGTTGGCGCTGGTGTTTTTCCAGGGCTGTGTACAGCTTATCGATGGTCGACGTGGTCTGCATTGGCATTTCTCCAAATTATTTGTTTGGCCCTAAGGACTGAAAGCTAAATAACTTTCCCATTGGCGGTGCTTTCTATACCCGCTTTCAGTTTGAATTGGGACAGTTATTTGGTAC
>JAFGSL010000061.1 GCA_016934645.1 Anaerolineae bacterium
TCCCGACGCGGTGCATCATCTGATCGACCCTGAGCGTCTTGATGGGTTGGTATTGGTGCAATGGTGGCCCACACGCCAGGTCTTCGAGGCTTTTTACGAGCGTTATTACCACCTATTGCCGGTCGTGAACCTGCATCGCAACTACGAAGGCTATCCAGGGGTGACAGTGGATAACTATCAGAGCATGGTGGCTATGTTGCGCCACTTGATCGAGGTCCACGGATACCGTCACCTGGCTTATATTGGAGGTCTACCAGAAAATCCTGCTGCCAACGCCCGGTATGCGGCCTACGTCGCTACGCTGGCGGAATATGATATTCCTTTGGATGAAAATCTCGTCCTCCCTGGTGATTTTTCGCCGCAGGCCGGGACGAACGCGGTGCGCATACTGCTGGACGAGCGCCGCTTGCGCCCCAGGCTCGATTTCGAGGTTGTCGTGGCCTCGAATGACTTCATGGCGTTGGCGGCGTTGGCGGAACTGCACCAACGGGGCATCCGCGTTCCTCTGGATGTTGCAGTAGTGGGGTTTGACGATGTGGTGGAAAGCGCCTATACTATGCCGCCTTTGACCACGGTGCGTATGCCGAACTACGAAATGGGCCGCGTGGCAGCGGAACTCGCGCTGGCGCAGATCAAGGGCCAGCCATTTGATGAGACTACGGTGGTGCCAGGCGAATTGGTCGTGCGCCAGTCGTGCGGTTGTTTTATGTCGCCGTTGGCCGAAGTCGGCGAGGCCGCCCGGATGCTTCACCCTCAAGGCCCCCCAGGCGGTCCGCCTGCTGGCGCACCGGCTGCTCCTTCAGCGGAAATGCGCCAGCGCGCTATTGATGAATTGTCGCAGAGCGTGGGGCCGGCGGAGCAAGTCCTCGGCGCGGACTGGGCCGAAAAGTTGTTGGAAGCGTTTGATACAGCGATCAGTGGCCCGCCAGGTAGTTTGTCTAATCGTTTATTGGGCATCCTCTACGCCATTTTGCGACAATTGCACGTCAACGGTTACGATCTGGTGGGACTAGGGCGAAGGATACTCTTCACCCTGCGCCGCAGTATGCAGCCCACGCTGACCGATCCCCAAGGGATGCGGCGCGCCGAAGGTGTGTGGCAACAGGCGATGGCCTTCGTGACCGACGTGGCGCATCAGATGCAGTCGTCGCAACAGCATTACGGAGCAAGTTACATCGATCAGTTGCGCGTGATCGGCGAGCGCCTGATCACGACCTTCGAGTTGACGCAACTGTTCGATTTGATTGTGCGTGAATTGCCGCGCCTGGGCATTCCCGGTGGCTACATCGCACTGTACACGGATCCGACACGGCAACTCGCACGGCTCGCGCTGGCATACAATGCGGAAGGCCGCAATCCGGCGGGTATTGAAGGTCAGGTCTTCCGTGCGCATCTGCTTTTGCCAGAGTGCTTGTTGTTACGGGATCGGCCTACAGTGATGGTGGTTGTGCCGCTGTACTTTCAAGACACGGCCCTGGGCTTCGCACTTTTTGAGGTCGGACCGGAGCAGGGTGAGATTTATGAGACGCTGGGACGCCAAATCAGCAGCGCCCTGATGGGGGCGTTATTGGTGCAGCAACAGGAGGAGGCGCAGCGGGATATGGATGCGGCGCGTCAGCGCGCGCAGGCGGCGTTGAGTGATCTGTTGATCACGCGTTCTATTTCCGATCGGGTGCGCCAGGCCGCAGACACCGAAGCCATCCTGCGCGTGACTTTGGAGGCGTTGAGCCAGGCGCTCGGCGCTTCGATGGGGGTGGCGCGTCTGGGAACGCGCGAGCAACTGCTGGCAATTGCAGGGCGCGCGCAGGGCGATGCCGAATTGAACTAGGAGCAATTATGGGGCGTCAGACAAGAACTCGTGAAAAATCTGCTGCTAAAAGGCGCAAAGCAACGCAGCGTCCCACCATCGGGCTGCTGGTCGGGGAAGTGACGTCGTGGTGGGGACAGTCGCTGTTGGAGGGCGTGACGGACGCAGCCGAGATGTTGGACGTCAATTTGTGCTGCTTTGTCGATGGTGTGCGGCCTGAGAAGGACAGTGGGGGGAGCAATGGCCTCTACGATTTGCTGAACCCCGATCTCTTGGATGGTCTTGTCGTATCAGGCAATATCGGCTACGCGGTAAGCCCTGAGTCATTTCACGCCTTCATCGATGACCTCAAAACGGCTTTTCCGACGGTAGGCGTCATTATGACGCACGAAGGCATCCCTTCGGTCTTGGTAGATGGGTTCAGCGGGATGTATGCCGCGATTAAACACCTCATCGAAATCCATGGCTGTCGCCGGTTGGCCTTCATTCGCGGGCCGGTAGGTAACGTCGACGCTGATGAGCGTTACCGCGCCTACACCACGGCGCTCGAAGAATACGGTATCCCGTTCGATCCTGAACTGGTGGCGATTAGCAACTTTTCGGCTGGCCGGCCGGCGGTAGAAGCTTTGTGGCCGCGTATGATGGCGATATCGCGTGAAGAGCAGGATACCACACCCTGGGCGCTCGTCTCCGCGAACGACGATATGGCGGTGCAAGCGATGCTGGCGCTGCGGGACTTCGGCGCGCGCGTTCCCGAAGATGTCGTGGTTGTGGGGTTCGACGATACCATCACCGCGCAGAATCTGGACGTTCCGCTAACGACGGTACGCCAGCCGACCTATGCTATGGGGCAACGGGCGATGCAGATGGTGCTGCAGCTTGTGCATGGGGAATCGACGCCGGATAAGGTGATGGTGCCGGCCGAAATGGTGGTGCGCCGGTCATGCGGCTGTCTGCCGGAGGCGGTGTTGCAAATCCCTGTCGAGATGACGCCCGTAGCGACCGAGAAGTCTATTCCTGCCTTTACCGGCATATCCGCATCGCTCTGGGAGGCTTTTATTGCCGGGGTGCGTGATCCGTCCTCGAACGATTTTCTGCTTCTTCTCGATCAGACTTTGCGCCAGGCGCGTTACGAAGAGGCGGGCCTTGGCGAGTGGCAGCCGCTCCTTACGGAGATGCGGCGTCATGCGCTTGTGCATCTGGACGAGTCTGATGCGCGTCATCGCGCCGAGAATCTGCTCCAGCAAGCGCGCTTGCTGGTGGGCGATGCCGAAAGACGCTACGAAACGTATCTGCGGCAACGCTTCCAACAGCAAGAAACACTGCTGGGGCAAATCGATAATACACTGAGCACAACCCTGCACTTGCAAGAGTTGGCGCCGGCCCTGAACGGCTTGTTCCCCAGCATTGGCGTCGAATGTTGTTTTGCATCGTTGTATCAAGGCGCGGATTCTTTGGCGGAAAACGCGCGTTTGCTCTTCGACTATGATACCTTGCGCTCCGGCGACGCTTCGGTGGTCGAACTATACCCTGATGAGGGGCCGTTGTTCCCCTCACGACGGCTGGTTCCGCGTGACATTTTCGTCGCGGAACGCCAGCGGACGATTATCGTGATGTCGCTTGTCTTGCAGGCTCGCCAACTTGGCTTCGCGGTGATGTGGGCAGGACAGCATTGGCGCCTGTATGTACGTCTGAGGCAGCGGTTAAGCGATGTGATCTTCCGCGCGTTGCTGGCGCGCGAGCAAGAGCGTGCGCAACGTGAAGCGGAGGAAGCAGAACGTCGCGCGGAAGAGGCGCTGCGCGATGTGTTGGTAGCGCAGCGGCGCTACGTCCATGGCGCTTGGGAAGAGCGTGTCGAGGCTGTGTCGGGGTACGTGTACTCCGACGAACTGCGCGGCGTCAGCAATACTGCCTGGCTGCCGCAAATGAGCGAAGCCGTCCAACGAGGCGATGTGGTGTTGACACAGGATGTTGAGGGCGGGCAGACCCTGACCGTGCCGGTGATGTTATATGGTGAAGAAGTCGTCGGCGTTCTGGGCTTCAAAACTACGGAAGCTGCTCCCTGGACCGAGGATCATCTCACGCTGGTGCGCACCATCGCCACGGAGACGGCCCTGGCGTTGGAGACGCAGCGGTTGTTCTCGGATGTTCAGCGGCGCGCTTCACGGCTCCTCGCGGCAGCAGAAATCTCACGGGTGACGACGTCTATCCTCACGTTGGATGAATTGCTGCCGCAGGCGGTGAATTTGATCCGCGAGCGGTTTGATCTGTACTACGCCGGTATTTTCCTCGTCGATGAAAGCCAACGCTGGGCCATCCTGCGGGCCGGTACCGGCGAGGCCGGGCGCTTGATGTTGGAGCGCAATCACCGGCTGGAAGTCGGTGGCAATTCGATGATCGGCGCATGCGCGGCCAGTGGCGAGGCGCGTGTCACAATCGATACCCACACCGAAGCCGTACATCGCTCGAATCCGCTGTTGCCGGACACACGCTCAGAATTGGCGCTTCCCTTGTTTAGCCGGGGGCGTGTGATCGGCGCGATGACCATCCAGGATACGCGACCGGGCGCTTTTACCCAGGAAGACATCACCACGCTCCAGACGATGGCCGACCAACTCGCCAACGCCATCGAAAATGCCCGGCTGCTGCGCCGCATGGAGCAGAACATGCACGAACTCGAACTGGCGACCGGCCAACTGACTCAGGAATCGTGGCGTAGCTTCCTGGAGAATTATCGCCACGCCTTTGGCTATCGCTATCGTCTCGTGGACATTGAACCGGCTACTTATCTATCGCCCGAAGCTCAAGCTGCTCTGCGCCAGCAGGAGACCATCACCACCACCGTTGTGCCGGCCCGCGTCGTTCAAATTGACCAAGAGACCGTCCGGGCGCAGGGTGCATTGAGCGTCCCCATCCGGGTACGCAATGAAGTGCTCGGCGTACTCAACCTGCGTTTCGACGACGCGGAGGTTCCCACGGAGGCCATTGAGCTGGTGGAACAGGTTGCAGCTCGCTTGGGCGCGGCATTGGAAAGCGCCCGCCTGTTGGAAGAATCGCGCTACACGGCCACCCGTGAACAGATCGCGGCCCAGGTCACCAGCGGTATGCGTGAGCGCCTGGACATCGAGGTTGTATTGCGGAATGCCGCGCGTGAGTTGCGCGACGCGCTCGACCTGTCGCGTGTGTCGGTACGCCTGGCACCGCGCTTTGCGTCTACCGATGCGCCCGGTAACAACGGCGCGCCCGTTTCCTTAAGCGGTGGGAAAGCATGAGGTTTAATGGATATCGCCCAGTTCCTTGAGAATCGAGTGTATTCAAGCCACTTGAAGGACGTAAAACGATGATACTCAAGTTCGGAAAATGGCCTGTTTTTTACAAAATTATGGTGACGACCATCGTCATCGTGGCGTTGACCCTGGGGATCGCTACCCTCGTTCATGCCAACATATTGCGCGCCCGCGTTCAGGAGGAGGCCGGCGCCAAAGTGGCCGTCCTGGCAGACGGCCGGATGGGTTACATTGCCGATGCCCTGGTTGAGCAACTGGCGTTGCTGCGAGCGATGGCGCTGGATGGCGCGTTGACCGCCGCAGTACAGACGGCCAATGCGGACTACAGCGGCAGCGCGGCGGAAATTGAGAGCGCGTTGTTGGAGGTCGATCGCCGGTGGCTCGCGGCTGCCGACAACGACGAGTTGATCCAGGCCGGCATCAACCCGGCGTTGAATCCGGCGGCGGCGCAACTGCTCGCCTACGCTGCGGCGTTGCCTGCTCACGGTGAACTTTTCATTACCGATCGCTACGGTGGGCTGGTTGCTGCAACCGGGCGCCTTTCCGACTACTACCAGGCCGACGAGGCGTGGTGGCAGAGTGCGTATGACAGTGGGCTGGGCGCGTTCTACATCGGTCAGCCGGCGTATGATGAGAGCGCCGGATATATTGCTCTCACGATGGCAGCGCCGATACTTTCATCCCAGGATGGTGCGGTGATCGGCATTCTGCGGTCTACGGTGAACATCGATTTTCTCTCCGCTGCTTTCCAGACGCCGGTTGAAGGGCAGATGGGTGTGACGCTGGTCAACGGACAACGCTTGATCCTGGCAGAATCAAATGTGCAGCGTGTGGGACAGACCGTGCCCGCATCGTGGATGTTGGACTCCGCACGTGTTGGTGCGATGTGGTTCCAGGATCGCAACACAGACGGGCAAGCCGTGGTGGTTGGCCGGGCGGCGCTCGATGATGCTTTGATCTCTAACGAGTCTATCGCTAAGGCCGTTTACAGACTGAACTGGTATCTATTCGCCTATCAACCGCAAACCGCAGTCTACGCGCGCATTCGAGGCGGTGTCTGGACTATGATTGGCGTGCTGGCGCTACTGTTACTTGTGGCCGCCGCCGCCGCGTGGTGGGCGGCGCGTTCTTTAAGCCGGCCGGTACTTCAACTCCGTACTGTGATGCGCCGTTGGCTCGATGGGGATAGACCTCAACGCGCTCAACCCTACTGGCCCGATGAAACCGGCGAATTGGCCGAAACTTTCAATACGATGGCGGCGAACGTCCAGGAGATGGACGAGGCCCTATCCCAGCGTGCCAGTGAACGCGAACGGGAGGAGCAGCGCCGCGCCCGCGAACTGGAGGCCACCACCGTCGTCGGCGAGATCGTCTCCGTCACGGCGGATGTAACCACATTGGCGCAAGGTGTGGTAGACCTCTTGCGTGAGCGATTCGGTCTGTATTATACCGGCCTTTACCTGTTGGATGATGCAGGCAAATGGCTGGTGCTCCACGCCGGCTCAGGCGATCCGGCCCGGCAGATGCTGGTGCAGGATTACCGCGTGGCAATAGGGGAGTGGGTGGTGGGCCGCTGTGTGGCTGAAGAGAAGACCACCATTGCACGGCACACCGATGCCGACAGCGCGCTCCTGTTCGATCGGTCGCAGTTGCCCCATACGCACACGGCAGTTGCGATGCCGCTGCGCTCGCGTGGGCGGATCTTTGGCGCGATCGAGGTGCATAGCGATCAAGCTGAGATGCTGGATGCTGAAAGCGCTGTGGTGTTGCAGACGATCGCCGATCAGGTGGCGGTCGCCATCGACAGCGTGCAATTGTACGCCGAGCGTCAGGAAGCGATGGAGCGCCTCGAACATGCGTATAGTGGGGTGACGCGCGAGGCGTGGGAGGCGCTTTTGTCAGCGCGCACGACAGGGCCGGAAGGCTATCAAGCGGAAACCCGGCGCATCATGCCGTTAGCAGCCGCGCCCCCCGAAGCGTGGCGACCGGCCGCGCGGGTGGCCTGGTCCGAAGGGCGTGTAGTGGTGGAAGAAAGCGTCACTGATCAAACTCCGGCCAGCGTGGAATCCACCCTGGCGTTGCCGATTCGCCTGCGTGACGAAATTCTCGGCGTCGTTGATGTGAGCAAACGGCGTGATGCCGGTAAGTGGAAGCCGGACGAAATCGCCCAATTGGAGCAGTTAGTGGGGCAACTCGGCCTGACGCTGGAGGTTTCCCGTTTCTATCAGGAGTCGCGCCGCGCGGCGGCCCGTGAGCAACTTCTGCGTGAAGTCTCGGAACGCATCCGTGTGGCGGTCGATGTCGACACGGTGATGCGCATCGCGGCTCAGGAAGTCGGTGAGGTGTTGAAACGCCCGGTCTTTGTCTACCTGGAAAATGAACCCGGCCAGCAGATTTCTGCCTCTGCCACGCCTGCGACGCCGCCGGAAACGAGAGAGCACGAATGATGATGCGTTGGCGATTTGCACTCGATGAGGAGAGATACGTCGATGGACGATAACAACACGCTGAACCACGCGTCGCACACTGAGCAGAAGCCGGAACGGCTGACGATTGCTCTGTTCACGTATGGCTTGATGGACACAATTGGCGAGGCCGTGTGGTTGGGCATGGAAGATGTGGCGCGCGAGCACGACGTCAATTTGATCTGTTGCTCTGGCGGATCGTGGCAGGTTTCTCCTGGTGTGGTGGAGCCTGCTAATGCGCTCTACGATATGACGGCTGCCGAGCGCGTGGACGGTCTCGTGATCTGGGCAGGCGTGTTACACAGCGTAGACACCGAGACGGCGCATGCCTTCTGCCGGCGCTACGCTCCGCTGCCGGTCGTGACGCTTGGCCTGCAGGTAGAGGGCATCCCGGCTGTGTTGGCCGATAACTACACGGGGATGTACAGTGTGGTCGAGCACTTGGCGGCGGTTCACGGTTATCGCCGGATCGCCTTTGTGCGCGGCCCAGAAGGGCACGAGGAAGCCGAAGATCGTTATCGCGCTTACCGGGACGTGCTGGCGGCGCACAGTCTGGAGTTGGACCTGGCGCTGGTGGCGCCGGGAAACAACCAACACGCTGCCGGCGTGGAAGCGGTCGAACTGCTATGCGATACGCGCCATCTGCGCCCGCAAGATGATTTCGACGCCGTAGTCGCCGCCAATGACAACATGGCCTTCGGCGTGTTGGAGACCCTGCAGGCGCGCGGCATCCGCGTCCCGGACGATGTTGCGGTCGTGGGGTTCGACGATTTTGAAGAGGACCGGCACAGCTCTCCTCCGCTCACCTCGGTGCCGTGGCCTGGGTACGCGCAGGGACGCCAGGCGGCGGAATTGCTGTTGGCGTTGCTCGAACACGCTTCGGCGCCCGCCGTAACGCACGTGCCCACCGAACTGGTTATCCGCGAATCGTGCGGGTGTGTGATCCCCGCCGTGCAACAGGCCGGCACAGCATCGCTCGATGTGTCCGCAGAAGCGTCGTTTGCGGCGCTGTCGGCGGAGCGTGACGCCGCCCTGGACGAATTAGCGCAGGCCATGCAGGATGTCGGCACACAGTCATTGACGCTGGATCTCGCAACCCTGGCCGAGTTGTGGGATCTTTTCCTGATCGCGCTCGACCCCGCGTCGAATGGCAACTGTCTGCCCAGATTGCTTACGCTTGTGCGCCGGACCACCGATGCGGGCGTCGATGCCAACGTGTGGCACACAGCGTTCTCATTGCTGCGTCGTCGCGCTCTGGCGTATGCGGCTTCTGGCGACATGCGCTCACGTCTGGAAAGTCATTGCCACCAGGCGCGGGTGATGATCAGTTATGAAGTGCAACGCACGCTGGCGCGTGGCGCCTGGTGGGCGGACAATCAGGCGGATCACTTACGTGTTGTCGAGCAGGCCTTGATGGTAGCGTCCGATCTGGATCATTTTGCCGGCGTGTTGGTGCAGCAATTCCCGACGCTGGACATTCCCGGGTGCGCCGTCGTTCTCTACGAGGACGCTGAGCAACCGCTGTCCGCCCGCGTGCTCGCGGCTTACGATGGGCATCAGCGTGTAGAACAGGCAACACCGCTGTTCACTGCGCAGATGCTGTTGCCGGAAACGCTCTGGCCCTATGACCGGCGTTTTAGCCTAGTGCTCGAGGCATTGCGCGTGCGTCAAGAACGGTTGGGTTACGTCTTGTTTGAGGTTGGCCCACGCGATGGTGATCTGTACGGTGCGCTGCGCGATCAACTCAGTAGCGCCCTGCACGTCGTGCGGCTGATCGAAGACAACCGCCGCGCCCAGGCATCGCTCGAACAATCCTACACCGCCGTGGAACAACAAGTGCAGGCACGCACTGCTGAACTACAGCGGGAAATCGCCAGCCGTGAGATGTTGTACGAGCGGCGGGCGCTCCAGGTGCAGACCAGCACGCAGATTTCACAGGAAATCGCCGCCGTGCCTGCGTTGGATGAATTGTACCGCCTGGTGGTCACGTTGATCAAGGAGCGTTTTGATTACTACCACGCGCAAATCTTCCGCCATGATCTGGAAATCAATGCCGTCCGCCTGATCACCGGCTACGGTGAGGTAGGAGCGAAGATGCTGGCGGAGGGACACCAGATTGAGATGGGCATAGGCGTAGTTGGGACGGCGGCAGAGACAGGACAGCCAGTTCTCGCAACGGACGTGACCCAGGACCGGGATTGGCGTCCCAATCCCAATCTGCCGGAAACGCAGGGTGAACTGGCTGTGCCCATTCGCCTGCGCGAAGAGGTGTTTGGCATCCTGGACGTGCAAAGCGACCGCGCGGGCGCGCTGACCCTGGATGATCAATTGCTGTTGCAGCAGTTGTGCGGGCAGATCGCGATTGCGATTGAGAACACGCGATTGCGCGAGGAGATGGAAGGCCGCCTGGAGACCTTGAACCTGCTCCAGCAGTCGATGTCGCGGGAAGGCTGGGAAGCCTTGCGTGAGCAGCGCCGGGGTCTCCAGGGTTACATGTATGACCACGGCGCTGTACAACCGTTGATGCAACCTCCGGAGGCGGGACGTGAGGTGTATGTGGTGCCGGTCGCCGTGCAGCAAGAAGTTGTGGGGCAACTTGCTGTGCAAGCTGATCCAGCGCATCCACTTTCGGAGGAGGAACGAATGTTGCTGGACGCGATCGCGGAGCAGGTCGCCTCGGCGTTGGATAGGGCCAGGTTGTTCGAAGACACCCGCCGCAGCGCCGCACGCGACCAGATCATCGGTGAACTGAGCGCGCAGATGCGCACTTCGTTGGACATTGATCAGGTGCTCCAGAATGCCGTGCGGGATATGGTCAGCACCTTGAATTTTGCCCGCGTCGAGGTGCGATTGAGCGGCGCAGACCTGGAAGAGGCGGCCACAGAGGAGGTCAACGTATGAATGACCTGTTGACGAACGAGACCTTGCAGATTGCAGCGTGGCTGGTAGGTTTGCTGGAGTTGATTCTGGCCTTGTACATACTGCTCCTCAATACCCGGCACACGGTCAATCGCCACGTCAGCCTCCTGCTGTTCATCTTTGCCGTCAATAATCTGGCCATGGGGACGCTATTTGGCGTTACGCGGGCTGCAGA
>JAFGSL010000481.1 GCA_016934645.1 Anaerolineae bacterium
CACAGACCTTGCGCCAGCGCATCCCGGTAAAGACGGTAGAGCACGATTTGCAGGTTCGCCGGTTCGAGGCCCTGGTCGGTCAGGTCGTCCAACAGACGCTCGCGCAGCGCTTCCTCCACGGGCAGGGCGAACTTCTCGGCCGGCTTGAGGATCGCCAGCAGCGCCTTCTCCTGCGAGAGGTTCTCCAGTTTGAAGCGATGGGCGAAGACATCCTGGGGCAGCCACGCGCTCAATTCATCCAACGCGCCCAGGTAATCGTCGCGCAAGCTGAAAACGAAGCGCAGGTCGAGCGCGGTTTGGTCTTCCGCTGGCCGGAGACACGCCGCCAATTCTTGGGCGAAGGCGGCGCGCACTGCGTCACCCTGGCGCAGGAAGAACTCCTCGAACTGGTCCAGTACCACCACCAGCCGCCCGCCCGGCGGAACAGCATCGCACAAGACCTCACGCAAGGCGCGTCCCCGGTCAGCATAGGAGAGGTTCTCCAGCGATACCTGCCGCACCGCCGCTTTGATCTCGCTCACGGGATCGCCCAACATACGCGCGTAAATCACCCGGTACCCGGCAACTTCCAAGTACGGTGCGACCTTCGACAGCAACAGCGAGGTCTTGCCGGTCCCGCTGCGCCCGTAGAAGACCGTCAGTCCGTGGGCCAGGATCGTGCTGAGCAGCAGGTCGGCTTCCAGGTCGCGCCCGAAGAAGATGGCGGCATCATCGCGGGTGTAGTAGTCGAGGAACTTGTAGGGTTCCGGCGGCAGCGTCGCCTGCGTCACTTTCCGCGCCTCGAGGCGGACGGAGCGCGCCAACCCCACCACCAGCGGCAAAGGGTCAGCATCCAGCAGCGTGATCTTGCCGCGCCAGCGATCCACCAGCAGCGAATCGGGCCGGGGCTGCGCGGCGTAGGCCAGGCGGTGATACCGGGCAATCGGGCCGGTCACCTGGTTGTAGAGCGCGAGGAAGTGCGGGTCGGCGAGCCGGTAGCCCAGGAAGAACAGCGTCTTGCTGGCAAAGTGCCCCTGGAGAATTTTGGTGATGACCGGCAGCCGTCCGAAAAGGTCGGCGGCGTCATCCTCGGTGAGGATGAGGGTGTCGGGCTGGCTGACCGTACCGTGCAGACGAATCAGTTGCACGCAGTCGGGGTCATCGAAGGGCACGTCGGTATCGCGCACCACGGAGAGGAACGGGCGTCCGGCGGCGCGCAGAGCTGCTTCCAACCGGTCGTCGTAGGCCGTGGTGATGATGACACGGACGGGCAGTTCCACCAGCGCCCGGTGGAGGGGATCGGGCGGGCGGGTGTTGTCAATATGCCGGAGGACGAAATCCACGAGCGCCTGGCGGTTGGTGCGTCCTTCGTAGAGCTGCGCGGCGCGGAAAAGGGGCGTCACGCAATCATCGGGACGCTGGCACTTCCCCTCACCCTGGCAGAACGGGCAATGGGCGCCACAGGCATCCACCAGCGCGGCAGCCAATCGCGCACTCTGAGAGACGCCATCCAGCGCGTCGCCGGCGAAGAGCACGCAATCGCCACGGTTGAGGTGGGCAACTAATTCAGGTGGGATAGATTGTTGATTGGACATAGTCATCCTCTGCCAAGAGACATTCCTGTTATCAAGCACACTCATAACAGCCGCAACAATTCTTCCACGCTCAACTCGGCGTCACGCAAGATTTTCCGCAGCAATCCACGTCCTACATCTTGCCCAGCATGAACCGGCACCGTAACAATGCGCCCATCGGGATGTCGCAGACGCACATGACTACCGCGCTGGCGCATCACCTCAAATCCGGCTTTTTGTAATGCTTTGATGAGCACAGAGCTACGCACCACCGGCAGCGGTGGCATCAGACAGCCACCTTTTGCACACCCACAAACGTCGGTAATGGTGCCATATCTTCAGCCATCTCTTCCAAGCAGAGCGCAATCACTTCACGGATGTTGTGCAAAAGCTCATCTAGTGTACGGCCTTGTGTGTAACAGGCAGGTAACTGGGGTACTTCGCCGATGTACATCCCATCTTCATCTTGCTCAATCCACACGTAGAATTCACTCATAATCATCCTCCAAAACAAACCACAGGATTACGGATATCAAGATATACTGATAGTGTAATGCAAAATGCAGTAACATACAAACCAAAAACCCCTGGGATTTGGCATACCCCAGGGGTTTCAAGGTCAAACGCAGTAGCTTCTAAAAAATCGCGTTGATGAGCGCCACGTAATACTGAGGCGTGATCCACAAGACCACAGCCACGATTGCCGCTATCGAGATCAAGCCCAAGATTACGGCGAAGATGCGGCCCAGTCCGCGAGCGAGCTTTTTCTTCGCCAGCCAGGTCGGAAGCACGAATGAGCCAATGGCAACCCATGCCAGAATGATCCACGAGATTTGCCAATGTTCCCAATTGTCGAAAAACGCACTGTACGTCAACATCATGGCGACCGTCAGCGCCGGAGCGGTAAAAAGCAGCAGCCAGAGAGAGCCGGTGGCATACATGATGAAGCACAGCCCCAACGCTCCCAGGAAAACCTGCATCGGCCAGCCACGCTCATAAATCGCCCAATTGTCGGTCGGCACAGCGAGAGAGAGCATCAACAGATTGCCAATTCCGACCAGTAGAACGGCGTTGAAAATTGCCCGACCGACGCCGTAGCGACGCGGTTCACGCGGTGAGGGTGTCACTCTCCTCTGTACAGTCTTCACAGTGGGCGCTTTTTCCACAGCCGCTGGTGCAGCAGGCATCGTCGATGCGGCTGCTGTCGCGGGTGTGTCAGGGGCGAGCGCCTGGAGGCGCTGCTGGCCTAGGGTGATGTCGGTTTCGTCGTCGGCAAATGTGACGCCGGTGGAGCGCTGCGCTGCCATCACCCGGCGCGTGTCACCGGAGATGACAGCGACCGACTCTGAAGGTGCATCCGACGTCGTGAAAGAGAGCGGCAACGAGATACGCGTCGGCAACGCAATACCCGCTTCTTCGGCAGCGGTCCGCAATGCCACCGCCATCTCTGCCGCGCTCTGGTAACGATCTTCCGGCTTTTTCGCCAGCGATTTGAAGACGATGCGCTCGAGCGGTTCGGGAATCTCCGGATTGATGCGGCGCGGCAGCGGCAGCGGATCGTTGACGTGCTTCATCAGGATCGCCAGCGGTGTGTCGGCATCAAAGGGCGTGCGCTGCGTCAACATCTCGTAGAAGACGACACCGAGTGAATAGATATCGCTACGGGCGTCACACAGCCCTTGCATCCCTTGCTCCGGCGCCATATAGTGCAGCGTGCCCATCAGCGCGCCAGAGATGGTGTAACGCGTGCCACCGATGATGTGCGCGATACCGAAGTCGCCGATGACGGCTTGGCCACGCCGGCTCAACAGGATATTGGCCGGTTTGATGTCACGGTGGATCATCCGCTCGCTGTGCGCGTAGGCCAGCCCATCCAGCACGTCAAGCATGATGCGCACGATCTCGCCCCAGGCCATCTGCTCGCCCCGCACGCGGTAGTCATTGAGGCGTGTCTTGAGCGTATCGCCTTCCAGCAGCTCCATCACCATGTAGTACACGTCGTCCTGCACGTCGAAATCGAAGACCTGGACGACGTTGGCGTGGCGGAGCGCCGCCACCGACTGCGCCTCGCGCTGGAAACGGGCCTGCCACGTCTCGTCGGCGGATGCGTCAACCCCGAAGGCCTCATCCTCCATCAGATCGGAACGCAGGACTTTGACTGCCACGTAGCGGTCGAGCTGCGGGTGGTAAGCGCGATAGACGCGTGCCATCCCGCCGCGACCAAGTGCGTCCAGAATGCGGTATTTACCGAGCGTTTTACCTTCCAAAGAAGTCACTGGCATTGTGTTGTCTTCCCCCTCGAAGCGTGACGCCGCCAGAGCCATCGCAGGGGAATGTGTGTTTGTCGCATTATATGTCATTGTCATTCACCATCCTGCGATAAGGGTAGCAGATCTCCGGCGGCGTTGCCTATTCGCCAGCTAACAACTGGCTATCTTTTCATGATGAACTATGCCCTATCAACTTATAACCAAGCCCACGGACGGTGAGCAACAGTTGCGGATTGGCGGGATCGGGTTCGAGCTTAGTGCGCAGACGCCGCATCAGGTTCTCGACCTGGTAGTCGTAAACGTCCGAGTGATATTCAGGCCAGACGGCGGCGGCAATGTCGTCCTTAGAACAGACTTCCCCGCAGCGTTCGTAGAGATAGGCCAGCAGGATGAATTCCTTGGAAGAAAGTGTGACGAGTTGCCGGTCGAGGCGCACGACGCCCGCCGCCACGTCCACTTCCAGCGCCGGCAGGAAGGTATCGCGGTAGGTGATGTCGGGATCGTGGAAGGCTAACGCCACGTCACCGATTTTGATACAATCGCCATCGTGCAAAGCGATTGGCTCCAGCACACGCTCGTCATTGAGGAAGGTACCGTTGGTGCTCCCCAGGTCTTCGAGGATCACGCGCCAGCCATCACGACGCAGGCACGCGTGCTCGCGGGAGACGCGCTTGCTGGTGATGACGATGTCGTTCTCCAACGCGCGGCCAATCGTCGTCATCTCGCCATCCAGCAGATGCTCGCGTCCCGTCGGATCGGTCAGAAAGGGAATCGGCCTGGTTGTTGAATCCGTCATAAGCCTCACCTCCAGTCCTCTAGTGTACGCTGAGTGGTGAACCTGTCAACCGGACGCAGATCCCCTGCCAGGGTTTAATCATTCTCTTTGTGTAATACAGCTCAGGATTCTACCAGTTACAAATGCGGCCTAAAGGCCGGGGATAAGGGAGATTTTTGTGGCGTGGCAGAGCCACGCCACAAAAATCCCTTTAAAAACATTGGTACGCTTGCGGCACTCCGGTTTACGTCTATAATCGCTTTGTATGAAAAGTCTGATGCGTCTTGAAAGCTGGATCGAGCAATTGGTTGAAGCACCCTTCGTACGGCTTTTTGCTGGGCGGCTGTTCGCGCAGGATGTAGCGCGCCACCTCGTAAGGGCGCTGGAGGACGGCGAACGTTTAGGCGCTGATGGCACGCCGGAAGTGCCAGGACGTTACCGCATCGTGCTGAACCCGGAAGATTTAGCCGCACTCCGAACCCACCACCCAGACCTGGACGCCCAACTGGCAATCGACCTACAGGCAGTCGCCAAGAGCATGCAAGTCCGGCTGATGGAACCACCCGCGATCCTGCTGGAATCCAGCGCTGATCTGCCGTTGCATGCTGTGCGCATCACGCCAGCCAATCGCGTATTCCCGACGCACGACGCGACCCGCGACCTGGACCTGGAAGCCATCCGGCAGCGTGCAGAACAGGAAGGCACCAACAAACTGAACCCTAACGAACTGCAAGCTTACCTGATCGTCCAGGGTACGCGCACGTTCGACCTGACGCAACCCGTGGTGCGCATTGGGCGCGCGCTCGACAACGACCTTATTCTCGAAGACCCGCGTGTGTCGCGCTATCACGCCCAACTGTCCTGCCGGTATCGCCGCTACATCCTGCAAGATATGGGTAGTCGTGGCGGCACCACGGTCAACGGCTTTGCCATTCGGGAGATCGTGCTCCGGCCCGGTGACGTGATCTCGCTTTCCGGCATCGATCTTATCTATGTCGAGAAGATCAGCGAGTGGCGCAAGGACGAGATAGCCACGCCCACTCCGGCAGACACGCAGGCTTATCCAGCAGCGAGGCCCTGATCATGGAGAATGTGACAGCGGAGCTGCTGCTGGCGCTGCGGTTTGGGCTAGCCGTGCTGCTCTATCTCTTTCTGGGTGTGGCCTTCTACATCCTCTGGCGGGGATTGCGCCAGCAGGAAAAAGCGCCCGTCATCGCGCATACACCTGCGCACATCATCATTGAGGAAGGTGAGGAGCAGGGAAGACGTCTGTCCCTGCGCCCGGTTACAGCCGTCGGACGCAGTCACACCAATAGCTTGATCATTGCGGACGCTTTTGCCTCCAACCATCACGCGCTGATGCTCTGGCGCGACGAGTTGTGGTGGCTCGAGGACCTGGAAAGCCACAACGGCACTTTCCTCAACGAACAACGCATCACGCATCCTATGCCACTCACCTCCGGCGACCGCATCCGTATCGGCACGACCACACTCCGCTTCGAGACAGAGGAGTAGGGAGTAGGGAGTAGGGAGTAAGGAGTGAGGAGTGAGAATAAATCTCCTCCTCCCAAATCACCAATCCCTAATTACCAATTACTGATTCCCCTTCAACTTGCAACGATAAGAGGTGCTCTATGGACCTGATGTTAGAAGGAAAAACTGCGCTCGTCACTGCGGCGAGCCGAGGCTTGGGTTATGCAGTCGCGCACTCGCTGGCACAGGAAGGCGCTAACATCGCGCTCTGCGCACGCAATGCGTCGACGCTTAAGGATGCCGCGCGCACCCTGGCCCGGGAAACCGGCGCAACAGTGCAGCCGGTTGTTGCCGACATCACACAGCCTGCCGACGTCCGGCGATTGGTCGACGAAACCATCGCCAACCTTGAGCATATCGACATGCTGTTCATCAACGCCGGCGGGCCGGCACCAGGGCACTTTGTCGACCTCACCATGGCCCAATGGGAGACCGGCATCCAACTGACCATCCAGAGCGCATTGCACCTGGCCTATGCCGTCGTGCCGCTGATGCGCGCGCAGGGTGCAGGCAGCATCCTCGCCAACACCTCCGTCACCGTACGACACCCGTTGGATGGGCTAACGATTTCCAATGCGCTGCGCACCGCCGTCGTTGGCTTGGTGAAAACGCTGTCCATCGAACTTGGCCCGGACAATATCCGCGTCAACGCCATCGCACCGGGCTGGACGCGCACCGAGCGCGTGGACGAAATCCTGCGCGCGCGCATGGAGCAGAACACCAGCAGCATGGAAGAAGAAGCGGCGAAAATTGCCACGGAAGTCCCGCTGCGTCGCATGGCCGACCCCACCGAGTTTGGCCGCGCAGCCGCGTTTTTGCTCTCTCCGGCAGCCTCGTACATCACCGGCATCACCCTGCTCGTCGATGGTGGTATGGCCCGCGCCGTGTTGTAAGCAAAAAACCGTGCACGGATTGCATGGATTCGAAGGATTTTTGCAAAAAACAATCCGTGTTTTCTGTGTTCATCCGTATACTTTTTAGGTAGACAGCCGATGAAACATTTCCCCAAACTATATACACTGATCGTGTGCCTGCTGGTGGCGGCTTGTACGTCAACGCCAGTCACGTTGCTATCGCCATCACCCACTTTACTCACGACGACGCCTGAACTAACCAACACACCGACCCCTTCCCTCACCCCCAGCCCCACCCTTACCCCTACGCCGAAGCCACGTGTACTCACCATCTGTCTGGGAGAGGAACCGGACTCGCTCTACCTCTACGAAGACGACTCGTACGCCGCACGCGCCATCCGCGAAGCCATCTACGACGGCCCTATCGATATAGTCGGTTACAGCTATCAACCCGTCATCCTGCAAAAGCTTCCCTCTTTGGTGGATGGCGATGCCGTGATTGCAGCAGTCTCCGTAGAGGCAGGCGCTCAAATCGTCGATGCTAACGGCGAAGTCGTGAAGCTCGCTGCGGGGACACGCGTGCGTCCAGCCAGTTGTCGCGCCGATGACTGTGCGGTCACATTCGACGGGCGCCCCATCACCATGGACCAGATGCAGGCCACGTTCACCCTCAAGCCTGACTTGCAATGGTCGGACGGCAAATCACTCACGGCCCAGGATTCCGTCTATAGCTTCGACCTCGCCCGGGACGCGGACACGCCCAACTGGAAGTGGCTGGAACTGCGCACGAGCAGCTATACTGCGTCGGACGATCACACGGTTGTCTGGACCGGGCTACCTGGCTTCCTCGATCCTGCCTACACCACGGCGTTCTGGACTCCATTGCCCACCTATGCCTGGAGAAAGTACAAGCCAGCGGAGCTACTAACGCAGGACGCCGTCATCCGCACACCGCTCAGTTACGGACCTTACGTGATCGACACTTGGGAACCAGGGCAGTACGTCCGGCTTACTCCCAACCCCTATTATTTTCGTGCGGCAGAAGGATTGCCGTACTTCGAGACTCTCACCTTCCGCTTTATCTCCAACCAGAACGTGAACGCCGCTCTGGATGCGCTGACGCAGAGGCAATGCGATGTTTTGAGCCTCGACGCGGACCTCGAAAATGACTTGCAACGCTTGCGCGATATGGAGACAGCCGGGGGTGGGAAACTCTACAGCGTCAGCGGCCCCATCTGGGAACACCTGACCTTCAATGCCGATCCACCACCCGACTATGAGCAACCGGCCTTCCTCCAGGATGTGCGGACGCGGCGAGCGGTCGCCTACTGCATCAATCGCCAGACCATCATCGAGCAGGTGACCGGTGGACTGGGCGCAGTCTCCGACGCCTACCTCCCTCAGGAGCACCCGCTTTACGCCGCCGACGCCATCATCCTGCATCCGTATGATCCCGCGGAAGGCCAGGCGCTTCTGGAAGACGTCGGATGGCGCGATCTGGATGGGGACGGTATCCGCGAGGCACACGGGATCCCCGGATTCTTCGACGGAGCACAGTTCCACATCCACTACAGCACCACCACAGCGGATATGCACAAGCAAATCAGTGAGCTGATCGCCACAGACCTGGCAGCCTGTGGCATCCAGGTAGAGGTGGAACAGCTTGAGCCAGCAACGTTCTTCAAAGATGGTGCGGGGATGCCGCTGTACGGACGGCACTTCGACCTCGCCGAATTCTCCTGGCTCACCGACATGCAACCGCCGTGCGGCCTGTATCTTTCCACGCAGATTTCGTCAGAGACGAACCAATGGAGCGGGCAGAACTTCGGCGGTTACAACAACCCGGTCTACGACGCGTTGTGCGAACAGGCGCTCGCCGCGCTTCCCGGCGAGCCGGCCTACGTCACAGCGCACGGCGAAGCGCAGCGTCTCTTCAGCGCGGACTTGCCGGCGCTGCCCCTCTTCTTCCGTCCAAGCGTCTACGTCGCCCGCACCGACCTGCACGGATTTGCACCTGATGCCATCGCCGTGGAGACATGGAATATCGAGGAATTCACGTTGGGAGAGGAGTAAGAAGTATGGAGTAAGCGAGCTATCTTACTCCATAATCCTTACTCCGTACTCCATAAAAGCAACACTGGTGGCGCATCGTAGACGCGGAAGCTCTCATCGAGGTGCGGCAGGCGCAGGGCATAGGGAGTGCCACAGCGTTCCGCCAACGACAAAGATGAGGCGAGACCCGCATCTGTCAGCGGGTCGTCGGTGAGTGCTACGGGTCCGATGTGTGGGCAACGCCCGAAAGCGATGGCTTCGCGCTCACGCAGGATTTTGTCATACCAGGCCAACGTTGCGGCGTAGGATCCCGGTTGGCGTACCAGCGCCCCATAGCCGCGATGGCTCGCCAGCACGATCACGTCCGCGTTCTCTGCGACCTCCGCCAGTTGGGTGGTCTTCGCCACCGTTTCCTCATCGTAGACCTGCGCGGTCAGCACCGTATAGCGCCCAGCATCGCCCTCGGACAGCGGAATGGGCAAGGCATGATCCCAGTCCTCGACGGCGATGGTCGCGCTGGATGGCACATTCGCGTAAATCCACTGCGAAGCGGCGATCCACGGGTGTAGCTCTGCGTAGATCGAGACCTGCGCCCATCCCATCAATACTGTGGAGACGAGTGTCACCATTCCCACAACCCACCGCGCGACCGGCGAGGCAATCACCTTCACGCATACCAGCGCCGCCCACGCGGCCCACACCGGGTAGAGTGCAAGAAGATAGCGCGGGAACTTGACGTACAACCCGGCGGTCATCAGGAAAAAGATCAGCGTCCAGAGACAGGCCAGGTGCAGCGTGAACGATCCGCGCCGCCAACGCCGCAGCGCCCACCCCACCCCAACGAGGCCAAGCAGCGTCGTCGCCGGGCCGAGTCCCCAGAGCGCCATCTGCGCCAGCGGGTAGAGGAAGGGCAGCGCGCCCGCGTACTGGCGCGTGTACGGGAAGACGAAGCGCCCGGAGGCCATCATCGCCTGCACCGCCGGTCCACGCCAGGAAGCTACAGGTCGCAGCAGTGCCCACGGGGAAGCGAGGGCGAAGGCCAGGAAAATGGTAGACAGTAGACGGTAGACGGTAGACAGGGAGGGAAAAAACGTGATACGTGATGCGTGATGCGTGATGCGTGAGAGTGGTTCCTCGTTACTGGTTACTCGCAACTCGATGCTGGATACTCGATGCTGGATACTGGATTCGCGGATTCGCCCATTCGCTGATTCGCTCTTCAACTTGTAACTTTTAACCTGTAACTTGCGACCTGTAACCCACAACCCATACCCCACAACCAAGGTCACCGCGCACCATACCAGCGATGCCTTACACGCCAGCGCCAATCCGGCAAGTGCTCCCGCGAGTGTCCAGCGTCGACGGGTTGCCGCGAGAACTGCACCGGAAGCCAGGACCGCACCGAGCACGTCCACGGTGTAGAAGCGCGCCTGCTGGATAGCGAAAGGGGCGAACGCCATCAATGCGGCAGCAAGCAGGGCTCCCCACGTCCCGGTTGTGCCGCGCCTCCCGGCGAGCGCGCGCCCCCACGCGCCGGTCAACGCGACCAGCAGCACGCCGAGTAACCCGGAGAAGAGCCGCAACGTGAAGAGTGGATCGGCGCTGGGCGCAGCCATCACGAACAAGCGTGCCACATAAACCGGCAGATGTCCGTAAGGGAAATCCGGCGAGGCCACATTGGGATCGCCCCACAGCGGCGTCGCCTGGGCCACACCGAGAAGGAATCGCTCATCCGGGTGCGCGGCGATGGCGAGCCACACATCCGGTACAGCAGCATCCCAGTCCGGCACGGGCAGCCGTAGCGCCGCCGCCACCAGCAACACCGCGATCCATAACCACCGTCGACTTAGCCGTTTCAACATTGTCTCGCCCATTTACTGGTATCCTTGCGAAGGTTATGAACGGGTTTTGGTATGAAAGTTATTGTGTGCAGTTCAACACCCGTATAACACACACACATCTCTCAACCTTCGCAAGGGTAGCCGACAGCATTGTTTAGCGCACAAAATGTCGTCTCGATAGGACAATCACACTCAAGGTGATGAGAAGGGGAACCCCCACGAAGGGCACAAAGTGGATACCCTGAAGCGGCACGCCCTTCAGCATCTCCATCTCGGTCGGTGGGAGTTGCATCGGCGCTAGCATCTCCGCGAAACTGGCGCGCACCAATGTCACAACCGCGGAGACCGTCAGCAAACCAAAGTACGCTAGGCTCCCCCACCAAGCCCACATTCGCTGTCGCAGGACGCCCCACGTCAGATACACAAGGCTAACGATAGTGATGTCCAGCGCAAGAAAGCCCTTAACATCAAACAGCCAGATGCCGAACAGCGGGAAGAATCCGTTGAAAAAGAGAGGAACGTGCATGAAAATCACGTAGAAGATAAAGAGAACGGCCAGCACCAGAACCGGGATAGGCAATCGCTCAATCCAGTATGATCGCGCATCCCTGGCCTCAAACGTCTGTCTGACATCGTGACTCTTGTAGAATCGAATCAACAACACCGGTACGGTCAAATACGCCAGTCCCAACGCGACAACCACGAGAAGGCCCACTGTGGAGGACAGGGCCTTGACCGACAGCATGAACAGGAACACGACGATCAAAGGCAGACCCAGAATTGACGCGCACCACAGCAAGCTCAGCATCAGGACCCTGGCCCAGCGACGCGGGCGCACGTGACCATATCCCAACGGGATGCACAACAGCGCGATGGCATAGTAGCCTACGACCTGCCACGCGATGCTGGCAAACATCAGGGTGCCGAACCCGAATCCTTCGTAGTGAAAGCGCCCGCCCTCAGAGAAGAGGTAGAAGCAGTAGATTTCGTAGGGTCCCAGGAACGCCGCGACTGCCCCCACCAGAAGCAATCCACCTCCGATGAGGGCAAGGATTGGTGTTCGATCTTTGTAAACAGAAGGATTCTCTGTGGTCATAAACGTTCACTCCCGAGAACCCGGATCCTTCTCAAGCCCAGAGGTAATTTTTGAGGACGGATTCGTCTTCATCAGCAGATACTCTGTGACCCCGTCTTTGTATAAACTCGGTATCGCGCCAACTTGCAGATAGCCCAAACGCTCGTACAGACGTCTGGCTTCAGGATTGAAATCTGCAACCACAAGAAACACTTTCGAAGAATCTGTGAATACGGTCTCCTCAAAAAAGTGGAGCAGTTTTCTTCCAATCCCCATACCTCGAAACGCTTCTTTGACGGCAATGATATGCAAGTAGGGGAAACTGTGAAACGCGCCTTTCAAGACAAACCATATAAATCCCAGACATTCTCCCCCCCTATCCTCATCTACGGCAACGAAGATCTCACCTTTTGAAATTCCTTCCGTGAGTGTGGCGAGGGCCTTTTCCTCCGAGGGGAAGTACACCTGTCCGAGTTTCGAGTTGAGCAGAGCAGCTTTGCAGTCTTCCAGGTGCCGTGGTTGCGCTCGTGTGATTATAACCATCAGATCATCACCTTCTCTTCTGCCATTTGCGAGCGCGTAAAAACGAGGAGCCCAAGACGCACAAGAAGAAGGCACTGATGCCAAACATCCCTCTAGAAAAGGCAACCTCGCCCTGGCTGTGGGCCAGATAGCCAAGCCCGCCGAAAAACATGATAAACATCCCATAGAGCAACTGGTGACCTAACGTATAGACCAGGTTGGCACTTTCAGCCAAACCTTTGACTTTTACTTCCAGTTCTCCGTGATTGGCTTTGGTCAGGAGTGCCTGGATATTTCTCGGGATCGTGATCACCGAGAGACCCAGATCCTTAACCGCAGACTCAATCAATTTGACCCAATTTTTATCCTTTCCAAAAACAAACGTCTCCAAATACGGGAGAATCGTTTTCATGGGATTCATGGTAGGACTGAGATGGGTGCACAGGCCCAGCAGCAGAAGGAGTGTGCGTTCCATCAGGATCAAGTCCTTCGGGATCTGAAACGTCTCCATAAGTTCCCGGAGAGAGATGTCCATTTTCGAAAAATCTACCATCGCGTCCAGTTTGTCCTGCATATCGACGTGAATGTCCGATAAATTCCAAGACTCGACGGTCATCTGTCTCAAGAAATGGCTATAGAGATAGTCAACAAGCCGTTCGACGTGATGGGTATCTTCGCGCAGGGCGATCAATCCCATTTGTTGTAGGGCGGCGGAAATTTGGGCATTGTCACGTTTGAGGATGCCCTGAAAAAACTGGAGGATGCCTGCTTTCATCTCACCGGACAATCTGGCAACCGCCCCGAAATCCAGAAAAACGATACTTCCGTCCGGCTGGACAAGGATGTTTCCCGGATGTGGGTCGGCGTGATAAATTCCGTCCCTGAAAATCATCTGGCAATAGGCGGTGACGACGCGTTCTGCGAGGGCCTGCCGGTCAATATTGAGCTCGGCCAATTTCTCCAGATCGGCTATATTGACGCCGTGCATGTACTCCGTGGTCAGCACTCTTTCCGACGAGAGTTCATGAACCACTTTCGGGAAAAGAACGTGGGGGTTACCTACAAAATTGGCTGCTATGGTCTCGATGTGCTGTGCTTCCAGGCGGAAATCCAGCTCTTCTCCAATCATTTCGCTGAATTGGCCATGAACATTGCCAAGTCCTTTGATGCGAAAGAAAAAGCCGTAGAAAGAAAGCAACCCCTTGATCGTCCGCAAATCTTGTCTGGCGATGACTTCTATGCCGACATATTGGACTTTTACTGCCACCTGGCGCCCATCGTGGAGCCGGGCGAGATGCACCTGCGCCAGGGACGCGCTGGCAATGGGGTGCGGATCGAATTCTGCGAAGAGCTGCGCTGGATCCGCGCCAAGCTCCTGATGAATACGCCCGGTGATTTCGCTCAACGGGCGCGGAGGGATTTTGTCCTGTAGTTCTTCTAATTCTTTCCGAAAGTAATCTGGCAGGAAATTGCTCAAGATGCTAATCAGTTGACCTGCCTTGATAAAGATACCTTGCAACGAAAGAAGCAAGCGCTTTAGTCGTTGGGCGTTCCGGCCATAAACCACCGGCATTCTGCTGCTTTCCCATTCTGCCCCGAGGAGTTTGCCCATAAGATGAAAGAGGCTCAGGTGAATCACAATGAGAAAAGTCACGCCGAAAGCTCGGATGAAACGAAATCTAGCGGGATGGTTGTTCACTGGACCGTCCGGTTTTTCGATATTATCGTTCAGCGTCGGTGGGATATTTTTCTGGATCATCCTCATAGTATTCCTCGCCACAATGCTCCCTCAAATCGTCTCCTCGAGATTATATTCTCGCCTGCCATAGGCGTCAATTGCCATACCTATAGTTCCACGGCCAAATTTTGTATTGCACTTTTCCTCACTTCCCTCTATACTGCTCATGCAACGCAAAAGCGTCCTACTCACAACAAGAGCACTCAAACTCGACCAAGTGACGCAATAAGGCCGTTCCAAGGGAATAAATCGTCCAAACTCTGGCGTTTTCCCAAGGGTTTGCCCTCAATGATACGCAATTTAAATCTTGGAACTACCTAAGAGAGTGTAAAAGAATAAGTTCCCGCGCAGAGCGCCCCGGGGACGGGGCTTAGAGCGAAAAACGGGAAGTTATATTTTTACGAACCCTAAGC
>JAFGSL010000482.1 GCA_016934645.1 Anaerolineae bacterium
GGTTGCGCAGTGTACCTGCATTTGGCATTTTCGGCAAGTGCCTGTGACGCGAGGGGGGTCTCCCCCAGATTATTGATAAGATACCTCTTTTTTTACTTTTTGTGATTTTTATAGTATAATTCTTACAAAGGTTCACCGAACCTCAGGGTTCGCAAAACCTTGTTGCAAAACAGATTAACGTGTATAATATCTGTGAATTTAACAGAAAGGAGATTCCCTATGAGTCGCAAATCAATTTCTGTGATGTTGACCATTCTTGTGGTGTTCTCCCTTGCGCTAACTGGATGCAAGAAGTCTGCCACGCCGCCGCTGGCAGATATCCAAGCTGAGGATGAGTCAGCCATGATGGTGGAAGAGGCTGGAGCAAACCCAACGCCTGTTGTGGTCGAACCGGTGGCCGAGGAACCTACTACTGTTGCACCTGTTGAGGAAGCTACAGAAGCGCCCACCACTGAGGCGACCGAGGTTGTTGCTGAGGAGACCGAAGAGACATCTGAGGTGGCGCTGCCCGTAGTGGTCAGCGGTGATGAAACTGAGGCCACGCCGGAAGCCACTGCTGAACCCGTGACCACGAGCACACCCGGTAAGCACGTGGTGCAGGCTGGCGAGAATCTGTTCCGCATTGCGTTGCGCTACGGCACGACCGTCGAAGCTATCTCCAAAGCTAATGGGATTACCAACGCCGCGCTGATCTACGTTGGGCAAGAGCTTACCATCCCCGGTGGAACCGGCGATGAGACGCCAGCGCCCGTGTCGAGTGGGGAGAAAATCCATATCGTGCAGCCCGGCGAGAACCTGTTCCGCATTGCGCTGAAGTATAACTACAGCCAGTATTATCTCGCCGAGTACAACGGGATTTCCAATCCAGCTCTTATCTACGTTGGGCAGGCTATTCGTATTCCTTAAAGTTTAAGCGGCAGACCACAAAAGTCTTACGCGATATCGATTGGACAGCGACTTGCTGTGGACCAGAAGTCCGCAAGATGTACGTGCCTGCTGCGACTTTTGTAGTCTTCAATGATGGGCAAGATCGTCAGTCTGAACAGTGAACGTGTGCGGCGAGTGCGGACGCTTGAGCGTAGCACTCGCCGTCGTTATCATGAAAGCTTGTTCGTTGCCGAAGGGCTGCGCCTGGTTCAGGAAATCCTCGCCGCAGGTCTGCCCACCCACGAAGTGTTTTACACCGCTGCATTTGCCGAGAGCGCGCCTGGCAATACTCTCGTCGCTGCTTGCGTGGAACGTACGAGTGCATGTTGGGAAGTGTCCGCAGAAGTGATGCAAGCCTTGGCCGACACGGAGACGCCCCAGGGCATCCTCGTCGTTCTGCCAATCCCTGACCTGCAGTGCGATGCTGCCGCTCCATTCACGTTGATCCCCGATGGTATCCGCGACCCTGGCAATCTGGGGACGATGCTTCGCACGGCCTGGGCAGCTGGTGTCTCCCAGGTTTTGTTGCCGCCTGGGGCGGTGGATTACACTAATCCGAAGGTGGTGCGTGCCGGTATGGGTGCGCATTTTTACCTGCCGATTCACCGGATGGCGTGGCGGGATATCCGCGCCAGCCTGAATGGCGCGCAGGTGTGGTTGGCCGAGGCCGGGCCAGGAACGCCCTACGATGCGGTAGACTGGCGCGAGTGCGTGGCACTCGTCGTTGGTGGGGAAGCCGAGGGTGCAAGCCCCGAAGGCCGTGCGCTGGCCGCCGGCCAGCACGTTACCATCCCGATGGCGGCTGGCGTGGATTCGCTTAACGCGGCTATGGCTGCGGTGATCGTGCTCTTTGAGGCGGCCCGGCAGCGTGGCGTGGGAAGATGAGAGGTGGTATATGAGCCAGGTCCACTATCGTCGCATCTGGCGCAGACTGACGGCGATCATCACGACCGCTAACCTTTGTGGAGCAGGTCTGCTTGTATTTTACTTTACCAACATTTATGGCGGTGTGACGCAATCTCCGATAGCCGGGGCGGGGCTGGAATTGGGCGTTACCATTTTGATCACTGTGGGACTGTTGGCGTTAGGAAATTGGCTTTCAGGGCGGCGACTCGACGTGATGTGGGTATGGTATCGTCGGGCTGTAGCCGAGGCGCATCCTGAGCCGGCTCCCCTGCACATCCAACGATTGGCGTTGAATATGCCGGCCATTTCTGCGGGCACAACGCTCACCATGTGGGCTGTGGCCAGTCTGATCATTGCTGTATTGAATGGCTTTGATCCAGCAACGCGACGTTGGCTTTGGAATGCTTTTGGACAGATTCTGTTGGGTGGGATGATTTCTGCGCCCGTCACAGCGGTTTTGATCTATTTTGCCCTTGATCGCGCGTGGCGATCTGAGCTACCTCTCTTCTTCCGGGGCGGTGACCTGACCCAAATCTCGGCTTTCCGTTTGCGAATCAGAAGTAGGATGCTGATTCTATTTGTCGTTGGGACGATTCCGTTACTTTTATTGGCGGTGCTTTCTTATGGCCAGGTCACGCAGATGGTTCAGGCAGCACAGCCTGCCCTCTTACTTCCGCGATTGCTCCGTTTGACCGTCTTACTCGGGATTAGCGGTCTCCTTACGGCAGTTGTACTTGCACAGACAATGAGTGCTTCTGTCATTGAGCCGTTGGAGACGTTAAGCCAGTCGATGACGGCGGTGGGTGAAGGCAATCTCGACGTGCGGATGGCGGTGACCTCCAACGACGAAATCGGCGTTGTCTCAGCGCGTTTCAACGATATGACGACCAACCTCAAGCGCCGGCACGTTGAGTTGCAGACCGTCTACCAGATCAGCCAGGATATCACGGGGAGCCTGGAACTGGAACAGACATTGCAGACGATCCTGGAGCGCGTGCGGCAGATGGTGGCCTATGATGGCGCGGAGATTTGTCTCTATGACGAGATGACGGCTTCCTTGCGCGTACAGGCCTGGGCGGGATCCGAGCATATACGTGTAGACACTCGCGATCAGGTATATCGCCTGGGGGAAGGCTTTACCGGCTGGATCGGCGAGAACAAGCAGAGCTTGCTCATTCCCGATGTCGATCAACATCTGGGACAAAAGCCCGTCACCCGGCAAGTTGCTGATGGCATCGCGGTCAATGGCTACCTGGGTGTTCCGTTGCTGGTTGGACCAAAATTAGTCGGCACGTTGGAAGTGGTCACTGTGGCTACTGATGCTCTTGATGTGCATGCGCAACAGCTTTTGGAAACCGTCGCACCGCAAGCGGCGATTGCGATTCATAATGCCCGCCAGGTCCTAGAGCGGGAACGCCGCTTGAAGGAGCAAATTGAGCAATTGCGGATTGAAGTGGATGAGGTCAAGCGTGCGCGACAGGTTGAGGAAGTCACGGAGACGGATTACTTCCGCGATTTGCAGGAGAAGGCTCGGCAGATAAGGTCAGCGTCGAGGTCTGCTGCATCAAAGAAGGCTGATAATTCCGTCTCGTGATGCCTGTTAGCTCGGGGTATTGCCTCACTCGCTAATCCTGTTACAATGCGGGTGAGGTAGTCCGAAGTTATGAAGCGTCTCTTGTTGGTCCTATTAGTAGTCATCGGTCTCGCGTGCCGTATCTTTGTGCCCGCGCTGCCGTCGTCCCCGGCTGTTGAAACCGTGACGCCGTCTGTAACCTCGCCATCCACGGCGACGCTGTCTTCAGTGGCCTTGTCTCCTGTGCCGTTTCCCACACCGACGCTTACCCCATCTCCTGTTCCCACATCACTGCCTGTTGGACCGGGCTTGGAAATCGATAGCGTGCAGTTTTTCCCGTGGCCGCTGTATCCCGGGGATTGGGTGAGTGTATCCGTGAATCCCCGGGTGCCAGTAGACGTCACCGGACCGCTGACGCTCACATGGGCATTGGACAACACGAATATCTTAACTGCGCCGGTCGGCTTCGAGGGACTTGACGCGCGGTTGCGGGCGCGTTTCTATTGGGCCTGGCGGGTTCCTGAGACGACATCCGCCATTCCTCTGACATTTACGTTGCTCTTGCCGCCGGATGCTTTCGATCCTGATCTGGCAGATAACACACTGATCGTGCCCATCTCACCGCTTCCCATTGCGGCATTTCACGCCCCGGAACCGGAAGCCAAGTGGATGTCCACGGAATTTCCTGGCGTGCGTTTGTACTATCTCACCGGGACAGCTGCTGGGCGTGATCTGGATGACATCGCCAACGAGGTCGCCGCAGCCTACGCAGATGTTGGGGCGTGTTTGGGCTTCAGTGCGGTTGGTGATTTGTTGGACATCTACCTGCTGGATCGGGTGATCGGGCATGGCGGCTATGCGTCATGGGATTGGGCTGCTATCAGCTACACCGACCGGCAGTATACCCCCTCAGACTTGGGCATACTGTTGCGCCATGAACTGACGCATCGGCTGGATGCGGCATTGGGTTGTCAGGCTGCTCCCTCGGTGGTGCGTGAGGGCTTGGCGGTCTATGTGGCTGGCGGGCATTATTGGGCGGGATCAACTGTCCAGGATACAGCGGCCTTGCGTACTTCGGTGCATTACATCCCACTCTCGCAGCTTGCCGACGATTTCTACACACTCCAGCATGAGGTCAGCTATCGTGAGGCTGGCGCTTTTATCGATTATATCGTCGAGCACTTCGGCTGGGAAGGGATGGAGACGTTCTGTCGGACCACTCTGTCAGGCGAGTGGGAAGACACCGCAGCACAACTCAGTGCTGGGCTTCTCGCACTTGGGGAGGTAGATTGGCAGGCGTTCGAGAGAACGTGGGAGGCCTGGTTGGACGCGCAGCCGGTGTCACCGGAAACTCTGACGCGCCTGGAGGTGGAATTGCGTTTGATGGAGGCCGTGCGCGCTTACCAGCGCATCTACGATCCCGGCGCGCATTTTATGGAAGGGATATTGTTTAGTCCTCAGGATGGCGTACAATGGAACATCACGGCGGATTTTGTGCGTCGACCGCATGAAGTCGAACCGGTGGCGTTGGAATTGCTACTGGCGATGGCGCAAGAGGCTGTCTCCTATGGTGCTATCGAGGCGGTCGAAAGTCCGTTAGCGGCTGTGGAGGACGCACTGGTGAACGGTTTTCCGCAGACCGGCCTGGCCGCCGATGTGCGAGTGATTGTCGCAGCCGCGTTGGCGCAGGGCTACGAGCCTTATCGCCTGCTCCCATATCTTGACGGTAGTTACGAGGTTCACGCGCTTGTGCAGGCGGCGTGGCCGACGCAGTGCGTGCTGACGGCGTCGCAGGTGGGAACGGCTTGGTCGGTGACGGCACTGCCGTTGAGCGATTGAGAGTGCGCGTGTTGCACGGGCGTCTCCGCCCGTGCATACTGTCCGTGTGTATGTTCACATGATATTCGGCGAGGTGAACAATGGAGCATTGTGATTATACCGTAACATCAAGTCCGCTGGGGCCTCTATGGATCTGCGCGACTGCAGTGGGTGTCTGCGGTCTGGGTTTTGGCGAGCAGCCAAGCGATGCGGAGGTATATCGCATGGCGCGTTATGGGATCGCGTGTGATTTTATCACCCGACCGGAACCTGGTAGCAGCCCTGTGCTGGAATCCGCCGTCGCACAATTGGCTGAATACTTCGATCGACGCCTAGAAGAGTTCGACGTACCCCTCGACCTGCGCGGCACGCCATTCCAGAAGATGGTGTGGGAGGAACTGTTGACCATCCCCTACGGCAAAACGTTGACCTATGGCGAGGTTGCCATGGAAGTCGAACATCCGCGTGCGTTCCAGGCGGTGGGACAAGCCAACGGCGCCAATCCGGTCGCGATCATCGTCCCCTGCCACCGGGTCATAGGGCGGAATGGCGCACTCACCGGCTACGCCGCGGGTGTGGAGCGCAAAGCGGCGCTATTGCAATTGGAGCAGGCTGGATTACAATTGCGGCTTTGAACTA
>JAFGSL010000483.1 GCA_016934645.1 Anaerolineae bacterium
AACGTCAATCCCCGTTCGACGGTCGCGGCCACAAACGCAGCGCGGACACTTTGCCCCTTGAGAATGACGCTCCCGGTCAGCGCGCAGGGAATCGCGCCGGTCAGTTTCAGGCGGCGCGCGACGGCTTCCACAGAGACCGCCAGTTCCCGGCCCGCATCCTGCAAAATCGTCTCGGCTACGGCGTCGCCCTGCAAGGCTATCGCCTGTGTCAACGCCGCGAGTGCGGCAATGTCGGCGCGCTGCGCGGATTTGTAAACGTGGCCGATCAAGTCCTGTGGTTGCGCGAGCGACCAGTACTCGAGGATGGTCTCTGTGAGCGCGGTCTGCGGCCCGCGCCCGTCGGCGGCGCGGGCCACGGCGCGCAAGGCTGCCTGCCCGATAGCATAGCCGCCGCCGTCGTCGCCGAGGAGATAGCCCCAGCCGTCCGCGCGGGCAGCTTGCCCTTGTGAATCCTCGCCGTAGACCATCGAGCCGGTGCCGCAGAGCACGGCGATCCCCCAGCCTGCCGGCGTTCCCGCTGCCAGCGCCAGACGCGCATCGTGGGTGATGACGACCGGCACGCCGGGATAGCGGGCATCAGCCCACGCGCGAATCACGGCCTGATCGGCGGGGCGCGCCGCGCCCGCCATTCCAAGACAAAGCGCCGCCGGACGCGCCGGACGCCCGCCCGCCGCGACTTCCACCGCTGCATCGAGCGCCGCATAGGCTGCCTCCGCGCCGATGACTAGGTAGTTCGACGGCCCGGACATCCCGCGTCCCAGGATATTGCCAGCCAGGTCGGCGATCAACGCCGTCGTCTTGCTGCCCCCGCCGTCGATACCGATCACAAAATCTGCAAATGGCAAAATCTGCAAATCACAAATCTCCCAGTGCTAAACGAACAATTCCGCCAACGGCTTTCAGCCTTTCGCGAGCTTCTTCAGGTGAAACAGTATTGACCAGCGCCACAATCGCCGTTTTGACCTCGCCGTTGCAGGTGTTCAAAGTGCGCTCAATATCCTCGTCCGTAATTCGAGATTCATGATTCATGATTCGAGATTCGTTCACTGCCTGCATCACAATTCGCCGCGCACGTCGCCGCAGTTTTTCATTAGTGGCTTGCACATCCACCATCAGGTTGCCGTAGGTCTTGCCCAGGCGGATCATCACGCCGGTCGAGAGCATGTTGAGCACCATCTTCTGTGCGGTCCCGGCCTTGAGCCGCGTGGAACCGGTGATCACTTCCGGGCCGGCGATAGGCGCGATGGCGATGTCCGCCAGCTCGTGAACCGGCGCGGGACGGTTGCACGCCAGGCTGATGGTGAGCGCGCCGCGGCGCCGCGCTTCCGCCATACCACCCAAAACGTAGGGGGTGCCACCGCTCGCGGCGATACCGACGACGCTGTCTTGCGCACCCACATTGAGCGCTGCGATGTCGCGCGCGCCGGATTCACGGCTATCCTCCGCGCCTTCTACCGCCGTCGTGAGCGCCACCTCGCCTCCAGCGATCAGCCCGACGACCTGCTCCGGCGCAGCGTTGAATGTCGGCGGGCACTCGGACGCATCCAGAACGCCCAACCGCCCCGACGTCCCCGCGCCGATGTAGATCAGCCGTCCACCCGTCTGCATCCGCGCCGCGATACGGTCTATCGCCTCCGCAATCGCGGGCAGTTCCACCTCCACCGCTGTCGCCACCTTCGCATCCTCCGCGTTGATCAGGCGCACCATCTCAAGCGTGGAGGCTGTATCAATGTGCCTTGTGGCAGGGTTGCAAGATTCGGTAATGTGATTGGAGATTGAAGATTTGCTGATTCGCCGATTCGCCGATTCGCTGATTCGCTGATTCCCCGGTGTGATATTACCGAGGATAACCGGGTGGCGCGCGCCGGTGGCGGCGGGGAGGCTGCCGGGCCGGCCATGCCAGGTTTCGTAAGCGAGCACGGCGAAGGCAACGGCTTCTTTGGCTTCCACGCCCAGGCCGACATCGTCCGAAGGGATGACACGAATGCCGGGAAGCTGACCGCGCAGCATCACCATCAACGTGGGATTGCACGCCCCGCCGCCGCTGACGATGACTTCGTCAGGCATCGTGGGCAGGAAGTTGCGGTACGCCTGTGCGATGGATGCTGCTGTAAAGGCTGTGAGTGTAGCGACAATGTCCTCAGGCGCTAAACCACGCGCCATCCCTCGCTCCCATGCGCGCGCGCCGAATTGCGCGCCGAACAGTTCGCGGCCGGTCGTCTTGGGCGGTGATTGATGCAGGTATGGCTCGCGCAGAAGGTCGTGTAGCAGCATGTCATCCACGTAACCACGCGCTGCCAACGCGCCATCGCGGTCGAAGGTGAGCGCGCCGTCTGTAGCGCGGTGGGCAGCATAGTCGATCAGCATATTGCCAGGTCCAGTGTCGAACGCAAAAGGGGATTGGTAATCGGTAATCGGGGATTGGGGATTGGGAACTGGCGATTTGGAACTGGTGATTGGGGACTGAGGACTGATGACTAACGACTGAGGACTAAGGTACGTTACATTCGCGATGCCGCCGATGTTTTGGGTAGCCCGGGTAAGTGTGGGATGTGTGAGCAGCAGCGCGTCAACGTAGGCGACGAGCGGCGCGCCGTGTCCTCCGGCAGCCATGTCGCGGGTACGGAAGTTACTCACGACGGGAATGCCCGTCATCTCCGCGATGACCGCCGGTTCACCCAGTTGCAGCGTCGCGCCACCCTCCGTTCCATCCAAAGGACTTGCACAACAATCGGCTTCTTCCACCGCAGAGGACGCTGAGAGCGCCGAGGTGTCATAAAATCTCTGCGACCTCTGCGTGCTCTGCGGTGAAATTTCGGGAGGAATATGCCATACCGTTTGCCCGTGACTGCCGATAAGGTCCGCCTGCGCGGGCGTCAATCCGGCTTCATCGATGGCCCACAACGCCGCTTCGCCGAAGGCTCGCCCCAGGGCAAAATTGAGGCGGCACAGACGATCCACGCTGCCGGTTTCCGGGCGGAAGCAGGCGAAAATTTCGTCACGCAACGCCGCCGGATGCGGGACGTGCGTGTGGCCCAACACCTCCCACGAGAGTGCGGGCGGCGCGCCCTCCAGACGGACAATGGCGGCATCCGCGCCGTCGGCGGACGTGCCGGACATCAGGCCGATGACGATCATAGGAGTGTCCTTTCAAGCGTGAGAAGTAAACTTGATTTTACAATCGTATCCAACGACGACCAGGATCAGGATAGCTGAAGGTGATTTGCGATCTCGCCGAGGAAAACAACATAGGATAGCCTTTCTAAACGTTGCACTAGACGCACATCGGCAGTGACCAACGTTGCACCGGCGCCTTCAGCCACCGCTGCAAAGACAGCGTCATATACACTGGTGTCATAAACACGGGCGAGGTTCACCGAGCGCCGGGCAATTTCCGAAGATGCAACGACCCACTCAAGATCCAAATTAAACAAACTTTGAATCGCCGTTTCAAGATGCATCGTGGTGAACTCGACTTTATAGCGTAAGACATTAGCGACTTCGTAGATCAATAATGTTGGCACAATCACCCGAATGTGACCCTCGAGGTAGCCGTGCAGAATGTCCAGAGCTTGCTCTGCCAGGATTTCTTCCTGGCGGATCCATTTGAGCACTACTGAAGTATCCAACACCAATTGGATCATCGGCGCTCATCTCGCCAATATCGCACATCCTCGGTACTATCTTCGCCAACGCCAGGAGAAACTTGCGCCAACATATTCAAGGATTTCACGGCGTCTTGCACATGAGGGAGATCGCCGGGTCGCAGTGCGCCGACACGCGACGCCATATACTGGCGTAACGCTTCGCGCACCAACTCACTACGACTGCGCTGCTCGGCTTCGGCTAACGTATCCACTTGCGCCAGAAACTCATCGGGAAAAGACAACATCACCTTGACAGTCATACTGTACCTCCGTATATCTTCATTATATCTAAAAGATATACAAAATCAATAATATCAAGATTGATGATCAATTGTCTCCACAATCGCCCGATGCACCGCGACGCGCAGACCTGCAATCCCGCGATTCTGCCGCCCGTTGTAGACTTCGTTGGTGAGCAGTGCGACGACAAGGTCACGCTTCGGGTCCATCCACAGGCACGTGCCGGTGAAGCCAGTATGCCCGAAGGCACGCCGGCTGAACGGATTGCTGCTGGCCTCCGGGTCGGGCAGCCATAGCGCAAAGCCCAGGCCGCGTCGCGTTCCAATGCCGTCAGTGTAGCAGCGCGTCATCGCATCCACCGTGGAGGATAACAGCAACGGGAATCCACGTCTCTGCCCGGCCGGACGATCCAGGAACATCTGCCCAAACGCCGCGATATCCTCCGCTGTCGAGAAAATCCCCGCGTGCCCGGCGACGCCACCGAGACGGTAGGCGTTTTCATCGTGGACGGCACCCACAATGCGGCGTCCACGCCACGCACAAAACTCCGTAGGAGCGATGTTCTCGAAAGATTGAACGGACTCAACGGAAGAAACAGGTAGGTAACGGGTATTCCGAAGATTCAGGGGCGCAGTGACACGGTTGCACACGGCGGTGTCGAGGGATTGCCCGGTGAGGCATTCGATGGCCATCCCGAGTAAAATTAAGCCGATGTCGCTATAGACGACTTGGGTCCCGATAGGGTACGAGAAGAAGGTGTCCAACGCCATCTGACGGGCGGCCTCGGCACTCGGCTGGTGGAAGAGCGGGCGCCACGCCGGAAGACCGGAGGTGTGGGTGAGCAAATCGTGAAACGTAACCTGACCGGCATCCACAACACCATCGCTTTCAGAGACAGTGACCATTCCATTCGAACTGAGGGGGTCCTCGTAAGGCTGGATGGGCCGCGCGCCGCTGAATTCCGGCAAGACTACGCTGACCGGCGTATCGAGCGCGACGCAGCCCTCTTCGACAAGCGTCATAAAGGCGGTGACGGTGAAGAGCTTGCTCACCGAAGCCATATCAAACAGCGTATCCGGTTGCGTCGGGCGTTCGCGCGTCTCCGGATCAAGCCAACCGAAGGCCTCGGAGAAGACGACATCCCCGTGCAAACGAACCACAAGCTGCGCCGCCGGCGTGATCACGCCGATGGCATTCTGCAAGACCGTGCGAGTGTTGAGAAAATCCACTTCAGTTTTCCAATCCCGGCAGATAATCCACACGTCGGGTCCATGCGCCCGGTACCATCATTAACGCAACCGCCTTCGTAAAACCGCCAAGACAACCACGTGTTGTGCCAAGCGCGTTGTAGTAATCGTAGTAGCGGAACGACGAAACCCCGCCACGCATCAAGGCATGCGAGCGCAACATGACCAGGTAATCGTCCCACACATCAGTCGCGTCGAGGTAGACGTCGGCACGCCAGCCGTCCATATCCTCCCAATTTTCAGGAAAGTACAAGCCACGAATCCGGTGTGCAGGCAGTTCACGCTGGATGGCAGGCAGCGCCGCGTAGAAAATTGCGTCCTGCACGATGTTGTACGTGGCAATGTGATCCTTGTGTAGACTGCCCTTCCAGTGCGTGAGGATGACCGTCGGCTTCTCCTGCCGGATCAGATCGCACACCTGAAATTTCACCGCATCATCACAGGGCAAAGTCCCATCAGCGTAAGGGAGCGTGACGACACTCGCGCCCATCAACTGTGCCGAGACCTGCACTTCCTGCCGGCGCTGTTCGGCATAGACCTCCGGAGTCCGCGTGGGATGTCCGGCTTCGCCTAACGTCATATGGACGATGACCGCTTGATGCCCCGCACGCGTGTGCTTGATCACTGTCGCACCCGCCATCACCTCTGCGTCGCCAGCGTGTGCGCCGATCACCATAATCTTGCCGCTCACAAAATCCTCACGCATCGCTCTCCTTCCCCATAACGGGGTATCTCTATGACTCTATCCGAAAATCGTGCATACGAACGTTTCTAGTGCGTCCACGACGAATTTTCGGATAGGCTCTATGTCTGCTGTTTCTCCAGCAATGCGAGCGTCTTGGCATCCCGCTCGCCACGGAAATACTTATCGAGGACCTGGTCAAACACGGGAGGCGAGTTTGGAACACACGCAAACAAGGTCATGCACGATTTGAGCTTCAGGTCATCAGGATACCCAAAGATTTCCGAGACGGACTGCCCTTCAACAGCGAGAACCGTTTCTGCACACTCCTTCAGCCGTGCACCAAGAACCGGATGATTCAGGTATTGCCACGCTTCCTCTATGCTCTTGATAGCGTAGTACTTCGTCGTTGCGCTAAATCCCAATCCGTCAATCTGCGGGAAGATGTACCACATCCAGTGCGTACGCTTCTGCCCACGCCTTAATTCCGAGAGCACACGCTCATAAACCGGTTCTTGCGCTTTCAAAAAGCGACCTAAGTTGAACTGATCATCGTGGTTCATAGAGATTTCTGCATAATGGCGAACTGGCGCATCTGCCGGAAGCCCGCTAGATGATAGAGCCGCGCGGCGTCCTTGCCCGTCCACAGGAACCACGCGCAGTGGAAGCCCCGTGTAATCATATCCGCCAGGCAGTTGAAGAGCAGTAGACGCCCGATGCCCCGGCTGCGCATATCAGGCGCGACGCCGAACGGGCCGAAACGCTCCCGCCGGTACTGGCAGTAGCCAACGATCGGTTCCCCGCGCACCGCCACCCAGCAGCCGACGTCATCCGCACCCGAGCCAAACAGCGCCAGCAGGTAATCTTGCGCAAAGCGATACCAATCCCAGCCAAAGTGTTCGACGGTGAAAGCCATCAGCACGGGCAGGTCAGTGGGGTGAAACGGTCGCACAGCAATGTTATCTTTCGCCAGGCGGCCCTCCAGTGCGGCAATCTCCGGCGGAATCCTGAAACCGGTCAGTTCGGCGCGCATGGCAATGGGCGTGGACGTTGTCTGCCACTCAAGTGCGTGTAGAAAAGCGAAAGCGGCAGGATACGCCTCGACATCTACACCGGGAATGAAGTAATTGGGCGTATATGGCGAAATCATCACGCGTTCCCGGCCTAGCGTCGCCATGCGTGTCAGTGCTGCCTCGAACAACGCGCGCCCAATCCCTTGCCGTCGATGCGCGGGATGAACACCGAACGCGGTGATCCAGCCAATCTCCGGTTCCAGTCCTTGCAAGAAGTACGGAACGCGGCGCACCAGCGAGAGCACAAAGCCAACAACCGTATCCCCATCATCGGCGACGAGTAAGCCATCCGGGTCGAAATTCGGGTCCAGCAGCACCTTCGTCCGCCACACCGCCGGCGTAATCCGGTCGTGCGTCATCGTCACGCGCCACAAGTCAAGCAGCGCGCCCTCGTCTGCCCCACGGTAACTGCGAATGATAGCGGACATGCCCCTCCTTTTGCCTGGACGCAGACTCACGCAGATTTTCGCAGATTTTTATCTCTAAAATCAGCGTTCATCTGCGAGAATCTGCGTCCTAAAAATCTTACGTGTACGCCTCGCGCAGCGGTTCGAAGCGTGCCAGGCTGTCTTCCAGGCCGCCGGGACGATTGCGGGCCAGCCACAGCGCCTTGTGTTCGGCGATGGCCTCCTCTAGGTCGGCGAGCATGGCGGCGGTATGCGTCTCCTGTCCCAAAAGCTGCAAAGCGCGGCGGCAAGCGTGCCGCAGCAGCCGTCCGGCGCTGGCGAACTCCCGCTTGACCACGTCGGCGTCCGGGCGATGCATCTGCACATCGGACAGAGTCGCCAGGATCGCGTCGATGCGTTCCAACGTAGTCTCGAAATCCTCCACCGTCACGCTCTTGAAACGCTCTTCGTCCGCGACCGCGCCTTGCAGCAGGTGGAAGAGAATGCTGGAGTTATGAATGCGCGGGACGTTGGGAACCTGGTAGACATTGCCTAAATCGTAGGCGATCCTCCCCATCGCACCGCTCGGATCATCGAAGGCGAAGCGCCCGATGGCCTGCGGGACATCCAGGGCACAGTTCGCATCAAGGCTCCACGAGTACGCCGCGCCGGCACCGAAGCCCAGATAACTCATCGGCAGATACTGCCAGTGCCCGCGGTCGCCCCAGTCGGTGTTGAGGTAGCCGATGGCCCCGTGCTTGAGGCCGTTCTCGGCGGCGTTGAGCAGATTGCCCAGCGCGTTATCCGTCCGCCCGACGAGGCTGTTCCACGACGCCGTGCCGGGACAGACGTAGAAAGGCACGCCGGCGGCGGCGAACTGCGCACCGTTGGCGTCGAAGGGATGGTCGAACTCATACCCCCACTCCAGCGCAATGGCGTCCGACGGCAACTGCGGCACGAGATCGGGGTAGTGCGTGATGATGTCGCCCCAGAACTGCATCTTATACCCGCGCCGGGTTACGTCGCGGTATATCTTCATCAGGAAGTCGAGGTAGACCTGCCCCGTCCCGCGTTCCTCACAGATGGCCTTGCTTGCGCCCTGACCCAGATCGATTGTCTCGTCGCAGCCCACGTTGATCTGGCGGCTGGTGAAGTAGGGCAGCAGCTCGTCGTAGAGATTGCGAATGAACTCGATACTGCCGGGGTTCTCCGGCGCGAGGCCGAACGGGCCTTTGCGCCGTGTGTTCCAGGGCGTCTCAAACTCGTCGAGTGTCTCGGCTAGGTCGCTGTAGGGCGCGTGACGCAGCCACGGTTCCAGATGACCAAAGGAGTTCTGGTTGGGGACGAGTTCGATGAAGCGCTCGCGGCAGTAGGCGTCGAGTGCGAGAATCTCCTCGCCGGTGAAGGGAGAAGCGTGCTCCCACACCACATGGTGCGCGTGGTAGGCAAACGTGTGTTCGATATAGAGCTGGAGCTGGTTGATCTTCCAGCTTGCCAGGCGATCCACCAGCGCGAACAGCGTTTCCATCGTGGGAACCTTGTCGCGGCTGACGTCCAGCATCAGGCCACGCGCGGGGAAATCGGGCCAGTCACGGATGTCGAGGCAGGGCAGTTCCGGCCCGGCGGCCTGTTGCAGCAATTGTATGAGCGTGCAGACCGCGTAGAAAATCCCGGCGGCATCGCTGGCGTAGACCTGGATACCCTCCGGTGCAATCGCCAGGCGGTAGCCCTGCGGTTGCGCGACCACGTCCGATATCAGGCTCAATGTCAGGCCGGGATGCACGTCCGTCCACGCAGCGCGCCCGGCGACGAGGCTCCATCTCAAGCCGAGGTACTCCTGCAAGGCCGCTTGCACGCGCCGGGCGGAAAAGAGAATGTCCTGCGGGCAAGGAGCGTCCAACAAAACGACGGAGTCAGGCGCCAGTCTGAAGACGCCCTCTAAGTGCGTCAGATGACGCGGATTCGGTAAGAACACTATACTTTCTGTCATCGTGACCTCCAAAGAAGCTTTAAAACTAACATTTTATTGATTGATAAAATCCACCACTGGATGAAGTGTCTTCAAGGTATTTAGTATCTCACTAACCAACTTCTCCCCATTGCCCATAGAAAGCTCCAAAACCTGTTTTCGGGCAAAATGTTTTCGAATGGATGTCAAATGCCGCCCGTGATGGGCCACCCATAGTCGGGTGATGTGGGCCACTCGTGTGCGGGTTGAGTAGGCCAAACAGGGCGCATTGATCGTGCGTTGAGAGACAGCTCGACCATGCCCCAAAAAGCAACTCAACCGTGTTTTTCGCAATGCTCCATCCGTGTTAGCTTGATGTCATTCAATGAGCACGTGTGGCTGGTGGATTAGGTTTCGTTGGCAGTAGACAAAGTCGTGGTTGTGCTGGGTTCCTCCTTTCGGCGCTGCCGTTGGCGATAACTACTGCCGCGGATGGTCAGCGTGTGGGTATGATGCGTCAAACGGTCCAGCGCCGCGCTCGCTAACAGGTCATTGCCAAAGACCTCGGCCCAT
>JAFGSL010000484.1 GCA_016934645.1 Anaerolineae bacterium
GTAGCAAGCCCAAAACAAATCAAAGACGTGGAGCGACCCGCTCCACGTCTTTTTTGTATCTGGCAGCAGATAGTAGACGGTAAACGGTAGACAGTATACGGGGAGAGGGAGGAGAGTATGGCATGTCGCGGCGTTCGGGGGGCGATCACGGTGGAGGAGAATACGGCGGTGGCTATCAAATCGGCAGTGCGGGCGCTGTTGGAGCGTATCGTCGCTGCCAACGCGTTGGACGTGGCCGACATTGCCAGTGTGATTTTCACCGCCACGCCTGATCTGGATGCCGTCTATCCTGCCGTCGTCGCGCGTGAAATGGGGTGGGTGGACACGCCGCTGCTCTGTATGCAGGAAATGGTCGTCCAGAGCAGTCTACCGCGCTGTATCCGGGTGCTGCTTCACTGGAACACAGATTGCGCGCAAGCGGATGTCCACCACATCTATCTGGGTGATGCGCGTGCGCTCAGGCCTGATCTGGCGAATAACGAGCAGTGAATTGCGAATTGCGAATAACGAATTGTAGCTCAAAATTCGTAACTCTTAACTCGCAACTCGTAATTTTCGAAAGGAGGGGAGGATGAAGGTCGCTTTTCAGGGTGTCGCAGGGGCATATTCGGAGGAGGCTGTGCGGCAGTACTTCGGCTCGACGGTGGAAAGTGTGCCGTGTCGCACGTTGAGCGAGTTGTTCCCGATGGTGGAAAACGGTGAGGTCAACTACGCGATGCTGCCGGTGGAGAATGCTGTTGCCGGGTCGGTGGCGGGAGCTTACGAGTTGCTGCTTGAGCGGGATTTGCGCATCAACGCCGAGGTCATCTTCCACGTTCACCACATGCTGATGGCGGCGCCGGGAACGCAGCGTGAGGCGCTAAAGCGGGTGCGCTCGCATCCCCAGGCGTTGGCGCAGTGCCAGCAGTATCTCACCCGCTATGGCCTCGCTGGAGAACCGGCCTTCGATACGGCGGGCAGCGCGCGCGATATGGCCGCCAACCCCGAACCGGATGTCGCTGTCATCGCCAGCGCACTGGCGGCGGAACTGTACGGCCTGGAAATCCTCGACCGCGCCATCGAGGATTATCGCTTCAACTACACGCGCTTTTTCGTGATGGGGCTGGATGATCCGCCGCGTGCGCAGCGCCCTAAGACATCCATCGTCTTTTCTACACGGCATAGTCCCGGCGCGTTGTACAAATCGATGGGAGAGTTTGCGATTCGTGGTATCAATCTCACCAAGATCGAATCGCGCCCGCGCCTGAACCAGCCCTGGCGTTACACGTTCTACCTGGATTTCGAGGGGCACTGCCAGGACGTGGCGTGCGAAGCTGCACTAATGGGCTTGCTGCGCCATTCATCATTCGTCAAATTGTTGGGTTCGTATCCGGCAGCGACAACGCCGGTGGTGGAAGATAGGGAGTAGGGAGTAGGGAGTAGAGAGTAAAGCGTAAAGCGTAAAGAGTAAGAGGTAAAGGGGAACGTTATCACATACTCCATACTTCGTACTCCATACCCCATCAAAAACAGCTATGGGAGGAGAAACAATGATCGTTATCATGAAACACGGCGCGACGACAGCGCAAATTGCGAACGTGACGGCCCGGATTGAGGGTATGGGATGTATGACGCACCTCTCGCAAGGTGAGGAGCGCACGATTATCGGGGTGATCGGCAATGGTCGCCCGATTGACCGGGAACAGATCGAACGGATGTCCGGTGTAGAGCGTGCTGTGGCCGTGCTGCGCCCGTTCAAGCTCGCTAGCCGCGAATTCCATCCACAGGATTCCGTCATCCCGATTAATGGGATCAGTATCGGCGGCAAACAATTGACCATTATTGCCGGACCATGTTCGGTGGAGAGTCGGGCGCAGTTGTTGGAGACGGCACAGGTGGTGAAGCAGGCCGGCGCGCACATTCTGCGAGGTGGTGCGTTCAAACCGCGCAGTTCTCCGTACAGTTTTCAGGGCCTTGGGGAAGAGGGGCTGCGATTGTTGGCCGAGGCGCGTTCGGTCACCGGATTGCCGGTGATTACCGAAGTGATCGCGCCGGAGCTGGTGCCGTTGGTGATGACCTACGCCGACATCCTGCAAGTCGGCGCGCGCAATATGCAGAACTTCGCCCTACTGCATGCAGTCGGCGAATCACAGCGCCCGGTGTTGCTTAAGCGTGGGATGATGGCGACGATGGAAGAGCTGTTGATGGCCGCCGAGTACATCCTCTCGCACGGCAACCAGCGCGTGATCCTCTGCGAGCGCGGCATCCGCACCTTCGAGAACTACACGCGCAATACCCTCGATCTGAGCGCGGTGCCGATGCTCAAGCAGCTCAGCCACTTGCCTGTTATCGTGGATCCGAGCCACGGTACTGGCAAATGGGAACTGGTCGAGTCGATGTCGCGGGCCGCCATTGCTGCTGGAGCTGATGGCCTTATGATCGAGGTCCACCCGCGCCCTGAAGAGGCGCTCTCCGACGGTGCGCAGTCACTCAAGCCGGGCCGGTTCACTGCGTTGATGGAATCGCTCAAACTGATCGCAGAAGCCGTAGGGCGCACGTTGTGAATAACGAATTGCGAATACGAGACGTAATTCGTTATTCATAATTCGACAAGGAGATGATGTGGATGAAATCACTCTCTGATTGTTCTGTCGCCGTCATTGGCCTGGGGCTGATGGGGGCGTCGTTGGGTGGGGCACTGCGGGGTAAGTGCGCGCGTGTGATCGGTGTGGCGCGCCGTGCGGAGGTCATCGAGATAGCGCTGGCGCGTGGATTGGCGGATGAAGGGACGACCGACTTGATCGCAGGTGTGCGTGATGCGGACGTGGTGGTGCTTTCCACACCGGTGCGCGTAATCGTCCAGCAGTTAGCCGAAATCGCGCTGCACCTGCTTCCCGGTTGTGTGGTGATGGACCTGGGTAGCACCAAGAAAGAGATTGTCGCCGCGATGGATCGCCTGTTGCCGGAGTCTATTCAGCCGCTTGGCGCGCACCCAATGTGCGGCAAGGAGACCTCCGGCATCGAAGTGGCCGAAGTCACACTGTACCAGGAGCGCACCTTCATTCTCACGCCACTGTCACGCACATCGCCGGAGACGGTGGAGCTTGGTGTGGCGTTGGCAGAAGCCGTTGGCGCGAAACCGCTGGTGCTGGATGCCGACCGGCAGGACTACCTTGTTGGCACGGTCAGTCACCTCCCATACCTTCTCGCCTGTGCTTTGATAGCGACGGCAGACGCGACGACATCCAAAGATCCGGCGGTGTGGAAAATCGTCGCAGGCGGTTTCCGTGACACGTCCCGCGTGGCAGGTAGCGACATCACGATGATGTTGGATATTCTGATGACCAATCGCGAGCACGTGCTGGCTGCCATCCGCGAATACGAGAGCCAGTTGCGCCATCTGGCGGACCTAGTGGCGGATGGTGACGAAGGTATGCTACGGGACGCATTGACGGCCATCCGTAATACGCGCAAGGAGATGTTCCCATGAGCCAACTCGTAATTCAACCTGGCGGTGCACTGCGCGGGCGGGCGCGCGTCCCTGGTGACAAATCTATCTCGCACCGCGCGTTGATGCTCGGTGCGCTGGCCGAGGGAGACAGTCACATCGCGGGTTTTCTCCCCGGCGGTGACTGTCTCGCCACACTCGATTGTATACGCGCGTTGGGAGTTGAGATTGAGGTTTGTAGTGATGGCTTCAGCCGTTCGGACGCGAATTCTTGCGCAACCGCTAAAGCGGCAACCGCTAAAGCGGCAACCGCTAAAGCGGCAACCGCTAAAGCGGCAACTATGAATGTCACGATCCACGGGCGCGGATTGTACGGTTTGCAAGTATCTGTCGCCCCGCTGGACTGCGTCCGTTCCGGGACGACGATGCGGCTGCTCGCAGGTATCCTGGCAGGGCAGACGTTCGACAGCGTCCTCGCCGGCGACCCGCAATTGCTCCGCCGCCCGATGCGGCGCATCACCGAACCGTTGCGCAGGATAGGTGCGGATATCACAGACACAGAGGGTCACGGGCCGCTGGTTATTCGTGGGAAGAAGCTGCGCGGCAGCGAGCATCAACTCACCGTCGCCAGCGCACAGGTGAAAAGTGCGATCCTGCTTGCGGGGCTGTTCGCGGAAGGGGTGATGGTCGTCCACGAATGTGGGCCTGCACGCGATCACACGGAGCGGATGCTCAAATCGCAAATCCGCGAATTACGAATCACGAATCACGAATCACGAACCGCCCAACCACCACTGGCTACCGATGGGCTTACCGTGACGCTGGATCCGACTGCAATTGACTATCTGGAGACGCTGAATATGACGGTTCCCGGTGATATGTCTTCGGCGGCGTTCCCGCTGGTGGCAGCACTACTGGTGGCGGATTCGGAGATCACGTTGGAAGGCGTCGGCGTCAATCCCACGCGCACGGGGCTGTTGGATGTGTTGGCGGCGATGGGTGCGGATATCGTGCTGGGAAATCAGCATGAGCAGGGTGGGGAACCGGTGGCGGACCTTACGGTGCGGAGTGCGTCGCTCATGGGAACGGAGATCGGCGGCGATACGGTGGTGCGGATGATTGACGAGTTCCCCATCCTGGCAGTCGCGGCGACGCAGGCGGAGGGTCGCACGGTGGTGCGCGACGCCGCCGAGCTACGCGTCAAAGAGACCGACCGCGTGGCCGTCGTTGTCGAAGAGTTGCGTAAACTTGGCGCGCGGATCGAGCCACTGCCCGACGGTTTTGTTATCGAAGGGCCGATGCCGCTGCGCGGGGCAGCGGTGGATAGCCACGGCGACCATCGCCTGGGGATGGCGTTAGCCGTGGCGGGGCTGGTGGCGGAAGATGAAACGATCATCGAAAATGCGGGCTGTATAGCGGACTCGTTCCCCGGTTTTGTGGGTATAATACAAGAGTTGGGAGGCAATATCTCAAAAGCATAACGATGGGAATGTACTCCGCAAAACTATCGTAACGCCTAACCGCTTGTACAAAGTGCTTGTTTGCTTAAGTTCAGTGACGACACTGGAGGTTGATATGGAAAAATCACCCAGAAACAGAGTGTTCTGCATTAGAATCATTATCTTTTTAGCATTTGCTGGAATCATTCTCACATTCTGGTCAAGTGCAGTTATCTCAGCCCCGCACACCGAGGAACCACAGTTTTCGTATATAAACGGGCGCTTTGGATTTGGGTGGACTAGGAAAGTGTCCGATGTGCTGGCACTTGGCTGGCCCGCATATCTCAACGCCGGGTGGTACTGGGATTGGGGCGCACGCGGCACAACGGAACTGCCCCCGCTGCAATACGTGCAGACCATCCAACTCAAGCCGGTATTAAGCAACAGCGTCCAGATCGGCTACACGGTCTCCCCCACCGGCACAACGCTGCTTAGCTTGATTGCTGAGCAACCAGGGGCCACGTGGTTCATCGGTAACGAGCCGGATTGCAGCACGATGAACAATATGCGCTCCGAGTGGTATGCGCGCGCCTATCACGATGTGTATGTCTTCATCAAGACCGCCGATCCTACGGCAAAAATCGCCGCAGGTAACATCGTGCAACCCACGCTCCAGCGGTTTATGTATCTGGATCGCGTTTTGACGGAATACCAGACGCGCTATGGCGAACCGCTGCCGGCGGATTTGTGGAGCGTCCACAGCTTCATCCTTTGCGAAAACTGTTATCCTATTCCCGCGCCAGGAGAACCTTTTGCCTGGGGTGCGTGTTGGGTGCCGGATTGGCCGAGCAGTTCCGCTTCTGCACCGTATGCTACGTTCTACTCTGTGTACGATCACTGGGACGTCAATATCTTTACCGAGCGCATCGAGACGTTCCGCCAGTGGATGTATGACAACGGCTACCGCAATCATCCGCTGGTCATTCCTGAATACGGCGTTCTATTTTACGAGGGACTCATTTACAGCGGTTCCACCTATGATGCGAAAAACCGGGAATTTATGTATGGCGGGTTCGATTGGATGCAGGAGGGCCGTGATTCCCTAACTGGCTACCGTCCAGATGATAGCCGGTTGGTACAGGGATGGGCCTGGTACAGTCTCGATCATGGAAGCTATCCAGGCGGCACGCTATTCGACCCTGATACTTACCAACCGACGGTTTTGGGCGATGACTATGCAGCCTATACCGCGCTGGTGACACCCACAGTAGATTTGAAGATCTTCGATCTTGTTGCGATAAAACAGCTCGTTCCTGACGGATCACCGATAACAGCTACAGTCGAGCTGACTGTGGCTAATGCTGGGAATATCGTTACGAACAGCGACATCACAGTGACGGTTTATCAAAGCGCAACTACTCATATTCCTATTGGGGAAGTCGTCACACCTCCGCTTGATTGTTGTGGGGATCATCATCACGTTTCGATGCTATGGCCTAATCTTACCGACGGCCTTTATCAATTTTGCACCACTGCGTCGACAGCCTACACCGAGACAAATCCGGTATGCAGTTATTTATGGGTTGCAGAGCTGTCGGCTTTTAACGACGGCCCCACACCGTGCGGAGCGACAACTACACTCAGTGCTACCGTGAGTGACGGCAGCGACGTAACATATACTTGGGCTTTTGGCGACGGCACATTTTTCCAGCCGGAGAATTGGCCCGGTAGCGGTAAAGTTGTCACACATACCTATCCTACTGTCGGGACATACACTGCCATTGTTACCGCAGCGAACCAGTTCAGCGAATTAACCGCGACGACCTGGGTCACGATCACGGAGACGCCGGTAGTGGGACTGGCAGCATTCAACGACAGTCCGACGCCATTGGGCGATGCGACGACCCTCACAGCGACAGTAGCGGCGGGGAGTGGAGTGAGTTATACCTGGGCATTCGGTGACGGCACACTAGACAGTGGGAAGGTCGTTCAACATATTTACTCTGATGCGGGTTTCTATACGGCAACGGTCACGGCGACTAACAGTCTCAACAGCCTGACAGCAACCACGCATGTGACCATCACTGCTGTGACGCCGGTAACGGGTTTGCTAGCCTTTAACGACAGCCCTACACCGTTGGGCAATGTTACTATGCTCAGTGCGACGGTGGAAAGTGGTAATGGCGTGACATACACATGGGATTTTGGCGACGGTGCGCTGGGTAACGGAGCAGTCATCCAACATATCTATCCCGACACGGGTTTCTACACGGCGACGGTCACGGCGACCAACAGCGTCAATAGCCTGACGGCGACCACCCACGTGACCATCACTGCCAGTACACCGGTAACAGGTTTGCTAGCCTTCAACGACAGCCCGACGCCGCTGGGCGGTGTCACCACGCTCAGTGCAACGGTGGAGAGTGGTAGCGGCATGACGTACACCTGGGCCTTTGGGGATGGCGCGTTCTTCTTCCCACAGAACTGGCCTGATGACGGCAAGGTCGTCACGCACACCTACTCCGCCGTGGGCACGTATACCGCGACGGTCACGGCGACGAATCGCGGTGGACAAAGCACGATGACGACGACCGTTGTGGTGGAGGATGCGCCCATCGCCGGATTGAGGGCGCACAATAACGGCCCCACGCTCCTGGAAGAGACGACTATGTTAAGCGCGACGGTGACGGTGGGAAGCAATATCAGTTTCACCTGGGACCTGGGCGATGGACAGAGCGCCGTGGGCGTGACGGTCGCGCACGTTTACGCGGAAGCGCGCATCTACACGGCAACCGTCACAGCGACCAATCCGATCAACACGGTTAGTGCCTTTACCGTTGTTACTATCATGGCGACTCCGCGCATCTACCTACCTTTGGTGATGCGACAGTGAGAAAATGGGGGAGTGGGGATTAGGTAGCGGGATATTCTAATTCCCATTCCCTCTCGTTCAAGGAGAAATCTATGACGCAAGACATAGGAATTAACGGACATACAACTTTGGTCGGGCTGATCGCGTGGCCGGTGGGCCACAGCGTCTCACCGCCGATGCATAACGCGGCGTTCGAGGTTCTAGGCCTGAACTGGTGCTACGTGCCGCTGCCGGTTGCGCCATCGCAGGTGGAAAACGCGGTGCGCGGCACGGCGGCGCTTGGATTCCGGGGCGTCAACGTGACCGTGCCGCATAAACAGGCAGTGATCCCCGCACTAGACGTGGTCGCGCCAGACGCGGCGCAGTTCGGCGCAGTGAACACCATCGTCATTGACCGTGACGCGGTCAGACAGCCGACGATCACCGGGCATAACACCGATTATCAGGGCTTCCTCGGTTCGCTGCGACAGGGGGGCTTCGAGCCGGCAGGTAAGTCCGCCGTTGTCATCGGAGCCGGGGGAGCGGGACGTGCCGTGATTTTCGGGCTGCTTCAGGCGGACGCGCGCGACGTGCTGGTGCTGGACACCGTACCACAGCAGGTCCAATCGCTGATGAAGGACCTAGGACAGATCAAACCATCGGTGTTGCGCACAGCGCCGTTAACGCCAGACACACTAATCGAATCAGCCCGTGCGGCGGATTTGCTGGTCAACGCGACCCCGGTGGGGATGTCGCCCAGGATCGACGCCTCCATTTGGCCGGACGATGTACCTTTCCCGGCTTACCTGGCCGTCTTCGATCTGGTCTACAATCCGCAAGAAACGCAGCTTTTACGGCAGGCGCGTGCGGCAGGCGCGCTGGGCATCGACGGATTGGATATGCTCGTGCGGCAAGGGGCGATTGCCTTCGAGTTGTGGACCGGTCAGCAAGCCCCGTTCAACGTCATGCGTGCAGCCTGTGAGCGCGCATTGGGGCAACGGTAGATTGCCAATGAGCGTTTTTGAGGTTATGATGTTGGTCTGTTTCGGCGTCAGTTGGCCGATTTCGATAGCGAAGGCGCTGCGGACGAAAAAAGTTGAGGGCAAAAGCCCGGTTTTTATGGTCGTGATTTGTGTGGGCTATTTGAGCGGTATCTTGCATAAGCTGTTTTTTGCCTATGATTGGGTCATTGTCCTATACGCGATCAACATGATTATGGTCGCGACGGATTTGTTCCTGTACTATCGCTATTTACCCTCGGCAGGTGGTATGTGGCAGGTCTTGGCACAGCGTGTCAATAATATGAGTAAGGAGTAGGAAGTAAGGAGTAGGGAGTAAGGAGTAGGGAGTAAGGAGTAGGGAGAAAGGGTAAAGCGCGCCCATACTCCATACTTCCTACTCCGTACTCCTCATCACACTTTGAGGAGACACTATGACAAACATATTTGAGGAATTTGAGTGGCGTGGCCTGGTCCACAGCTTTACAGAAGGAGCGCCGGAGATACTGGCGAAGGAGAAGGTGACCGTCTACATCGGGTTTGACCCGACGGCGGACAGCCTGCAAATCGGCAACTTGATGACGCTGATGGGGCTGGCGCGGATGCAGCGTTTCGGCCATTCGCCCATCGCGCTGGCGGGTGGCGGCACCGGCATGATCGGCGATCCAAGCGGCAAGTCGAGTGAGCGGCAGCTTCTGACCCGTGAGCAGGTGGAGGCCAACCTGGAGGCCGTCAAGCCGCAGTTGGAGCGCTTCCTCGACTTCGGGGTCAAGAGCAATCCGGCACGCATCGTCAATAACGCCGATTGGCTGTGCCAGGTTTCGCTGATGGATTTTCTACGCGACGTGGGCAAGCACTTCAGTGTGAACTATATGGTGGCGAAGGACTCGGTCAAGTCGAGGCTGGACCGTGAGGAGGGTATTTCGTACACCGAGTTCAGTTACATGCTGCTGCAATCCTACGACTTCGTGCAACTCTACGATCGCTATGGCTGCACGATGCAGTCTGGCGGCAGCGACCAGTGGGGCAACATCGTCGCGGGCGTGGAATTGATGCGCCGGATGCGCAACGCGCGTGCTTACGGCCTGGTCTATCCGCTCGTCACCAACGCCGACGGCTCGAAACTCGGCAAATCGGAGAAAGGCACGATCTTCCTGGATGCCAAAAATACCTCGCCGTATCGCTTCTACCAGTACTGGCTCAATCGCGAAGACGCTGATGTGATCGACGATCTCAAGCACTTCACCTGGATGACGCAGGAAGAAATCGCCGCACTGGGATACAAAGTGGCGACGCAGCCGGAACGACGTGAGGCGCAGCGCACCCTTGCCCGTACGATGACGGCGATGGTTCACGACGAAACGGCGCTGGCGAAGGCCGAGCAGGCATCGCTGGTTTTGTTCGGCGGCGAAATTGCGGGCCTGAGCGCGGACGAAATCGGCGACATCTTTAGCGATGTGCCCTCCAGCCAGGTCGCTAAGGCGACGTTAGAGGGTGAGGGCCAATCGCTGGTTGATGTGCTGGTGGATACTGGGCTAACCAGGTCTAAAGGCGAGGCGCGCCGGCTGATTGACAATGGTGGCGTCTACGTTAACAATGCTCAGGCCGCAGGAGTGGATCAGACTGTCACACTGGCGGACACGA
>JAFGSL010000485.1 GCA_016934645.1 Anaerolineae bacterium
CACGGCCATTGTCACGATGTCGTTCACGGCAAACGGTGTCAATGACAACGACCCGTATTCTGAAGAGCCGGATGAGGGGAAACTCTCACGTCCGGTTCGGGAGTGGCGCGGGGGTCAGCGACGACCCCCGCGACCATAACTTAGGCAGCCTTTACGGATGCACGCCAACTACGATTGCACTACCAATATCGCCCTACAGTTTACCCCCTTGTACACATCAAAGCGAAAGAAAGCCTTGTCAAATGGAGTGGTGCTCGATCCAGTGTCGGAACCACTTCATATGCCAGTCAATAAAGCTATCATCCGCCCAATACCATCCGTCTCGATTACTCCAGTACCGTAGGGCAAGCCCCATAAGGAAAATGTGGTGTACCGCTGAATCGAGCTTCAGGACCTCCAATTCTCCGCTGCTCAACTCGCGAACCGACGTATACCCATCAAGAAACTGTGCTATTTCTCGTTGTCGCCGGACTTCGGTTTCTTGGTTGGTATCCATCCAGTCCGAAGACCCCCCGAAGACCGCAATATCCAACGCTCTCCAACCGCACCCTGAACTGTCGAAATCAAAGATTACAGGTACACCCTCTGGCGAATACAAAACATCTCCGCCGTGAAGGTCTCCGTGGCATATCCCATGCTCTGGATTTCGCCGTGGCAGGGCAACTGTGACCACTTCCTTCGCGTACTTCGCAATCCGGGCAATGATCTCATAATCCTCTGGTCGATGCGCCATGAATGCTTCAATGCAGGCCAAATTGTCGTCAAGCAAATGCTCCAGTTCGAGGCAGTCCCGATCATACGGGGGATCCAGACTATCTGCGCACTGATGCATGCGCGCGACCATCCGGCCGAGTTCTCGTCGATGTAGATCAGTTGTCCCTTCTGTTCCCTTCGCCCCTTCGAACAACACTGCATAGCGTTCGCCCTCAAGCGCGGGGAGCGCTAAGACATACCGACCATTGATCGATTCGATAGGTACAGCAACACCCACACCTCCACGAGCGAGGTGAAGGAGCAGTCTAACCTCTTCATCAACATCCTTGCGAGATCGGCGTGATGCCATGGAAACCTTGAGAAAGAACAACTGATTGCCGGCCTCGATCCTATAAGTATCAGCCATCCCTTTTCGCCAAAACTTGCAGACCGGGAAACTTCGAAGAGGATATTCCTGGTATACCAATTCCGCGAGAGCATTCGCACTCAGGGTAGAGTTCTGTACGGGAAACGGCTGAGACATTGTTGCCCTTTGATTATATGAATTCATGAGTTGGCAGCAATCATGCAGCAGACCATACACTTAGGCTTGTTTCCGCACCACAGCGTCAGGGTCCGATTCCATCGCTGTTAGTAACGCCTGGATAATGGATAACGTGCTGGTCTCCACACTACCCAAGCTTGTCGCTGCATAGACTCTTTCACCAACAAAAGGGGTGGTTTCAGGTTGTAAATTATGGATAAATCTTTCGATCTCTTCAAGTGATAATGTCATTGATATACGATCCTCTCTAGAAAGTATTCAGGCTTCCGCAACTCAGAAGATAGTCAATCCGTTGCAAAAAGCCACGATACAACAGAGCGTCAAAGACACAGGGCCAGTGCAGCGAGCGCTAGCCGCGCTCCTTGATTTTCTACAAAGTCTACCAATCCACCTTGGTTTGCCTACATATCGGGCAATAAACCCTGTCGCCTTGACCTTCTGGGATGTTCGGATTGATCAGCCAAGTGTGATAGCATTTCTTCAACGCTTCTTTTGCCATTGAGCGTGTTGCTTGGCTAGAAGATTCACTGTCTCGAATTCTCTCTAGAGCTTGTCTCAATCGTTGCCTTTCGTCTTCCATCTTGCAGAGATGCTCGATCAAGTTCACGGTCCAACCCGATTCGTAATCCCCTGGTACATGAACATCAAACACGCGAGGATTACTCTTGGTTTCCACAATCATCCAGGAGCTTGTGTCGAAGCAAATACTCCAATCTAGCCACCGGACACTTTAAATAAAAGGAGGTTGATTGACACTGAAAACCGTGTAAAGTTAAGTTAGCCAACCATTTTACACAGGAGAAAACAATGTCAACCAACCAATTATATAATAGCTGGTATGCGAAAATGTGCGAACTACGACCAGATGAGCATCTGGGACGCTTGAAGATATTTAGCTGGTTTTTGGTCGGACTGTTCCTGAGTCGGTCCGTCTACCTTGGCGCCATCGCGAAAAAGATACCTGGGCGTGCGAAACGGAATAGCACCGAGCGGCGCCTGCGTCGTTTATTGAATAATGCGGCGATTCATACACGGGTTTGGTACCGGCCAGTGGCGGAACACTTGATTGAGAGCATGCACGCCCACGGGTTACCCATACGCCTATTGGTGGATGGCAGCAAAGTGGGCTTTGGCCGCCAACTGTTGATGGTGGCCGTGGCTTACCGGCGCCGTGCGATTCGTGGATTCCCAGTGCGCGTGGGCACAGTGACGCTTGGAAGCAGTTGGCCTTACTGGCGTATGTGCGCAAGTTGTTGCCAGCTAAGGCGCACGTCCAGATAGCGGGTGACTGTGAATTCGGCCCTGTGGCAGTGCTGCAACAACTGGATGCCTGGAAATGGGCGTATGTCATGCGGCAATCCGGCAGTCACTTGGCGCAGTTGCCCGGCCAAGAGCCGTGGCAACGCTTGGACAGCCTCATCCAGCGCCAACGTCAACGAGTTTGGATCGCGCCGTTACGCTTAACACAAAAGCATGGCTATTCCACCCATTTTGCGGCCTATTGGCAATCTGGAGCAAAGGAACCGTGGTTGTTAGCTACCAATCTGCCGGACTTGCGTACAGCGCTACGCATTTATCGTCGCCGTATGTGGATTGAGGAAATGTTCGGCGATTTTAAAGGACATGGTTTCGACCTGGAAAGCACTCAATTACACACTTTCATGCGCCTATCCCGACTGACCCTTGCCGTTGCACTCTTGTATGTATGGTTAGTGGCCTATGGCTCAAAAGTGATCAAAAATGGTCAACGCCATTGGGTAGACCGCAAAGATCGTCGCGACCTGAGCATTTTTCGCATCGGTTTGGACAGTGTTGATCGGCATTTGACGAATGCTATTTCATTCAAGATTGTCTGGCTACCCTACTTTGAAAAACTGTCCGGTGGCTAGTCAATGAACAACACCGCATCGCCGCCGTCCTCGACACCTGCGACCGCGAACTGGATCTGCTCCGCCGCAAGCGCGACGCGCTGCAACGGCAAAAGAAGGGCCTGATGCAGCGCTTGCTCACGGGCCGGGTGCGGGTGCGCGGCGTGGAGGCGTAGCGGTGGCCGGCCCGCGCGCAGTTCTGAGCCGCCTCTGCTGCTTTTTCGGGCAGCATTCCTGGGAGGGCTGCGCCTGCCGGGTGTGTGGCAAAGAACATCACGACTGGCGCTGGAAAGTCGAACCCGGCGACGTTTACGACGCCGTCAGCAATTTTATGGATGAGATGCATTACTATTACCAGGAATGTTCGCGCTGTGGGAAAGTGAAACGGGGGAAGTGAAACGTGAAGCGTGAAACGTGAATGGGAGATAGGTAACCGGAACCCGTAATTCGTGTGCAAACTTCGTTTGCCTTCGTAATTCGCTGATTCGCTGACTCGCTCACCCGCTCACCCGCTGATTCGCCCATACCGGAGGATGTGCAATGGACACGTATGACAACCTGC
>JAFGSL010000486.1 GCA_016934645.1 Anaerolineae bacterium
ACGGTGTTCGATGATGCCAAGTTTGGCGCGGTGTGGTTGTTGGGCGTGCGCGTCTCTCCTGAAACGGTCGAACCGGGCGACGACGTTCGGGTGACGCTCTACTGGGAGACGTTGGCCGTCCCGTCTGCGGACTTGCGCGTCGTCGTCCGTTTATGGACTGCGGGAGGGCGGTTGATTACACAGCGCGATACTGTGCCCGCGGGCGAGATTTATCCGCCGGACTTGTGGGTCCCCGGTGACGTCATCCGGGATGTACATCCTTTGCACGTGGACGCAAGCAGACCAGCGATGTGCCGTGTTTCAGTCAGTGTGGTGGGTAGCGACGTGCCGTTGGGCGAGGTGTCTTCGCCACTGATGTTGCGCCTGAGTGGGCCTAAGGAGGACGCTTTGGATGATCTGCCTTCATTGGATTACCGGTTGGGAGACGCGCTGGATATGCAAGGATATGCCGTTGTGTACGACGGGGCGCGTGTAACCCTTGTCTTGAGTTGGGATGTCACGGCTTCGTTGCCCGAAGATTACACGGTGTTCGCTCACGTATTTGCCGCGGACGGTAAGCTCATTGCTCAGGGAGATGGCCTGCCGTTGGATGGGGATTATCCCTCTTCTTATTGGCAAGCTGGAGAGCATTTGACCGACAAGCGCGAGATCGCGATCGAGAATGCTGGGTCAAAACCGGCTTATCTGCTGGTAGGTTTCTACCGGCTCGGCGACGGTGCCCGGCTGCCGGTAGTTGACGCCAACGGGCAACGTGTCACGGACGATGCCATACGGCTAGAGGTGGACTAGTACCGCAAGGCGCGCGTTCCTTCCCAGATAATGATGCTCAAAGGGGATTGCCAGATCCACGACTATGCGCCAGGCGCGGGGATCTGACGATCCCCTTAGAGCTGCAAACTAGGTAGGAATTTATGCCGCGCTGTACTAGCGCAGTTCGACGGCCCAGTCGAGGACTTCGACGCCGCGGTACTCTTCCTCGATCCAGTGGACAGCCTTTTCGAGCACGGCGTAGATATGGCCTGCGTCGTTTGAGACGGCGACGACGGCGATGTTCGCCGATTGCCAGACGTCCTGGTTCCCTACCTCGGCGACGGCCACCTCGAACTGGCGGCGAAGTTGGTTGAGCAGCGGCTTGAGCACCCCGCGCTTCTCCTTCAGCGAAAACACGCCGGGCAAATAGAGTTGAATGGTACATGCTCCGATAATCATAAAGCCCTCAGTCTAAAGTCGAATCTCGAAAGTCCAAAGTTGAGAGTTGACGTTCTACAGTCACTCAATCTCCGATTACCAGATCTGCAATCCCCCAATTCTTAAATCTTCTCCGTCCACGTAGGATTGGTGTATTTCTCGGCCACGAGTTGGTCGATCAGGCGACGTTCGGCGGGGAGGAGTGGGGCCGGGGTGAAGGTGAGGTTGAGCGTCGCGGCGAAGCCTTCGATGAGTGTGTGTGCAATCTCGTGCCATGCGATGTCATGGCCTAGCGCTTCGCACAGGGTGATGGCGTGGGCACGAATCCGCTCCGCAGGTGGATGTGCGGTGAGATAGGTACTGATACGGGCGATGTCGCCGCTGAGAGGCAGCGTCCCGTGTTGGAGGATGCCATCCCTGATGCGCATCTGCGCGCTGCCGAACAGCTTGCGCTGCCCTACGGTGATTTCGTAGTCGGAGGGTAGCTCGAAGCAAACGGGCGAGCGTACTTCGCTTGGTGAGTGTGGCCTGCGATTTTCGGCGTGGGCGCCGGCTTCAACATTGTGCAAGCCGATCTTTTCCAGCGCATAGAGCAACGCGGCGCTCAGCCCCCGGTAGCTCTCGACGATACCGCCGGTCAAGCGTGGTTCATCGTCTGTCACAGCGACGGTGTACGAAAGCTCATCCTCGTGTAGAACGGCGGTTCCGCCGGTCCCACGCCTCAGCAGCGTGATGCCGTCCGCAGCAAGTGCCGCCACGTCCGCATCGGCAAACGGCTGCCCGCGCCCCAACGTCATCGTGGGTGACGACCAGGCGTAGAGACGCAGTGTGGGCGGTGAGCGGCGCGCCGCGACTTCCCGCAACAACGTCTCGTCGGCCGCCATGTTCAGCGCTCCGTCTTGCGGATGCGGTTCGAGGATAAGTCGCCAGGTGGCGGGGGGATAGTCGATAGTCATTAGTCCGAAGTCAAATGTCGAAAGTCGAATATGGAAGGGCGAGTGCTTGAGTCGATGAATCAGAAGATTGAGAGCTTACCTTCATAAGTTTACACCCGATTGGATAAACTCAGAGCAAAGGGGTTTAGTTGCCAAATCAGTCTGTTTTTTAATATCAGGGCCAAAAAATCATTTCGGTTTACACTGTATTTATCACGAATTTGTTTGTATTCAACCCAGGATAGAGTTTGTATCTGCAATGCCGCTAGAACTTCTTCGGAGAATTCTGTATTTACTTCATAGCGTTGAATTTGTTGTATGGTATATCTACCATCTGTGACTAGCAAGCCAAAACCATTCTTGGCGCAGAATGTTTTTAATCCGGTCCATTTCTTTAGGTTTCTTTGTAAAGCCATTTTAAATACGGGCTTAATTTCTACAATGACTCCCCTCCCATCTTCGAGAACAAATAATACATCAGGATAGTAAACAAACTGCTGATCGTTATATGTGTAGGGTATTTCAAATGGTTGTTCTTGATAGAAAGTTATTTCCTTGAGTTGTTCCAATCTTAGTAGAAAATTATGCTCTAACTCCGATTCGTATTGTACAATCCGATTCAGTTTATCGCTATGAAATAAACCGGCGTGCCCTTCACCTTTTGTTGATACTTCTCTCTTGCGGCCAAAGCAGGCGATTTCCTGTGGTACCAACGATTTAGCAGGACCAGGCCATATAACAAAGTTGAGTAAACCTTCAAACTCTTCAGATAATACCTGTTGTTTACAATTGTTCCGAAGCGCCTGCTTGCGTTCTTTGACTAATTTACTTGCTTCAACTACACTTTGTTCGGAGATTGCCTTACTTTGAAAAGCCAGATATGCTATCAGTGATAAAGCTTGCTTCACAGGCATGTAGGCTAGGTTGTTTTCGACAAAGTCAACCAGCCTTTCTATAGCATTTTCTTCTTGGGGCCGAATTATTTGGTCAATATACAGCAGTAACACGGCACAAGGTTCACTCAACTTACCCTTCTTAAGTTGATTTTTCCCTTTTGTTAAAATCTTTCTATGAGACCTAGCAAGTAATTGTCGGATTCTCTCCCTTGAGACCCCAATACGATGGCCAATGTCTTCGAGCGTGTGTGCTTCTTCGTCTGTAAATCCATATCGCAGTCCAATAATCACACTCTCTCTAGTTGTAAGGCTACTTTCTTGAGCCGTAGTAAAGTATTCAGCAAAATCTGTATCCGTTGTTTGCTTTAGAGTCTGTGCTTGGATTCTCAATGCGGCTATTCTTCTCTAAACATCATTATCCCTACCAATTGCTATCATTGGCAAGACTTTCTCGGCCGTCTCAACCATCTGCGGCGGAACGGGGAGCATCCAGGCTTCCTCGACCGGGCCGCGGACGCGGGGCAGCAGTTGGATTTCGATGTGCAACCGGACGGGCGCGTCGCGGTGCAGCGTGACGCGGCGCACGTAGCTGGATTTTCCGTTGCCCTTGAAGTAGTTGCCGAGTGCGTAGACCTCATCCCGGCCCAAGGCGACCTCACCTGGCTCGGACCGGGTGTATGCCCTACGCATGGCCAAGTGTTGACTGCCCGCCACGACTGCGCCGATGACGCCGCCAACGATACCACCGCCCAACAATCCAATCGCACCGCCCAGGAGCGCTTGCCCAAAGCTCTCGTCCGCGCCGATCATAACGCCTGTGAGCGCGCCAGCGATGGCAAAGAGTATGGTCAGGCAGCCAAATTGGACTTTCCAGTCGCCGCCTTCTTCTTCCAGGCCGGTTCCCATGAGGCGCTCCCACTCCGGCATGGAGTACGTCCAACGCACGAACGGGCGGTCGCTGGCGAGGAACTTGGTAGCCCGTCGTATGTGCGTGCGCCCCCAGATCCACACGATGAGCGTGATGACGCCGAACAGCGCGAGGAAGCAAGCGGCAATCGCGAGGAAGACATAGCTGGTCAACCCCAAAGCAGACACACCCAAGGCCACGAGCGTCCCGAACAGTGCCAATAGTGTGAGCCACAAAGGTGCGATGATCCCGCGCCGGTAGGGATCGTTAGTTGGTAGCTGGAAATCGTATTCTTCTATAGTCATCGTTTGTGCCTCTCTGTGTGACACGTGATGCGTGATAAATGAGGAGCTTTTCACGCATCACGTATCACGTTGTGTATTTTTCTCCCCGCTGTGGGACAATGACTCTGCCATATCCCAACTCTCGCAGGCCCTCGGCTAGATTTTGTGCGGGCTTGGGATCGCCGTGGACGACGAAGGCAGTTTTCACAGTGTGGGCGTGCGGTGTGGCCCAATTCAGCAAATCAGTATGGTCAGCGTGGGCACTGTAGGCGTAAAGCGTGTGGACTTCGGCTTTGAGTTCGAACTCCTCGCCAAAGATACGGACATACGGTTCCTGATCGGCGATACGCCGTCCTAACGTGTATGGCGCTTGCCAGCCGGTGATGAGCACCGCGTTCTTGGGATCGCTGATGGCGTGTTTGAGATGATGTTGGACGCGCCCCGCTTCGGCCATGCCAGAGGCGCTGATAATGATGATGGGATTTGGCGTTGTGTTAAGCTCTTTGGATTCCGCGACGCTGCGGATATAGCGCAGCCGATAAAAGCCGAAGGGGTCACGGTCGCCGCTTTCAACGATGAAATCCCGCGTTTCGTGGTCGTAACACTCCGGATGCATGCGGAAGACCTCGGTAGCATTGACGGCCAGGGGGCTGTCCACGTAGATGGGGATCTCGGGGATGCGCCCGTCATGGGTCAGTTGGTGCAGATCATAGACGATATCCTGGGTGCGCCCCACCGCGAACGAAGGAATGACGATACGCCCACCGCGTGCCGCCACGGTGTTGACGATGTCTGCCAGTTGGCTCTGGACATCCTCGATGGGGGGATGCTCGCGATCACCATAGGTGCTCTCGATCATCAGGCAATCGGCGGGTGCCATAGGCACGGGATCGCGCACGATCGGCAGCTTGGGCTGGCCCAGGTCACCTGTGAAGAGCAGCCGCACCTTACCTTCGCGTTCTTCTGACTCTAGGAGCACCATCGCCGATCCCAGGATGTGCCCGGCATCGAGGAAGGTGACATGAATGCCGCGAGTGATTTCGATGGGCCGGTTGTAGCCGACGCCGACGAAGTAGCGCAGCGAGCGTAGGGCATCGGCCTCGGTATAAAGCGGTTCCATCGGTGGCAGGCCTTTGCGCAGGCGCTTTTTGTTGACGTATTCCACATCCCCCTCGTGGATGCGCCCCGAATCGGGCAGCATTGCCCCGCAGAGATCGTAGGTGGCGTGCGTGGCATAGATCGGGCCGTCGTAGCCCAACTTCACCAGGTTGGGCAAGTTGCCGGAGTGATCGATGTGCGCGTGGGAAAGGATAGCGGCATTTAGGCGACGAATGTCGACGGGGATTTTGTGATTGCGCGCGTAGGCTTCGTCGCGCTTACCTTGATAAAGGCCGCATTCCAGTAAAATATTGTGCCTGTTGGTGCGGATCAGATACATCGAACCGGTAACGGTTCCAACACCGCCGAGGAAAGTAATTTTCATCTCTGGTACCTCCAGAAGTGACCACGAATCTGCACGAATTTACATTGATCTGCTTTCTATTCGTGAAAATTTGTCGTGGGGAAAAGCATTTTGAATAAGAGAAGCCGAAAGTTCTCGCGCAAAGACGCAGAGACGCCAAGTGAGTTTCAAAAAACTCTGCGTCTTTGCGGCTCTGCGTGAGATATTAGCTTTCACAATTTTATCGTACACTATTCGTGAAGATTAGTGGCAGAAACTTTTCGTGATTGTGCCTCAGGGCTATGTGGAATTGCGTACAATACGAAGCAAGTCTGGGCCGTAGGCTGCCTGTCGCCATGGGCCGATGCCAGGGATGTCGACTAGGTTTTCCAGTGCGCGCGGCGGGCGGTGCGCCAGTTCCCAGAGCACGGCGTTGGGCAGAATCACGTCGGAATCAACGCCCCGGCCAGCCGCGATGTCCTTTCGCCAGGCCTTGAGGGCGTTATAGCGGTTGATCACGTCCTGCGGCGGGCGCTCGTGATTGCACGGAGCAGGCGGTATCGGGAGCGGTGGGCTGTGCAGCGCCTTCAGGATGCCGTTGCCGAACCGGCGTGCCTGGTATGCTGTTAATCCGGCGGAGGTGAGTTCCTCGCGGCTGCGCGGCTGCACCTGGGCCAACCGGACCAGGCGTTGGCTGGAAACAACTTTGACGGTGGGACGGTCCATCGCCCGCGCCTGCTTATCCCGCCAGAGATGCAGCCGGTAGAGTACCTGTTGTTCGTTTGGATGTAGATCGTGAATGCCCTTGATGCGCCAGAAGTAATCGTCGGGGTTGGGCTCGGGGGGCGGGTGGACGGTCTGGCAGAGATAGGTGAAGGTTTCCTGCGCTTCGTCCCACCGTCCGGTGGCGATCAATTCTTCTTTTTGGATTTCCCGCAGGTCGAGCAGATAGTAGCTATCCATCCAGGCATAGGTCAATGCTTTGGCGTCGATAGGGCGCTTGCCCCAATTGTAGCGTTGGTAATGTTTGTCGAGGTGCACATTGAAGGTGTTGGCGAGGATGTCACCTAAACCCACGCGGGGCCACCCCAGGATGCGCGCAGCCCACATCGTATCGAAGAGATTGGTGCACATAAAATCGAAATCACGCCGCAACATAATCAGATCGTAATCTGCGGCGTGGAACACCTTCTCGACACTCGGTGTCTCGAACAAAGGACCTAACGGGCTGAGATCATCCAGCACCAGTGGATCAATCAAGTAATTCGTGTCCGGCACAGAGATCTGGATGAGGCACACGTGCTCGTGATAAGCGTAGAGGCTGTTCGCTTCGGTATCCACGGCGATGCGTGGCTCTTGCAGCAGGCGCATTGCCAAGTCACGCAGTGCATCTGGCGTGACGATGACTTCCGGTGGGGCGATTGTTGATGCCGCTTGCGCTCCTGTCTGTGCCATGGTGTGGTTATTATCGCTGTTCGGAGGAGTTTGTCAAACGAAACGAGGGGCAGTGTAACCCTTGCGAAGGTTTCCGAACCTTCGCAAGGGTTGTAAAACTACGCCAGTGTGAACGACGCTTGCGCGCGAATGTCCCTGGATGAGCTGCCGAACAGCACGTCGAACGCGCCCGGTTCGGCCACCCATTGACCCCGATAGGGATCGTAGAACGAGAGTGCGCGTTCGTCCAGCGTGAATTCCACGACGGCGCTTTGACCGGGTTCCAGATACACTTTCTTGAAGCCCTTCAGTTCCTTCGGTGGACGGACCAGCGACGAAACCGGGTCGCCGACGTAAAGCTGCACCACTTCCTGCCCGGCCACAGCGCCGGTGTTCGTCACAGTTACGGCAACGCGAACGGTTTCGCCGGCTTTGACCACTTCCGGAACCTGCACGTCGCTGTAGGCGAACGTCGTATACGACAGCCCGTGCCCGAAGGGGAACAGCGGTTCGACGTGCTTCTTGTCGTAGTAGCGATAGCCGACGAAGACGCCCTCGCCGTACATGACTTCCATCGTGCCGGGGTAGTTGATGAAGGTGGGGTTGTCCTCGTAGCGCTTGGGGAACGTCTCCGTGAGCTTGCCGGAGGGGTTGACCGCGCCGGTGAGGACGCGGGCGACGGCGTTCCCGCCCTCTTGCCCCGGATAGTAGGCCAGGACGATGGCGGCTACGTCATCGGCCCAGGGCATTTCGACGGGCGAGCCGGCGTTGAGGACGACGACGGTGTTGGGGTTAGCGGCGGCCACCGCGCGGATGAGATCGTCCTGCGCGCCCGGCAGACGCATATGCGGGCGGTCGTGGCCTTCGCTCTCGAAGCCGGTGGGCATCCCCGCGAAGATGACGGCGACATCGGACTGCCGCGCGAGGGCGACGGCGCGCTCCGGGCGGTCGTCGGGGTCGGGCGCGTAGACGCCGCGCAGGTACAGGGCGGTGGGGTCCACGTCGGGCGATTTGATGTACTCCACTGTGAGCGCGTAGCCGCGCTCGGCTTCCAACTCGGTGAAGGTCTGCGCTGCGACGCTAAACCATTCACCGGCAGGGGCGGCGGACGTTTCCAACAGCAGCTCGCCGTCGAGAGTCAGACGGCATTCCTGGGAGCTTTGCAGCTTGAGCGCGTAGCGTCCGCTGGTGGGGACGGTCAACACGCCCGTCCAGCGCGCGGCGTAGGCGTTGCGCTGGATGCCTTCCGGCACGCGGACGTACCACCTATCCAGCTTCTCGTCCACGCGCGTAGCGACCGGCGCGCCGGAGAAGTCGTCGTTGTCGTAGAATTCGCCGCGCAGGCCCGCGCCGCTGCCGTCAGCCAGGGTGAGGTATTCCGCTTTGAGGGCGGGCAGTTCTTCGTCGTTGTCGCAGCCCTGCTCGTAGGCGAGGGCGACCGCGTCGGCGAGGATGGCCTGCAACCCTTCCAGCGGGCTAACGCGGTAGGGCGGCTCCAGGTACGAGCTGCCACCACCGCCGATGCGACATTCCGCCGCGTTCGGGCCGATCACGGCGAGGGTTTTGATGCCCTTGAGGGGCAGGATCCCGCTGTTTTTCAGCAGGGTGATGGACGCCTCGGCCAGTTCGCGGGCCAGGGTTTGATGCTCAGGGGTGTTCACGGAACCGGCAGGGATGTTTGCCAGACCGTCCATCTTGCCGGACTTGACGATCATCCGTAGCATACGGCGCGCCGCTTCGTTGATGGTGTCTTCGTTCACCTGCCACATGCGGACTGCCGCTTCGAGTAAGTTCCCGTAGTAGCGCGCCGGGCCGGGCATCTCGATGTCCAGGCCACCGGCGACGGACTCCACAGTGGTGTGGTTCGCGCCCCAGTCGGAGACGACGACACCCTCGAAGCCCCATTCATCCTTGAGGATTTGGTTCTGCAGGTAGTCGTTTTCGCTGGCGTAGACACCGTTGATGCGGTTGTACGAGCACATCACCGTCCATGGATTGGCCTCTTTGACGACCATCTCGAACTGTGCCAGATAGATTTCGCGTAGCGTGCGCTCGTCCACCACGGAACTACCGCGATGGCGCTCGACTTCCTGGTTGTTGCAGGCATAGTGCTTGAGCGACGCACCCACACCCTTGCGCTGCAAGCCCTTGACCCACGCCACACCGATGCGCCCCGCCAGGTAAGGGTCTTCGGCGTAGGCCTCGAAGTTGCGCCCGGCGAGCGGCGTGCGCACGATGTTGACGCACGGTCCAAGCAGGATATCGCAGCCGAGAGCGCGTGTTTCTTCGGCCAGCGCCTCGGCGACACGCTCGATAAGCGCCGGGTCCCAGCTCGCGGCCATCGAGACGCCGGTGGGGAAGGAGGTGGCCGGGCTGTCCATCCGGTATGAGGACTTGTCGGTGCGCACACCGTGCGGGCCGTCGGTCATCACCAGTGAGGGGATGCCGAGCCGTTCAATGGGCACGGTTTCCCAGTTGTTTTTGCCGGAAAGCAGCGACACTTTCTCTCTGAGTGTCAGTTGGTTGAGCAGCTCTTCGACGCGTTGTTCAATGTTATCCGTGGTTTTGGTCATATATGCCTCCAATTGGAATATGGTTTGAGGTCCAGTATACCCCAAAAGTTGAAGGGATCAACGCGAATTACCGGTCCGACCGCCGTATGCGCCAGACGACGGCGGCATAGAAAGGGACAGACCAGGCCAAGATGAGGCCCAGTTTTCCCAGGGCTGCTCCTAATGGCACGACTTCCGCAAACGAGACGCGGAACAGGTTGGACATCAGCGCCGTCGGCAAGTGCAGCAGCATGGCCTGCAAAATAGCTTTTTACGACGCGGCGTTTTGTGCTCAACAACTCGGTTGGCGAGATTGGATATACCTTTCAGCGCTATGTTCACCCTCCGGCGTCAGCCGGGTCGCCTGTAACTTGGGTTGGGCGGCGCCCTCATTTCAATCGACAGACTTCAAGTGCCGTTCAAAGAATTTCAGCGTGATTTCAGCTACCTTTGGATCTTTGAAATTACCATGCCCTCCACCGATGACCGTATAAAAAGAGACGGGGACGCTATGCGCAACTAAGGCATCATGCAGGATAACACTTTGTTGGTAGGGTACCAGCGGGTCATGGTCGCCATGCACGATCAAAAACGGCGGCGCATCTTTGGTCACATACGTGATGGGGTTCGCTCTCGCGACGCGATCTTTATGCGCTTGAATGGCTCCGCCAACCAGTTCTGATTCGGGCGAATCGGGAGGGTCATGGACCATGCCGTGCGGAAGCCGTTGTGAATCCATCTGTAGAAAATCGGTCGGACCAAAATGATCCACGACTGCTTGTACTTGACTGGAAACCTCCAAATACTCACCCACATCGAAAGTGTTTGTGTTGCCTGTCAAACCGAGCATAGCGACCAAGTGACCACCGGCAGATTCCCCCCAAGCTCCAAAGCGATTGGGATTGAGACGATATTTCTTGGCATTCGCTCGTAACCAACGTACAGCCGCTTTGACATCTTCAATCTGCGCCGGAAAGATGGCATGTTGGCTGAGTCGATAATTGAGACTGGCCACGGCAAAACCGTGCTCAAGATAGGCCAGTGGAACGTGATCTTTTTTGCTTCCCATGCGAAAGGCGCCCCCATGAACCCAAATGATGAGTGGCAGTTTTTTTCCTGCATCTGGGAGGAAAAGATCGAGCTTTTGACGAGAACGCCCATTGGTTACATAGGCAAGATCATCATACTTTTGCATTTTTTTCTTTTTCCCCTTCCGAATTCACGATACCTGACCGTGCAGCCCAACGGAAAAGTTGAGCCGCAGCGCCGGGTGGGTATTACAGGTTGAGTGTAGGACACCCTTGCACAAAAGTCAAATGAAGTCAAGAAGAAAATGAAAGCCCCGGCTGTCATCAAGACAATCGGGGCTTTTTACGCGGATGCGCGTTCAGCGAATCCGAATGCTGCCAGGCCTCTGATAAATGGTAAAGCAGTACTCCTGAAATGCTACGGGAAATAGCGATAGACTTCCTTCCGATGCAGAAAGCGCACCAAAGTGATGATTTCACCATCAAGACGCAGCCCTATGCGGTAATCACCAACACGAATACGATAATAACCTGTCGAACCTTTCAGTTGTTTGAGATTAGCGATTTCTTGTAGTGCAGAAACTTGCTCAAGCGATTCAATCACTTCTTTCACGCGCATAGCTAATGCGCGCTCTTTTATTCTTCGCAGGTCTTTCAAGAAGCTATTCTTAAAGGTAACCTTCATCAAACAGCCTCTAGTACATCGAAAACGGTTTTTCTAGTGACTGTATGTGTATTTTCCCCTTCTCGTATGGCTTGAAGCAAGCCCCAATCTTCCAAAGTTTCCCGAAACAGCGCCTCAGTTAAGTCTTGACGTTCTTCG
>JAFGSL010000487.1 GCA_016934645.1 Anaerolineae bacterium
CTACTGCACTTTGGCATATTGCGGGAGGAATGGCAAGGCAGCAGGTAGTCAATTGATGCTCTCTCCTGATTACCGGGTAGCTGTAGAAAATCGCCATGCAAATTCACCACCTCAACTGTGGAACAATGTATGCGTTTGGGTTTCCCCGCGACGATAACAGCGGCGGATTCTTCAAGCGGGGAGGTGGTGTGATCCATTGTTTGCTCGTTGACACCGGCGACGGGTTAGCACTGGTTGATACCGGCTGGGGAGTGCGTGATTGCATCGCTCCCTCGCCGGTCGTGCGGCATTTCGCAGGTTTTGTCGGTTGTCCCCGTGACGTGAACGAGACAGCGATCAGGCAGGTCGAATCGCGAGGTTACGACCCAGCAGAGGTGAAACATATCTTTCTGACGCACCTACACCTGGATCACGCGGGCGGGTTGCCCGATTTTCCGGCGGCGACCGTCCATCTCCTCGCCGACGAACTGGAAGCCAGTCTTCACCCGCGGTCGCTGATGGAGTGGTATACTTACCGACCGGAGCATCGTGCTCATAGCCCCCGATGGCAGACCCATCGCGTTCAAGGCGATCAGTGGTTTGGATTCGATTGCGCGCCACCAGTTCGGGTTGGAGAAACCGAGTTTGTCCTGCTCCCGCTCACCGGACATACGCGTGGGCATTGTGGAGTTGCCGTGCGAATGAATGACCAGTGGCTATTGCACTGTGGGGATAGTTACGGATACTATCGTCAAGTAGACCCTGTGCAGCCCTATACGCACCCCAGCGGCCGGCTGATGGAGCTGCTAACAACGACGGGGTTCAAGATGCCCAGACGTCACTGGGTTCGCATCAGGAAACTGCTGCAAACACATCGTGACAAGGTTCAGACATTCTGTGCGCACGACGCACGTGAGTTCGAGTTGTGCCGTAAGGAGTGTTTGTGGAAATGAGTGGTTTGATGAAAACTCGACAGAAAAAATGGGTCAAGAAGTTGAAGAAGAAGCTATGCTGGCGCTCACGGAACGTCTACAAACAGTTTATCCCTATTCACAGCTCGGCCCGGAGCGCAAATATGGGACTACGGCCATCTTCAGCCAACATCCACTTTTGATGGGAAAAGTGCTGGATTTGGAGAGTGAGCCGGCGGCGGTGTTGATCCAAGCACAGGTTGGGGAAACGGAAGTTACGTTTGTTTCGGCGCATCTTCTAGCCTATGGGCTGCAGTGGGTCAAGTGGTATGAGTGGCCGCAGGCAGTCAAAGAACGGACCCGGTTGCAGAATCGTCAAGCGCAGTTCTTGCTTGAAGCACTTCCCGGAGGCGGAGAGATAGTGTTGTTAGGGTGTGATTGTAACACGCACGAAACGTCTATGTCGTATCGGATATTGGCCAGCGGTTTGGCGAATGCGGCGCGTGTGTTGAGACAATCAAGCACTGTTCGGCTGCAAACGGCGCGACCCGATAGACGGTTACGGCGAGTGGATTACGTGTTCTATGGAGGCGCTGTCAGGTCCTTGGGAGCGTATCGCATCACGGATACAGGAGGCTCAGATCACCTGCCGGTGTTAGCACAATTTGAGATCATTGAGACCCCGGTACAAGAACCATAGAGACAGCCTCACGCCACATGCACCTGATGTGTCGGAATTAATTCGTCATAGGTCCTACTCCACCGCCACGCACGCCCCGCGCTTGTCGATACGGGTGACGACGCACACACACACACGCTGCATTTGCTGTTTTTCTTACTCTTGCGCTTATGTACATTTGTGCATATAATATTCATGATGAACTACCAATGGGATTACGATAAGGCACAAAGCAATCTACGCAAGCATAAGATTCGGTTTGCGGATGCCGTCTTCGTGTTTCAGGATGAGTCAGCCATCACGCTCGAAGATACTGAACATAGTGAAAACGAAGACCGATATATCACCATTGGAATGGATGCATTGGGACAAATACTGGTCGTTATTTTTACATGGCGCGGCAATACCATTCGTTTGATAAGCGCTCGAAAGGCCACAGCACGCGAGCGAAAAGCATATGAGGAAAACCATGACAGTTGAATACGATTTCAGCAAAGGCAAGCGCGGGGCAATTGATCCTATTGGCTCCGGCAAGACGCGCATTACTATCCGGCTCGATACCGATATAGTCGATTGGTTTCGTGATGAAGTCGATATGATGGGCGGCGGGAACTACCAGACACTCATCAATCGCGCCTTGCGGGAATACATCCAAAGGCAGCAGGAACCTTTGGAAACGATATTGCGACGCGTCGTGCGAGAAGAATTACAAAGCGTAGCACGGTAGCGGAATATCGAAGCCAAAATGCCATAACCCCTATTTCACCGCCACACACGCCCCCCGCTTATCAATACGCGTGACCACCGCCCCGCGCGCGAAGCGATTGTTCTTGAGATGCGGCGCATCGAGGATGCCGCTCGTCACCGCCCGTGCCAGCGTCGCCGGATCGGTCAGCGGATCATCAACGCCGGGTTCGGCTAACGTGCCGATTTGCGCCAGCATTTCCCGCGCCTCGCGGATCAGCTCATCCTTACGTGCCTGCACTGCCGGGTCTGCCGTCATATCCGGCTGGCCGCGCAGCGCGTTGTCGATGGCCCGCCGCGCCATCGTGCTCGCGGCGATGATGTCGTCGGCGGTGGCGGCGTGATGTGCCTCCGTGTGCCCCACGATGTGCACAATGTGCGGCTTCAGTGCCATCTGCACGTAGAGGCTCGCCGCCAGATGCGCGCGCGCCGCATCGTCGTTCAGCGGGTAGCTCAGCAGCCCCGTCCGCGTCTGCTTCCAGACGCGGAAATCCGGCCCAGCCAGCGGCGCGATCAGATCGAGGATCGCCAGCATCTTCGCCAGATCCATCGCATCCGAGAGGCCTGGCGGGCTGTTGAACATCAACTGCGCGATGTAATCACGCACGCCGAACGCCTTTGCGTTATACGCCGAGAGGTATCCTGCAACGACCGAGACCACGTCCGGCGCGTCGCGCATGCCCCAATGGTGTGGCTCGTTCAGTTCGACCGGGACCCCGCGCGCGCCATACCACGCCATCACCTGCTGGTGTTCGCGAATCGAGCCTTCCAAATCCCACGGGCCGCGCCCGTCCATCTGGTTGAACCAGAAGATGGGGATGGCGCACCAGGCGATGTTGATCGTCTCGACATACATCTCCGCCAGGCGGATGAAGTCGTCGGTGCCGGAATAGGTGCGCAGCAACGGGTAGTTGCCGCAGCGGCTGGCCTTGTAGAGCGCGCGGTAGTCCTCGGCGGAGCGCACGGGCACACCGCCAGCCCCCTTGCGCCGCACGTCCTGGCGCTCCGGGTGGAAGAAGTTCTCCTGCGCGTCCTGGTCGATGCCCAGGGAGATCACGTCCAGGGCGTGCGCCTCGGCGATGGCTGCAATCCCCTCCATCGTCGCCGTCATCGTCGGCAGACCGAAGTGGTGGCGCAGAATCGGGTACGGCGCTTTCCACGCGATGCGCTCCACCGTCGTCTGTGGGAAATCCGTGCGCGAATCTTCGCGCGCCGTCGCGTGCGCGTGGGTCTGCCCCTTGAGGTATGCCAGCACCGCATCCGGCGGCTCGCTGCCGTCGAAGACCTGCTCGAAGAAGCCGATGGCGCGCGCGCGTTCGGCAATGGGTGGCGTACCCCCGAAGGCGAAACGCACGCCCGCACTGCGCAGGTCGTCTGCCGCCTCTGCGAAGTTACCCAGCAGCCGCTCGCCGGTCTCCGGCGTCAGCCGGTACGAGACGCCGACGAGGTCCGCTTTTTCACGGCGTGCTGCTTCCAAAAATGCCTCCACCGAAACCGCCGGGCCGAGGAAGACCGTCCGCCACCCCGCCGCCTCCGCCAGCCGCAGGAAATTCATCACCCCGGCAACGTGCACACACTCCCCCAACGCCCCCGCCACCACCGTCTTCATCCTTCACCTCTTCGTAATCGGTAATCAGGAACTAGGAATTGGGGATTGGGGAGTCGCCATTCGCCCATTCGCCGATTCTTCATTCGCTGATTCGCCCTACCGCTCCCCCGTCTCCACGTAACGATGCAACTCCGACACCGACATCCCCTTGATCCCCAGACGTTCCAACGTGCGCCCCCTGCGCCAGTAATCCGTCGCGTGGACGACGTTCGCCAGCTTCACAATCGAGTGAATGGTGTCCGTGTCAACGCCATATTGCAGGCCGATGAGCGCAATAGGCACCAGGCTGCACGGGATATCCTCGAAAATGTAGCGGTGCTGCATGCGGTTGGGTGCTTTGATGCCCCCATAGCCGGGGTTGGCGTGCATCGCCTCGTAGAGATCGTCGCCGAGTGCGCCGTAGGCGCGTTCGAGCCATTCCTCTGCCGTCTGCGCGCGAATCCCCAGTGCAGACGCGACGGTCACCCGCTCCCGGTCCAGCGCCGCCAGCACCCGCGATGTGGCGGGTGTGACCCCATCCATGTAGAATTGGAAATCGCCCTGCCGCGCCTCAATCCACCCGGCGTTGAGCAACGTCAACGCGGGATGGAAAATCGCGCCCATATTGTTCAAACCGGTATAGAGCACGTTCTTGGCCGGGATGAATTGCGGGTAGACCGCCGAGAGCAAATCCAACGCCTCCTGGGTGCGCGTCGCCGGGAGCGCCGAAACCGGCACCGAGAATTTGGTGCGGAAGATACGAGCTTCCGCCGGACCGTTGCTGCGCGCCGCAAAGAGGAACGTCTCCGCCTCACAGATGATGGGATTACAGTTACACTCGCCTTCGATGAGCGCCTGTTTGAACTCCAGCGTGCCGCCAGTGCGTCCGGGATGCAACACCACAATGTGATCGTCGCGCAGATAAGGCGCAGACTCCAGCGCGATGTCCCGGTGCCCCGAGGCCGGCACAACGACCATCACCAGCTTGGCCTCGGCCAATGCCTCGCCCAAATCAGCCGTAACCGCGCGTAGTGGAGCAAAAACGACACGACCGTCCTCCAACTGCAATTCGATGCCCTTGCGCACATCCACAACCTCGATTCTGTCGTAAGTGCGATTGTACAGTGTGACCGCAAATCCGCGCGAGGCCATCTCCGCGGCCATTGCCTTGCCGCCATGCCCTGCGCCGATGACCGTGATCCGTAATGTGTCCTTGTTCATATGTTCCTCCTTAAGACAAATCGTTTGAACGTTTTTATCCAACCGTGGCGAACCACAGGTGGCAATTGCTTTGGAAGCAGGCGCGTTGCACCTTCCAAGGGCGCAACGCGGCTAATTTCATTGAGTTCGGAAATCGCTATATCCAAAGAACGATGGGGATTCCCCGAAGTGGCCTCTAGCGAGAGAATTCTACACCATTTTGGGGAAGGTGTCTAGTCGATGTGCGCCTGCGGCAACTATCTGTTGTAAAAGCCCGCCCTTGCGTAAAAATAAACTTGTGATATTTGTATGTTGCATCGTGCGCCTTCATCGTATTTACGCGTGGGTAAGACCGGTGAAGATTGACGATACGTATAGCGATACCCTGGCAACGCAACAAGACATCAGTAAAGATTTACTACCTTGATAAGGAGGCAACCTATGGTCGAGAACGCAATTACCATCCGCATCGGCGGCGAGGCCGGGATGGGACTGGAATCCAGCGGCGCGGGCTTCGGCAAAGCGCTGGTGCGTGGCGGACTGTACGTCTTCGGCGTACCGGACTTCTATTCTCGCATTCGCGGTGGGCACAACTTCTTCACGCTTCGCATCGCTGACCAACCCCTCTACGCCATCGACGATCCGGTTCACCTGTTGCTGGCCCTCGATATGGAAACGATCCGCCGCCACACGGTGGACATGATCTCCGGCGGCGCCATCGTCTACGACGAGAGTGAGACGCTGCCCGAGGATCTCAAACGCGACGATGTCCTCTACATACCCATCCCATTGACCGCACTGGCGAAGGAGTTAGGCGGAGCGGAAGTCATGCGCAACACACTGGCGTTGGGCGTCGCCATCGGTCTGCTGCACTTCGAACCGGTCTACGTCGAAAGCATCATCCGCGACAACTTCGCCAGCAAAGGTGACGCCGTCATCGATGGCAACCTGCGGCTCATCGCCAAAGGTATGGAATTGGCCGCGCCATACGAAGCCGGCTATCCCTTCCGCGTAACCGCCATCCCCGATGCGCCCAAGCGCCTTTTCCTCAACGGCACCGAAGCGTTCAGTATGGGGGCGCTGGCGGGAGGATGCCGCTTCGTGAGCGGGTACCCGATGACGCCGGGATCGCCAGTGCTGATCTGGTTCGCCCAACACGCAGCCGAACATGGCGTCGTGGCCCGGCACGTGGAAGACGAGATCTCGGCGATCAACATGGCAATCGGCGCGGGGATGATGGGCGTTCGCGCGTTAGTTCCCACGTCCGGCGGTGGGTATGCCCTGATGGTTGAGGCCACCGGTCTGGCGGGCATGAGCGAGACCCCCGTGGTGATCTACAACGCGCAGCGCCCCGGCCCGGCGACC
>JAFGSL010000488.1 GCA_016934645.1 Anaerolineae bacterium
CGGATGAACCAGAGTTGCGGTTCTCCCCCTTCGGGAGCCAGGCCATCCAGCGCCAGGAGCAAGCCGCCATGGTGTTGCACGGCCTGCGCCAATTGGACGGTCTTATCCCAGGCCAGATAGTTACACAGCATCAGTGGATGGCTACTTGCTCAAACCGGTCGAAGCCGCAGAAGTGCGGCAGGCCATCCAAGAGGCGTTTGATCGGCGGGACAAACGCGCAGAACTGCACCTGGCCGGAGGTGAGTGGCAATTTCTGACTCGCGGGCCATTTTCTGTGGACTTGGATAGCCATCGCGTGACCCGGGATGGCGAGGAAATAGAGCTAACCCCGAGCGAGTTTACGTTATTGATCCATTTGATGCAAAATGTACACCAGGTGGTTGAGCCGAAAACGCTGGTAGAAGTTGTGCGTCAATACAGGCCCGAGTTTCTGCACGAAGCACGGCAAAGCATCAATAGGTCGGCCATAATAGAGGATATAGACGTGAACGTTGCGTACACCAATGTTGTGTGAGACTCCCGGCTATTCACCTGACCAGCAAAATGGGGACATCCACTTCTTCCAACAGACCTAACAACGCATCCTCTCGAAACAACGCGATCTTCGCCGGAATGATCAGGGTTGCCGAGTGCTCACTCTGAATAGCACGGGAAAGTTTGGGCACATTGGATTCGGTCAACACCCGGTAACGTCCTTCGATGTCATAAGCTTGTAATCTGGCCGCGGCTTCAGCATGCAGGCTGGTGACGTGCATCTGACCGTCGGCCAGCAATAACACGTGGATGGGACCGGTGCGTGCTCGCATCAATGCGGCGGCGACGTCCAGCGCCTTTTGGCCCAAGGGTGAACCATCGTAAACCACCAGGAGGGGCGTTCCCAGCCGGGCGCCATCTTGCAGGATGACGGTCAAGTCGGGGGTGTCATTGCTGTAGGCCGCCCGTGCGGTAGATCCTAAACGTCTGCCGCTGACCTGCGACCAGCCAGCTTTCCCCACAATCAAGACATCCGCCTTCGCGGCTGCCTCACGAATCTCCGCGACCACTTTCCCGCGTGTGACGCGGAACGTTTGTTGGACTTGCTGCTGCGTGGCCAGTGAGATAAACTTCCGTTGTATTGTCAGTGTTCGTAACCGCAATTGCCGTTCGATGTCCTGGGATTCGACCCGCCGGCTGGCGGTGGAGAAGGAGCCGACTTCACGCACAAAGGGAAGTTCGGCCAACCGCAGCATGTTAATGTCTTCTACATATAGTCCTAACAATTCCGCGCCAAAGTGGGCCGCCATTCGCACCGCAGCTTCCAGTGCAGCATAACTGTGGGGGGAGGCATCCAGGGCGACCACAATGCGGCGAATTTTGTACCGTTGCCCTCCGGTATTCACGTTGGACTTTCCTCCTTGGTCGCTTCGCTGAAGCTCTGGCGTTTTTCGGCCATCATCTTGAGGCGTTGGGCGACCAGCGCGTTGAGACTACCCTCTGGATAGTTGCCATCAGCGTCCTGCTCACCGGCAGGGATGCCGGTCAGCAGCTCTATCCCCTGGTCTACCGTCTCGACGGCGTAAACGTGGAATTTGTCATTTTCCACAGCTTCGACGACATCCTGGCGCAGCATCAGGTGTTTGACGTTGGATGCGGGGATCAATACACCTTGCTCTCCTGTCAGTCCACGGGCGGCGCAAATGTCGAAGAAACCCTCGATTTTCTCATTGACGCCGCCGATGGCCTGCACCTGTCCCCTTTGGTTGACCGATCCGGTCACGGCCAGCGATTGTTTGATCCCGACATCGGCGATGGCCGACAGCAGAGCATACAGTTCCGCCGAAGAGGCGCTGTCGCCATCCACACCGCCGTAGGACTGCTCAAAGACAAGGCTGGCGGCAAGCGAAAGCGGTTGATCCTGGGCATAGCGTCCCTTGAGGAACCCAGAGAGAATCAACACGCCCTTGGAGTGCAGCGGGCCGCTCAACTCGACCTCGCGCTCGATGTCCACGACCTGACCTTTTCCCAGGGTCACCCGTGCAGTAATCCGGCTGGGCCGGGCAAACGCAAAGTCGCCGACTTGCAACACGGCCAACCCGTTGATCTGCCCGACGACCGCGCCGGTGGTGTCGATAAGAATGGTTTCCCGCTGAATGGCTTCTTGCATACGTTCGCGCAGCCGGTCGGCGCGATAGATTTGCGCGTCAATGGCCTGTTGTACATTGCGTGCGGTGACGATGTCGTTTTTCTCCTGTCTGGCCCAATGGTCAGATTCGCGCAGCAAGTCCGTCACGTTCTGCATACGAGTGGAAAGCTTCTCTGCGTCACCTACCATGCGCGCGCTGCGTTCGATCACGCGCGCCACTGCACCCCGGTCAAAGTGTAGGAGTTCCTCTTTGCGGATGAGCGTGACCAGCAGTTGGGCGTACAGGCGTTGGCTTTCCGTATCGCGCGCCATCTCTTCGTTGAAATCCACCGCGACTTTAAACAGTTCGGCAAAGTCGGGATCGAGTTGCCAGAGCAAATAGTAGAGCAGTCGCTCACCCAGCAACGCAACTTTGACCTTTAGCGGAATGGGCTCTGGATCGAGGGAGATGGTGCTGATCAGGCTGTAGATTTGCGCCAACGATTCGATGTGGATCTCCTGGGCGCGCAGCGCGCGTTTCAACCCTTCCCAGGCATAAGGCTGCATCAGCACTTTGCGCGCGTCGAGGATCAAGTAGCCGCCGTTGGCTCTGTGCAGTGCGCCCGCCTTGATCAGGGTGAAGTCGGTAAACAGCGCCCCCATCTGCGCGCGATGTTCGACGCGGCCTACCAGGTTCTGGTAAGTGGGGTTGTCTTCGTAGATGACGGCTGCCCCCTCAGTCTCGGTATTGTCCACCAACACATTGACGACATAGCGTTGGAGTGCGGAAGGGCCACCCATACGTTGAGCTATGGCCTGCATCGTTTGATCCGATCCGTCTTCAGAAGACAAAAACTGATCGGCATTTTCGACAACGTCTTTCTGAACCGCATCCAGATGCTCAATGACTTCAGGGAAGTTCTCGTATTTTTCACGGAGTTCCTCCATCAGCCCACCCACGGCGAAGTCGGCCATTTCGCGATTCAGTTCGTTGAGCTTTTCCCGCATTTCATGCTGCCAGCTCGGAACCTGGCGGATAATCTTTTGCATGTCGTCCTGCAGGGTAGCGACTTCTTCTTGGATGTGCGCTTGCTCCTCCTCGCTGAGTTTTTGGATTTCTTCGGGGGATAGCACTTCCCCCTCTTTCACCGGCGCGATGGCAATCCCACTGGGGGTGCGAATGAGTGCGATTCCCTCTTCCTGCGCGCGCTGTTGCAGCTCATTGAAGGCTTCGGCCTGGCGCTCTCTGAATTCTTGTTCAATCGTTTGGCGGCGAGTCTGATATTCCTCGCTCTCGAAGGCTGCCGATAATGCGGTGCGCAACTCCTCAACCAGATCCTCCATATCGTTGCGGAAGTCCTGTCCTTTGCCTGCCGGCAGCTTAATCACACGCGGTTTATGCGGATGATCAAAATTATGCACGTAGCACCAGTCAGGAGGGCTGGGCTGTTGCGCGGCTTGTTCAGTAAAGAATTGCTGCACCAGTTTGCGTTTATCCAGTCCC
>JAFGSL010000062.1 GCA_016934645.1 Anaerolineae bacterium
CTGCAAATCGACAACGGCGCTATCATCCCCGCACCGGAAGGCTATTACAGCGCCACACTGTATGCAGGTCGTTACGTGCTGACCGCCCGCGCCCCATTCCACTGGACGCTTGCCATCGAGGTCGACGTCGATCGTGACCAGCGCCAGGACTTTGCATTGGAACCGACGCCGTGCCTGCTCGTGGTAGACGACGATTTCGACAACGAGGGCAACGCCTACGACGATCAAGCTTACTACACGCGCACGTTGGAAAGCCTGAATGTGAGTTACGACGTGTGGTCCGTGCCCGACAATGCCGACGGTCCGCCACCGGACATGCTGCGCCAGTATCGCGGCATCATCTGGCTTACCGGCAAAGATTGGGATTACACGCTCACGACGGCGGATCAGGCCGCGCTCACCGCCTACCTCGACGGCGGCGGGCGGCTCTTCGTCAGCGGGCAGGATATCGGATGGGACATCTTCGAAAACGGTGGTGAACCATCTTTTTACCACAATTACCTCCACGCTAATTACCTGGAGGACAATATTAATATCCATGAATTGCAAGGCGTAGATTTCCTGAGCGGTATCACTGTGACCATCGAAGGTGGCGATGGAGCAAATAACCAGGAATATCCCAGTGCCATTGATGTAGTGGGGAATGGCGTGGGGATTTTTCATTACATCGGCGGCGATAATGACTGGGCCGCCACGGCGTTTGCCAACGAGACGTACCGCGTGGTCTACTTCGCCTTCGGCTTCGAGGGCATCCATACCGCAGCCGACCGGCAAAGGGTAATGGCCTACGTGCTGAATTATCTGCAACCCTGCCCGCTGCCGCCGCCGTATGCCGTTGAACTGCAAAGCGACACGCTGCGCATCGGCCTCGCCGGGCAGACTGTGGCGCATACTGTGGAACTCGTCAACACCGGTATGTTGTCCGACGCTTACGACCTGACACTCGGCCCCTTCGTCTGGACGACGACGCTTGGCCTGCCCTCCGGCACGGCGCTGCTGCCGATCACGCGCACGCCGTTGTTGGCCCCGCGCGAACGCCTGCCGCTGGGGCTGCACGTCACCATCCCGCCGACGGCCACAATACAGGATTTCGATGAAGTGACGCTGACTGCCACCTCGGTTTACAGCCCGGTCAACTATGCCGTCAGCATCCACCGCACCGTCGCGGGCAACGCAGTCTATCTACCACTGGTGCTGCGTGAATGACCGCATAGACTGTTGGCGCTTTGAGATTTTGCGTGGTTCATGAGCTGGGATTCCAACTTGCTGGAATTTCCAGCTCATGTATGTTAACTTGCTTCAAACCATTTACGGGCTATAATCAAGGTGTAAGGTTGGGAATCTATAAGAAACAATAAACTGGAACGTGATTGTGCGCCACACGTGAGTTTATGGGAATCCGAGGAATAGGAATGAGTTCGCCGCATATACTGGTCTTCAGCGAGAAAGCCACAGTCTACGAGGAATTGGTGCAGGTATTGCCCGCCGAGATTAAAGCGGTGCATCTTGCCACACTGACGGAATTGCGCGATGCGCTGCCCGCGCCGGAAGCAGCATTGGTGCTGCTGCACCTTTCCGCCGCTAATGGAGCGGAGGCGCTCACGTTGGTCGATGAACGCGCTGCCGATGCGTCGCTCGTGATTATTGCATCAGAAATACCGACGATAGCGCAATTCAATGCTTTGTTGGAACATGATGTCCAGGCTCTGATTCAGTATCCTTTTCAGGTGGAGCAGGTACAGGAGACCCTCGACTATGCGCTGGAGCGCGCGCAGCGCCAGGCCACACAGCGGCATTTCAAAGAGAGTGCCGCGTCCCGCGTCACCCACGCCAACCAGCAGCTCAACCAACGCCTGCAAGAGATCAACGCTATCTACACCGTCGGCAAATCGGTCACATCGTCGCTCGACGTGGAGGAAATCCTCGCACGCATCATCGAAGCTTCGGTCAACCTCACGCAAGCCGAGGAGGGCTTCATCCTGCTAACGGATAACGGCAAGCTTTACCTGCGCGTCTCGAAGAATATGAATGCCGAGCTGGCCCAACGCCTCTGCGTGGAGGCTTCTGATCCCATCGCCCGGCAGGTGATTCTTTCTGGCCGTCCGACGATGCTGAATCGCAGCACCAGAATCGCTACCGGCTATCTGGTGCGCGCTTTGCTCTACGTGCCCATTCAGTCGCCGGGACGTGGTACGATCGGTGTGCTGAGCGTGGTCAATCTGGAGAGCGAGCAGGCGTTTACCGAAAATCAACTCTTCACCCTCTCGGCTATCGCCGATTTTGCCGCCATCGCCCTGGAAAATGCGCAGCTCTTCGCCGCGGTGGAAGCCGAGCGGTCGCGCTTGAGCGCGATTCTCGAGCACGCCGCCGAAGCGATCCTCGTCACGGATCTCGACAATCGCTTGTGGCTATGGAGCGACAGCGCGGCAGAGAATTTCGACATCAAGTCCGGCGTACGCGGTCAGAAGGTCGTAGAGCACATCGAAAATATGGGGATACGCGAGCTGTTTGCGCGGCTCGGCGAGGATCAAACGCTTGTCCATAACGAAGTCGATCTGGAGGACGGGCGCGTGTTCAACGCCCAGTTGAGTTCGATCAACCACATCGGGCGGGTGGTAGTGATGCAAGACATCACCCACCTCAAGGAATTGGACCGGCTGAAGTCGGAGTTCGTCTCCACCGTCTCGCACGACCTGCGCACACCGCTCACCACCATCCAGGGCTACATCGAGCTTTTGGAACGGGCTGGACCGCTCAGTGACGGACAACGCGACTTTATCGAGAAGGCGATGCACAGTCTGAGCCACATCACGGCTTTGATCAGCGATCTACTGGATATCGGTCGCATCGAGGCCGGATACGATCTGGATATGCAACACTTCTGTCTTAACGATGTAATCCAGGAATCAGTGGACGCGCACATGATCTATATCGAGCAAGCCGAACTATACATCATGACCGACATCCCCGATGCGGCATTGTGGATTTACGGCAACTCGCGCCGGATCCGGCAAGTGCTGGATAATCTGGTCAGTAATGCGATCAAATACAGCCGCCCTGGCGGTGAGGTCAAAGTAACCGCGCAACCGGGCGCCGACTACGTCATCGTGAGTATCGAAGATCAGGGTATCGGTATCCCACTAGAAGAGCAGCCCAAGTTGTTCGAACGTTTCTATCGCGTGCGTACCCCTGAAATGGAAGCGTTTCACGGTACCGGTCTGGGGCTTTCCATTGTAAAGTCCGTCATCGAGAAACACAAAGGGCGCGTCTGGGTGCGCAGCTATCCGGGGCAAGGGAGCACGTTCGCCTTCATCCTCACGCTGTGCCCGCCCCCTGCCGAAGAAAGCGCAGAAGCTTAACTTTTAACTTTTTCTAGGAGATTGATGCCAAAACCTTTAGTCGCCATCGTGGGACGCCCCAATGTGGGGAAATCCACCTTTTTCAACCGCGTGGTCGGCGAACGTAGAGCCGTGGTCAGCGATATCCCCGGCACCACCCGCGACCGCATCTTTGCCACGGCAGAATGGAACGGCTATCCCTTTCTCGTCGTCGATACCGGCGGCATCGAGATTCTGCCGCCCAACGTCGAAAAGGGTCTGCGTCCGATCCCGCAGGCGCCGCTTGCCGAAGATTCTATTCCCTACATCCCCCTGATTCGCGCGCAGGCCGAGGCCGCCATCCAGGAGGCCGACCTCATCCTCTTCCTCACCGACGCAGAGACCGGGCTGACCGCCGCAGATCGTGAGATCGCCGATCTGTTGCGCCGCGCGCAGAAGCCTGTGTTGCTCGTCGCCAACAAGGCCGACAGCGAGTCCCGCGAGTTGCAGGCGCTGGAATTCTACGAATTGGGCATGGGCGAAGTGTACACCACCTCCTCCATTCACGGCTCGGGCGTGGCCGATTTGCTGGA
>JAFGSL010000489.1 GCA_016934645.1 Anaerolineae bacterium
CATATTTGCGTCACACGATGAGCGAATTTCAAGATTAACTGGCGTATTTTCTATACCACTAAGGAGGAAATCGATGAGCGATAAAAAGAGCCCGAGTCGTTCCGGCCGCAGTTTTAGCAATGTCAAGAAACCATCTTCTGGAGGCCGTAAGAGTGGTGGCAAAACGAGACCGCCGAGCAAGCCTTCTGGCGGCGACGTCAATATTCACTCGCGGATTTCCAGGTCGGCGCCCGAACCGGCTTCCAGACCTAAACCGTCTGGCCATAAGGTTTCCAGACCGGCGCCCGTTCCCGCGCCTGCTGCCGCGGCGCCATCGCAAGCCGACACCCAGGCTCAGCAGTTCGCCAACGCACGCACACGCTGGGAGAGACTGGCTGGTTTGATCGCTTTGGGTGCGATTGTCGATCAACTATCCTCCGTCACCGGCGAAATCGACGACCTAGATCATGAGATCTCCGAACTCCGCGCGCGCGGCTATCGTTTTGGGCGAACTATGGAAGAGCGTGCCGCAGCCGTGAAAGCACGCTGGCCACAGCAGAAGGCATCGGCCAATCGCCTGCTTCAGGAGCGACGCAGTGTCCTGCAATCCGCTGCCAACGAGACGCAGCGACTTCTTGGTCAGGCAGAGCGCAATACCGGCTTGCTGGATACGGTGGACAGCCGCCTCTGGGCGCTTGAAAATCAGATCAGCGAAGCACAGCGCAACGTGCAAGGGGTCTTCAACAACACAGAACAAGACATCAATGAGCTGCAAAGCGAAATGCGCCAAGTGCGTGCACTATTGGACGCGCTAGACGGTGCCTCCTTCGAGTTGTTACCCGATGAACATGGTGTAGCGGTGTGCAAGGCTCAGTGGGTTAGCGACAACCAAGAACCGGAGGGCATGTTATTCCTCACCGATAGCCGTCTTATATTCGAGCAACGGGAAGAGCGCGTAATCAAAAAGAAACTCTTCTCATCCGAGAAAGAACTTGTCCAGGAGAAACTCTGGGACACGCCAGTAGGGGCGATTGACGAATTGCAAAAGGACGACAAGAAGTCAGGTTTATTGGGGTTGAGGCGCAAGGAACTGCTCACCCTAAGTTTCGTCGAGCGCACGCGCGAACTGCCGAGTGACGCTACACTTCACCTCAAGGGTGGAGCAACGAATGAGGCCTGGCTTACGCTGATCCGCCAGGTGAAAAGCGGGCAGATTGCTGCTGATCTCTTCGGTGCACCCTCACCACAGGAATTGCTGGCCGAACAAACGGAAGCTGAAGCTGCCGAGCCCGAGGCCGAGTTACCCACCCGCTGTCCTTCATGTAATGCCACACTCCCCCCCATCTACAAGGGGATGAAGCAGGTGGAATGCCAATACTGTGGCACGATCATCAATATTTAAGGCAGTAGACGGTAAACGGTAGACAGGAGCACCAATACCGCGAGATGATCAAGCCTTTTCCAATCCTGAAAATCCTGTTAATCCTGTCAAGAAACGGATATACGTGCAATTGAGGACATAATGGATATACTGCACGAGGTGCAACACTACATCGACACCCACCGCCTCCTGAAACTCGGAGCGCGGGTGGTAGTCGGCGTCTCTGGCGGGCCAGATTCGGTGACGTTGTTGCACGTGCTGCAGCGCCTGACCGGCCCGCTGGACCTCACCTTGCACGTCGCGCATCTCCATCACGGTATCCGTGACATGGACGCCGACGCCGACGCCGACTTTGTCGCGACACTGGCCGAAGGCTGGGGACTCCCCTGCACCATCGAGCGCGTCGATGTGCCTGCGATTGCATCGGAACAGAAAATCGCACTGGAAGAAGCTGCGCGCCGTGCCCGCTACACCTTTTTGCATCAGGTGGCACAGCAAACCGGCGCACTGCGTATCGCAGTAGGCCACAACGCCGACGATCAATCCGAGACGGTGTTGATGCACTTGCTCCGGGGGGCTGGAGCGGCTGGGCTGCGCGGGATGCTGCCCGCCACGCCACTACGCGACTATCACCTCCTCACGCCTTGTCCCAAACCGGTACCGGAGATGAAGCTCATCCGCCCCCTGCTCTCCACCCCGCGCGCCGACATTGAGGCCTATTGTGCGGAGCAACAGTTGTCTACTCGCTTCGACCGCTCAAACCTGGATACGACCTTTTTCCGCAATCGCCTGCGCCATAAGGTACTGCCCTATCTGGCGCAAATCAACCCGGGCTTCGCGCAGAACCTACGTCACCTGGCTGAAGTTGTACGCGCAGACTATGATTTGCTACACGAGTTCGTGTCAGTGGCGTGGGATACACTGCTGATCAAAAGCACGCCCAATCTACTGATTTTCAACCTTGAAGGCTGGCGGGCGCAGCCGCTTGCCATCCAACGGGCCATCATCCGTCGCGCGGCGTACAACCTGCGCCGTTCTTTGCGTGATGTGAGTTTTGTCCACGTGGAAGATGCGGTGCGAATTGCCCAGCAAGGTACGACTGGCGCGCAGGCCACCCTGCCCCACGGACTGCGTTTGACGATCGATTATGCAACTCTCACTATTGCTGGTGAGGAGGAAGTTACCGGCAGTCTGGCGCATCTGCCGCCGGAAAGCCCCTGGCTTGTGCCGGGAAGCACCATTCCCCTGCCCGTACCTGCTGAGATCGATCTACCGAATGACTGGCATTTGCATATTCAGGAAGCTCCGCATTGGAACCTGGAAGCTATCACCAACAACTGCAATCCCCTGGTAGCATGGATGGACGCCGGTGCGCTGGGCGAAAGCGCTGGCGGAGCCAGCGACGCTGGTGACGGCGTCAGCGTCGCTGTCTTGCGCACCCGGCAGCGCGGCGACATCTTTCAGCCACAGGGGATGCACCACGCCACGGTGCGTTTGAGCGATTTGCTGATCAACACGAAGATACCGCGTTCGTGGCGCGATTACGTGCCGCTGGTCGAAGCCAATGGGCGCATCCTTTGGGTGGTCGGTGTCCGGCTGAGTGAAGCGGCCTTGGTGCGTCCAGATACGCGGCGCGTCGTCTATCTACGTTTTTGTGGACCGTAGGAGCCTACATGCCAAAACATCTGGTTTTAGTCGCGGGGAATATTGGCGCTGGCAAAACGTCGCTGGCCGAGAGGCTAGGATCACGACTCGGCTGGCAAGTCGCTTATGAGTCGGTGGACAACAACCCATATCTGGCCGATTTCTACGCCGACATGCGCGCGTGGAGCTTCCACCTCCAAATCTTCTTCCTGGGGCATCGTGCCGAACAACACCGCCAACTGATGGCGCTGCCGCAGTCGGCCATTATCGACCGCAGCATCTACGAGGATGCCCACATCTTTGCGCGGGCACTGTACAATCTCGGCAACATGACTGAGCGCGACTACCACGCCTACCGGCGACTCTACGGGCTGGTGATCGAAACACTGCCGCGCCCCGCGCTACTCATCTACATCAAGGCCAGTCCTGCCACGCTGCTCTCGCACATCCGCCAGCGCGGACGAGAGATTGAAAACAGCGTCTCTGCGGACTACTTAACGCTCCTGGGGCAGTTCTACGACGAGTGGATGGCTACCTTCGATCTGTGTCCCGTGCTGACCGTGCCGGGCGATGACCTGGACTTTGTCCACTACCCCGAACACCTGAAGATCATCGCCGAGCGCGTGGAGGACAAACTGGCAGGCAAAGAGATCGTAGAATTTCCCAAACCAGGAGTGCTGAATGCCCGCTGAACCTGGGGAGCCGCTGAGCGAGCGCGAGATCGAGATCGTGGAGCTGGTCGCCGCCGGGCTGACCAACCGCGAGATCGCCGTCCGCATTTACCTCAGCCCTAACACCGTCAAGGTACACCTGCGCAACATCTTCACCAAGACCGGCGTGTCCTCCCGCACCGAGTTGACGGTGCTGGCGATGCAAGAAGGCTGGATCACTGTCCCTGGCATCACCGACGTACCGGACAGCGCCGAGGCAAACGTCTCAGAGGAAGTAGAAGCTCAGACTGAACCGGAGGCACCGATGCTGCCACCCTGGCCGCGCACACGTTGGGCGGCGCTGGCAGCCGGCCTGATCCTGGCGCTCGTGGCGCTGGCCTTGCCCCGGCAGCCGGCGGGACAGGCTGCCGTTCCCACTGCCAGCGGTCTGGTCGATCAGACTTCAACCATACACGTTGCCGACGTCCCGGCTGCTGCAGAGAACGGTGGAGGGCATTGGGAGGAGCTAACGCCTCTGCCGGTGCGCCGGGCACGGATGGGCGTTGTGGCATGGGGTAACAGCATCTACGTCGTCGGCGGTAGCGCAGACGATGGCCCCACCGGGCGGCTGGATATCTACGACATCAACACAGCGCTATGGCGGAGTGGAGCAGCGCGCCCGGCAGCTCTGGCAAATGTCAGTATCGTAGCCCTACCTGACAAGGACGGTAGTCCTCACCGTTTGCTCGTCCCCGGCGGGTGCGATGAGAACGGCACCCCACAGACGGTTACCCATCTCTATGACCCGCAGAGCGACACGTGGAGCGAGGGCGCACCAGTGCCCCAACCATTATGCGCCTACGCGCTGGCGGGATACAACGGACGAGCATATCTCTTCGGTGGATGGGACGGGAACACATATCAAGCCGTGAGTTACGTCTACGACGGTACTAGCAACACCTGGACGGAAATTGCGCATCCAGCCGAAGCGCGGGGGTTTGGCGCAGCAGCGCCTCTGGTCGACGCGAATGGCCACATTCGCATCTTCTACGTGGGCGGCTACGATGACAAGCGTGAATGGGCCACCTGCGAAGTTTACCTCCCCGAAGACAATCGTTGGGAAAGCTGCGCGCCGATGCTCCTGCCGCGCGGCGGGCTGGGTCTAGCCGCCATCGGCGGGCGGGTGTACGCGATAGGCGGCGGGTGGAACGCTTACCTGGGGTTCAACGAACGTTACGATCCCTCAACCGACACATGGGCGGTCGTCCAAACGCCGATTGCCGGCGAGTGGCGCAACCTGGGGCTGACAGCACACGAAACGTCGCTCTACGTCGTCGGTGGCTGGAGTGGCGACTACCTCAACCGCGTCTACACCATCGAAGTGCTGCCCTGGCGCGTGTTCATTCCCACGACGTTTTATTCCCCGTAAGCGTACACGACGCTACTCTGCTTCTATCTTCATATGTCGTAGCCGGAACGTGTGGACTGTATCGTAGTTACGCCCCATCGCGATGCTGATCTCACCCGTCGACATGCCGTAGACTACCGACCATTGTGTGCTGGATTGAGATACATCCGATAGCAGCGCGAGGGCATCCGGCATGGAAAATCGCCCATCCGCTTGCCATAGACGCTCCGCGATTTTGTCGTAGCGCCAACAGTGGTTCTTCGGGGAGCCAGTCGTGACGGCGCTGAGCAGGAAGTTGGTGGACTGGTGCCAGGCCGTGTCGTTGGGGATGGCGACCATCTCACCCTCGTAGAATTCAACCAACGCGGCCTTGCCCGTCGCGTCGGCGATCAAATAGTGGATGGCAGGACCACCGCCCATGTCCACGTTGTAGTCTCCCATCACCGTGATAGCCTCATCTACCGTGCGGGCGTGATCCAGCATCTCGCGGATAATCCCAAGCGATCCGATGGTCTTTTTGGCCGGATCGTGAGGCATGGGACTGTCGGGGATGGCCGCCATCCCAATTGCCAGCCCGTACTCATTCATCCCATCAAAGGGCAAGTATGGCGCATCCAGCAGTGGGCGGCGTTTGTCGAGCGATAGTTTGGTCAAGTCGCGCGCCTCTGCCGCCGTAAACCCCAGGTAAGCGATGTCCACCAGCGAGACCGACGCATAGCCGTCGGGCGGCGCGGTGAACAGCAACACCGCCGGGCTATGCTCCCAATCGAAGTTGCGCCCGTAGACCATCGCGCCCGCATCGCCAAGTGCGGCGAACAGCGAGCAGGCCCACGAAGGTAGACTGGCATCAAGGGAAGCGTCACGCCCGGCGTTCTCATCTTCAGAAATGTATGCGCCTTCGTAATGCATCACGTAAAGTGGATGGTCGTCGACTTTTTCGAGGCTTAGCAGTGTACGTTCCGCCGGTGATGATGCCGGGGACGCCGTCTTTGGGGCACAAGCACTGCTGCCCAATCCACCGATCATCAAAATGGCGGAAAGTAGCAGATTACGGATAAGTTTTGCGTGTTTTATGCTCATAAAGACTTCAGTGATTGGTTCGATCGCTACTCACTTACATTTGCCGGACGACGACCGCCCGACAACACAATCACAATCAGTGCCAACACCCAATACAGCCCGCAAACCAGCAGGAAGGCGCCCTGATTAGCACCGACCATCTTCTGAATCGGCGGGAACACATCCATGCCGGTGTTGATCACGCCGTGAAGCAGCCACGCCGCGAACAATTTCTTCCCCGCGCCGTTGTAGACCCAGGTCGTCACGATGCTGAGCGCCGGCGAGGCTAACATAAACACCCACATCGGCATGAAATACTGTCCCGTGTACTGCACAAAGAACAGGGGAAGGTGCCAGATCCCCCAGATACAACCCAACACGAGACTCGCACCCCAGGCCCCCCAGCGCTCCTGGAGGATATCCAGCGCATAGCCACGCCAGCCAAATTCCTCTTGCCCGCCACCGATCAGCATCATCATGAAAATGGTCGGGATGATCATCCAGAGGTTGACTGATGCCATCAACGTTGCGGCTTTTCCTTCGAGCAGACCGTAGCCAAAGAAGGCAAGCGCAGAGATAATGAGCGGAATAAACAGGATCACAAGCCACCATTTTGCGCCAATTCGCACATCGGTGACCCGCGCCAGGAGTTTGCCGACCTCTGCCCAGCCATGTCTGCGCACGTTCACCCACGTCGCGCCGACGAGCGGGCCAAAAATACCGAGTAAGAAAAACACTTCCCACGGGACAGGTAGTGTCAGCAGCCCCTGGGTCTCCAATACCCCAGGGAGCCAGCACAGCCACGTGAATCCAAAAGTGACAATGAAGTAATCCCAGGGAAACCAGTTGGTGGTAGTTTTCTGCATTCTATCATTCATCTGTGTCGCACCCCTTGAAATGACTTAATTTCTCCAAACAATTGAAAGCCAGAAGATGAGATTGAAAAGAGAGTGATGGGAGCAGTATAAAATGAAGGGATAAATGCGCAAGCACTCTACGCTTACTCGTCGTCCAAATCGATCCTAGCAGTCTGTCGGAGAGAACAATTCGCGTGTCAGAAACCCGGTTTTTGGTCGTTTACCGAGGTGTTTTTGCTGCAAAAATGGTCGCTTTTCGGCCTAAAAACCGGGTTTCTCAATCTCTCCGACAAGCTGCTAGTGTTCACGTATACGCCGTGCATGCACCTTGACGAAATTGAGGTTGTGCGTATAATGATGCCTGTTGATCCTCGGTAGCTCAATTGGCAGAGCGGCCGGCTGTTAACCGGTTGGTTGTAGGTTCGAGTCCTACCCGAGGAGCACACAAGGGGTTGCGCAGGTTTACAGCGCAGCCCCTTTTTGCTGCCAATCTTCGAGTTTGGATTCCTCGTGTATCCTAATCATCCAACTCTCAGTTCGCTCATTTAGCGGCGAGATTCTGAAAATGTAGTAAGCTAGCGGCATGAGCGAAAAAACCTTCGGCTCACACTGCATTCTGCTAACCCACCCTAAAAATGAACGAACCGAGAGTTACGAAGTAAAAGCTGGAAGTTTGCGGCATCGAACCGGTAATTGAGTAAACCAGGAGGTTTCAATGTATGAGTAACAGAAAAAAATGCTTTGTGCGCCTTATGCTCGTACCTCTATTCCTCATCGTCCTCAGCATTCTGCATCCGAACCCTGGCGAAGGCTTGGGCGAACATCGTTCGCCCACCTCCGCAAGGGCTAGAAACCTGAACGCAACCATTTTCTACACCACCACGATCACCATTCTCACGTATCCCTACGCGGACTATCTCTACGACGCCTACAACGCCACGTACAACATAACCTATCCCAAGCTAGACTGGGTCAGTTACAATGCCGCCAACCCGACCCCCGTCCCGCAAGATTATGAGCTTTTGGTGATGGAGAACGACTATCTAATCGTCACGGTCTTGCCTGAATTGGGTGGGCGGGTCTATCAGCTTATCGATAAAGCAACCGGACAGAATCATCTCTACCAGAATTCCGTTATCAAACCGACGCACTGGGGGCCGCCGGAACAGGAGTGGTGGATGGCAGTGGGCGGCATCGAATGGTGCTTGCCTGTGGACGAGCACGGTTACGAGTCGGCCATCCCCTGGGACTGGATGGCGCTCATCTCCAGTGATGGGGTGACGGTGACTGTTAG
>JAFGSL010000490.1 GCA_016934645.1 Anaerolineae bacterium
AGCTTTTGCATTCCTAGCCTATAGTGGTAAAAATATCCTTGTTCCATTTTAACCAAATTCCCTTATTGGGTATGATATATGTATGAATGGTGCGCGCCAGAGCGGACGCCAGCCTAGCCTATCTATGTTGGCTACTCATAGTATAACGCAGTGTTGCGAAGAGGTCAAAGTGTGAAAATCGCTTATAATCAAGGCGTTTCTGCAATTCTTCATTCTGGGGTAAGACACTGGTGAACGGGTTAAGGATTATCGGTCTGGGAATGTGTACACTGGATGTGTTGATCCGTTGCAAAGATTTGCCAACGTGGGAGCACGGTACGCGAATTAGCGCGTTTGGCTTTGACGGCGGTGGACCGGTGGGGACGGCGATGGTAGCCGCGGCCAAATTGGGCGCGCGTGTGGGCTTCATCGGCACTGCCGGCAACGACGTTTCCGCCGAGTTTAAGTTGCGCTCGATGCGCGAGTGCGGCATCGATTTGAGTTGTATGGTCTACCGCGACGCCCCGGAAGATCAAGTGGTTGTCGTCAACATCCATGCGGAGACGGGCGAGCGCATCTTTTCGGGAATACAGCGTTGGGGCAATGAGCAGATCCGCCCGGAGGAGCTGGATCGTGACGACATCACGGCTGCGGATTATCTGCACCTGGACGGTTTTCACAACGCAGCAGCGCTCCAGGCCGCGCAGTGGATGCAAGCCGCGGGCAAGACGGTAGTGCTGGACGGTCACAAGACCGATGGATTGGTGGGAGAGCACCTGCACCGGCTGATTCCGCATGTTGACATTCTCATCAGCGGGTCGGGCTTTGCGCGTGGCCTGACCGGCATCGACGATATCTATGAGGCTGGTGCGGCCATTCTAGCGCTGGGACCACGCATCTTTGTGCAGACCGAGGGTGCCGATGGTAGCTACACGATCACGGCGGAGGAGCAATTCCATACCCCGGCCTTCCCCGTGGACGTCATCGATACGACTGGCGCGGGAGACGTGTTCCACGGCGCGTACATCGTCGGCCTATTGCACGGATGGTCATTGCAGCAAATCGCGCTCTTCTCGACCGCCGTGTCGGCGCTCAAATGTATGCAGTTGGGCGGACGCGCGGGGATTCCACGATTCGACGCGGTGATGGCGTTCTTGCAGGAACGCGGAGTCACTATAGAATAGCATACTATACATTTCACATAAGGAGAGTAAATCATCTATGCCATTCGTTTCAATTTTTCCGCATCTCAAACGAGCGCAGCAGCATCATTACGCGCTGCCCCTCTTCGATACGGCCGATATGTACAGCATCGATGGGATGTTCGCCGCGTTGGAGGAAAAAAAGGCTCCGGCGATGATCGCTATCTACGCGGGGGCGCTTGAACGGCCCAACGCACGCGCATTTGCCGGTTACATCCGCACACGTGCAGAAGCAGCAAGCGTGCCAGTGTCGTTGATGTTGGATCACGGCGGCAGTTTCGAGCACTGCATCAAAGCCATCTCATTTGGTTTCACGGACGTGATGTACGATGGCTCCAAGTTGCCGTTCGAGGAAAACGTTGCCAATACCCTCGCCGTTGTGCGCGCGGCACACGCGGTCGGCGCGGCCGTCGAAGCCGAGTTAGGTCACGTGGGATCGGGTAGCGAGTACCAGGAATTCGGCGCGCAGCGCAAGGGCTTCACCGATCCCGACGACGTGGAGCGCTTTGTGGCAGAGACAGGTGTGGACATCCTTGCGGTTGCTATCGGTACTGCGCATGGCCTTTACGCCGGAGAGCCGCAGCTTGACCTAGATCTGCTCCGCGAGATTCGTTCGCGGGTGGATATTCCCCTTTCGCTGCACGGCGGTTCTGGTTGCTCCGATGCGCAGTTCCGCGACGCCATCGCCGCCGGCATCGCCAAAGTCAATGTGGCAACCGATCTTTTCGTCACCACCGCTCGCCGTCTCACCGAGGCTGCGCGTGCGGAGGATAACATGCACTACTTTGCTTTTGGAAGGGTCGCAGTCGAATCGTTCAAGGAGCGCTGCGGCCATTACCTCGACGTTTTTGGTGCAACGGGGAATGGATGAGTGTGGGAGTATGGGCGTATGGGCGTATGGGTGTGAGTGAGAGGTCAGCAGACCAATACCTTACCTCTATATCCAGTTTCCAGCATCCAACATCCAGTATTGAGCATCCAGTATCCAGCATCCAACAACCAGTATCCAGTATCCAGTATCCAGTTTAAGGAGAATCCTAACAATGAAATTCAACAACCGTGAGGACATTATTCAATTGACGCCATTGTGGAAGGGGGAGCGTTTCCCCGATGGTCGTCCGCGTGTGCCGGACGATATCCTGCGCCGCATGCAACGCGTCGTGACCGAAGAGGCCTGGTCTGTGCTGTGGCAGCACGGCTATCATTTTCAGTTTGAAGGCAATTGGACCCGCCTGCATCCCGACCGGGTGCTCGTGGGGCGCGCTGTGACGGGCGTTTTCGTCCCGCATCGCCCGGATCTGCATGACGGCTTGATGGACTATGGCCACGAGGTCGAAGGCCGCATCGGTGCGATGAACTCCTGGGTCATCGAGACCCTGGTCAAAGACGACGTCATCGTCATCGATCTGTTCGGCAAGGTCTACGAGGGCACGTACTCCGGCGCGAATCTCTCCACGGCTATCGCCACGCGCACCAAGCGCGGGCAGGTCATCTACGGCGGCATCCGCGACGCGCAGCAGATCTACGAAATCGACGACTTCGCCACGTTCTGTAAGGGGATGGACCCCACACCGATCCGCAATGTGACATTGACCGGGCTGAACGTTCCGTGTCGTGTCGGCGTGGCGACCTGCATGCCGGGTGACGTCGTCCTGGGCACGATGACGGGCATCCTCTTTATCCCGCCGCATTTGGCCGAGGAGGTGGTCGAACACTCAGAGCGCACGCATATGCGCGAGCGTTTCAGCCACCAGCGACTGCGTGAGGGCATCTATAACTCCAGCCAGATGGATACCAAGTGGACGGATGAAATCGTGGCGGATTTCGAGGAATGGCGCAAAACGCACAGTATCGACGATGAGGATATCGACTGGGGCAAAGAGCAGAAGCAATCAGACGAGGGTGGCACGTTGCTAGGGTAAAGAGTAAAGAGTGAAGTAGATGCAGACTGATCACTCATTACACATAACTCGCAACTCATAACTCGTTACTCATCACCGATTACCAAATTACCAATCGTTTACTGGGGAGGTACAAAATGAACGGCTATACTGGGAAAATACTGAAAGTTGACCTGACGACCGGCACCATTGCAGTCGAGACGCCGCCGGAGCCTTTCTACCGGCGCTATCTCGGCGCGAACGGTTTCATTGGCTACTATCTTCTCAAGGAGATGCCTGCCAATGTCGATCCGCTTGGTCCCGATAACCTGCTGGTTTTCGCTGCTGGACCGGTCACCGGGGTACCGATTGCCGGTTCCGGGCGCAGCGCGGTGGGCGGCAAATCACCACTGACCGGTGGCTACGGCGAGGCCGACGTGGGCGGCTTCTTCGGCGCGGAGATGCGGCGCGCGGGCTTCGATGCGGTCGTCGTGCGTGGCAAAGCCGAATCGCCCGTCTACCTGTGGTTACACGATGGTGAGGTCGAAATCCGCCCGGCGGATCACCTGTGGGGGATGATGACAGCGGATTGCCAGGAAGCGGTGCGCGCGGAATTGGGCGCAAAAAACGCGCGCCTGGCGATGATCGGTCCGGGCGGCGAGAAACAAGTGCGCTTTGCCTGCATCGTCAACGATCTCAAACACGCTGCCGGGCGCACTGGCCTGGGCGCGGTAATGGGGTCCAAAAATCTCAAATGTGTGGCGGCACTTGGGCGGACGATGATCCCTGTCGCTGACAATGATGGTGTCAAGGCCTTGGCTAAGTCCATGACCGATACCTGGAAAGAAAAAGCCTGGGGGATGCACGAACTCGGCACTGCCGGTGGTCTCACAGGGCTGAGCCAGGTGGGTGCGCTGCCCACGCGCAATTTCCAGGACGGACAGTTCGAAGGCGCGGAGAAGATCGGCGGCGAGGCGATGCGCGACACGATCCTGGTGGATCGCGGCGGTTGTTACGCCTGTCCGATCCGTTGCAAGCGCGTGGTCGAAGTCCACGACGACGAGTACGACGTCGATCCGGTTTATGGTGGACCCGAGTATGAGACGTTAGGCGCACTCGGCTCCAACTGCGGCGTAGACGACCTGCGTGCCGTCGCGAAGGCTAACGAACTATGCAACGCCTACAGCCTCGATACGATTGCCACCGGCATGGCGATCTCGTTTGCCATGGAGTGCTTTGAGAACGAACTGCTCAGCGTGAAGGATACAGGTGGCCTCGAACTGCGCTTCGGTAATGGGTTGGCGATGGTCGAGATGGTCCGGCAGATTGGTGAGCGTGAGGGTCTGGGTGACTTGTTGGCCGAAGGCTCGACGTTGGCAGCGCAGAAAATCGGCCGGGGAGCGGAGGCATATGCCATCAACGTCAAGGGACAACCCTTCCCGATGCACGAAGGTCGCACGCGGCATGGGCAGGCGCTCGGTTACGCCGTCTCGCCTACCGGCGCCGATCACATGCACAACATCTGGGATGATGCCTTTGCCCGCGATCCGGTAGGGGAGGGGGCGTATAATGTGGGCGTCTACGAGCCGATCCCGCCTACGGTGCTGAACGCTGCCAAGGTGCGGGCCTACACCAACACCGCCAACTGGCAGTGGCTGAAGAACAGCCTGGGGTTGTGCATGTTTGTCCCATGGTCGGACGATGAGGTCATTGAGATGGTGCGCACGATCACCGGCTGGCGGGTGAGCAAGTGGGAGCTTCTCAAGGTTGGGGAGCGCGGCGTGACGATGGCCCGGCTCTTCAATCTACGTGAGGGGCTGACTCGCGGGGATGATACGCTGCCCGCGCGGATGGCCGACTATCACGTCAGCGGCACGGTCAACGAGAAGCCGGTGACATCCGAAGTTCTTGATGAGGCCATCACCCTGTTCTACGGGATGATGGGCTGGGATCCGCAGACCGGCGTCCCCACGGAGGGTAAACTCCACGAGTTGGACATCGCTTGGGCGTGGTAGGAATTGCAATCCAAAAAGCGGGATTTTCCCCAAAATCCCGCTTTTTGGAAAGCTTCATCTGCATAAAGCAATTACTGGACGGTACATACACCTGCACACCCATACACCCAGCACTTGTATGCCCACCATCCAGATGCATAACCGCAACCGAGCCATTGACAACAATAGGTGGTATCTTTATCCGGACCTGCTGGTGCATCAGGAGGCACAGCGAACTCATACAAAATCCAGCTCTTGTTACCTGCCCCATCTGTTTGTTCTACCAATAGAGAATCGACCCATAAACCCGCGCCGGTGCTGGGATCGCCTTGAGCCGAGAGAACATCGACTAACGAATTCAAACTGGTTTGGAAACTTGTTTGATCGTTGGTAAAAGGGATAACCTGGCTAATTGCCCGCTCAAGCACCAATGAACTCATCATATTGTCGGCAGGTTCATCTGAGACACCCTCTTGCCAAGTTGACACATCTTGTTTGCCGTTGTCCGGAATGACAACAATCCAGGTGATAGACTGAGTTGCACTCGGCAGATCCGGCTGGGAAATGTTTGACACATAACGAGCTAAAGCCACCCGAACCGTGCCGGTCAGGTCGAGCGGGAATGGACATAGCTTAATCCCCGGTGGGTCTTCAACAAACTCGTACAATGGGGCGATGACGATTTCTCGTTTGCTAATGGGAAAGAACTGGTCGGTATCGGCCATTCCTTTTCGCGATAGCAATGAGTCACTGCTGGTCCCAATCCAGTGGTAAGATGGGATAAATGGTTCAGGAGTTGGCGTTAGAGTAAGAGTTGGTGGTGTAGCGGTTGGTGCCAGAGTAGGAGTTGGTGGTGTAGTGGTTGGGCAACACCCAACTAACAAAACCAGCAAGACGAAACAGCCGGACATCCACATTTTATGCATCATGACCCTCCATACTTTTAGCTGTTGAATGCACAGAAACAATCCAAGACATTTTGAACCTCTTGTTCATGTCCACCGGCATGCGCCACCAGCGCTTGAGCAAACACTCTTCCTGCGGCTAAAGGGCCGGGCAGCGACTTGAGTGCCTTGATCAACAGACGGTTGCACCAGTTTACTCCTAGATGTTGAGCAATAGCCCAGAACACTTTTCCCCACCATAAACCCACTGTTTGATCGGGATTGCCAGATGGATCACTCAAACTAGCATTCCTGGCCTCTTCCGGACACTGGCAACCCTGATCAAGGTCACGCAGTGATTGGTTGTTGTTGTCTATCCACTTTTGATAGGCATACTCGGCCCATTGTGAATTTCCGGTCCATGCGCAGGCAAAGTAGAATGCAAGCCCTTCGTCTAGCTCGCGAGTAAATGATGTTGTGCTCGTTTGAAATACCTGAGGGTTAAAATAGCGGTTCATAGCGTGTGTAAACTCGTGATAGATGACCTCGCAATCAAAACCTGGTTCGATAACGGGGGCAGCTGCGTTTGGAGTTCCTGCATACAATCTGATTTGATTAGTCGCCGCTTCGTAACATGCCGAACCAGCTGCGTCGCTTAGACTCACATCAATGTCTTGGAAAGGGTTTGTGTTGTTAGGAGCATCTACTAGCCAATTAAACCAGCCCAAACCAAGAAAGGCTCTTTGAGCCTGTTGTAGGTGGTAAAAGACCGTTGCACTCAAATGGCGCAAGTCAGATGGTACGGCGGCATCGTCAGGTTCGACAAAGCGCGAGTTGCCTACACTAGGATTGACAAAATGTACGTGATTGGCATTCGCCATCTTACCGTTTCCCCAACCATAATTCAAAACTTTGTTGCTCACGGCAATACTCAAAGCGTCCTGTGTGCTTTCAAAGAGTTCAGCGCTTACTTGCTTTTCCACTATGGTTGATTCAATATACAATACTTGCATATCGAGTGCATCTATCAGCGTCAACCAGTTTTGCCCTTCCTGGTCTGTAATCACCGTTCTCCACACCGGGCGATACATGCCTTCTGTTTCACCAGGAGGTAGATAGGGCAGAATCCAGCGGTCCACTGGCCATCCTTGTTTGCGCGATTCTTCGCGCAGCACAGGAGGCGATACAAATCTTTGCGGATCGATCCGATGTCCAGACCCCGGCAAAGTGATCGGAGCCAATTTCTCTTCCCAATCAAGCCAGGTGAGTGGCCATTCCAGGCTGTCAATGTTGCTGGACCGGATCGGGTGGAGTGTATTGGCGACGAACGTTAGCTCGTCGGGTGTTAGATTGCAACCTATACCACAACCGTACACGGGCACTCCAGCTTGGTTGGTTTGTGAAAATATAACCTGGTACGTGTCATCATCCTTCCAACGACTCTCGCTGATACGCGATAATCTGACCTTGCCTGTCACTCCGGCCAACAGCAGTTCATGTTCTTGTAGAAATGTTTCTACGGCTTGAAGTTGCTCACTCGTGGGATGTAGCAATGGGTCCTGTAAATGGCCATAGAGATATGCCGGTAGACCGGTAAGAGGATGAAACCAGGTTGAATATGGCCGCTTTTGATAGAAAGACTGGAGAGCTTTGTAGACCTCTACAGGTGCAGGCGGCTTGAATGGAACTATTTTCCAGTCTAGCTCAGGAGGAAGCGGTCTGGGAGGCAATATACTCGCAATACTTGAACTCACGGGTATGTATACCTCCCCCCTAGGCCATCGAACCAATTCTTCCCTAAGGCGATTTTTTATAATACGCATCTTTTCCCCTTTCATAATTCAGTGCAGACCAGGTCTGATACATGCTATTTGATAGTACGTTGATAGAGACCGTCCCAATTGGTTTGGATAAGTCTATATCTATCCTCGGTGGTTGGAAGAACGGCGAGTCCACTCACGCCATCGCCGCTAGAACCCAGATTTCGTTTTCTTCCATTACAAGTTAATTCATAGACATACTTGATCGTCCCGATGTAAAATCTATTGGGATCCTCCGGATGAGTAGCCAGTGCAGTAATGATATTATCTACCGATTGCTCGCCTCCCAGATCGATTAGTGGCGTCCACCCAAGCTCTGGCGTATAGCAGGCAGCATATATGGCTCGTGGCCAGCCACAGGCCACATACAAACGCTGGTCCATGCCAAACTCTATGTACCGTACTGGCTGTGTCCACACTTTGCTCCATTTCCATGGGAATATCCCTGCGCCGCTGTACAACCCGTTTTCACCCCCAAGATAGGGAACACCTGCTGGATCAAAACGCACGGCTGTCCATGTGCCTGCCGGCAGGCCATTCTCGCCGCTTAGCTCTTGCCATGTCTGGCCCCCGTTTTGACTGCCAAACACTTCTCCTTGTTCGGTAGCTATGAGTATGATTTGGTCTTTTACGTCGAGATGTTGGGTTGAGGTGGGGACTTGCCCTGCTCCGATGGGCATCCATTTGTTGTTTCCATCCTGAAGGTAAAAAAGGCCATAGTCGCGCACCAAGGCATAGGTTTGCGTTAACGGCTCTGGGCTTATTTTGAGTGCTTCAATTACAGGTACATTTGATTCGGGGTCGATCAATATACCCGGTGTTTCCACTGTGGGCAAACCCTCACGCAGCCAATCCGACCAGTTCCCTTGGGTATCGCTTCGCGCTATGCCGTAATCATAGCTTCCTACGTACATTTGCTCACCCGCAACGGTAAGCACCGAAAGGCTTTCTCTCGGTGAATCTGGAACCTGCTGCCAGTTCAGAAAAGGTTGCCACCCCAACATCTTTGCCAGACCCAAGTATAGCAAAATAGCCAACAAGATTCCACCTACAACAATACGATCAACAATAGGACGCATGTTGCTGTCCTTGGCGTTGAATTGCCACAACTGCCCATCCTTAAGCCGCATAAAAAGCACCGGCACGGTGGCATCGGGCCGGCCCGCGGTCAGCAACACGCTGCGGGCCTCGTTTATGGCGCAGTCCACGATCCCATGTTCGACCAATCGCTGGTAAAAGACCTGGCTCAGCTTGCGCGCCGTTGCAACCGTCACACTTTCTTGCATCGCCACTACTGCGGGCATACCAGCTTCGACCAACTTAGGACCTAATCCCAGGAACGTGTCCGTCGTCGAACGAGCCGCGCTCTGGCACGCGGCCAAGAAGACTAAGCGGGGCTGCACCTGCTGGCGTGACAACATATCAGCAAATGATTGATCACTTACTGTCTCAGTGTTTCCCTCTTCGTTCTGCATATAGAGGGATGCTACTTGCTGATCTTTACTAAAGATCCCGTGTCCCACAAAGTGGAGGATGTGATAGCCTTTGTGCAGCGCGACCTCCAGCCGTTCCATCGTCACCGGCGCATCGAGAAACTCCACCTGAATCTCACGCTCATCCAGCTCTGAGAATGCTCGCTCCAGGATTTCCCGTTCTTTTTCCCCATTAAGTTTGGGAAGATTGTATTCCTTCAAATCATCAGGATTGGAAATCACGGCCAGCACCCGAATGGGACGTTCTTCCACGACACCGCCCCAGGGCTTGGAAGAGGGAAGATAGCGCGAGAACGGAGTGCTGCCGTTGGCCGACAACATTGTGTTGTCCCCCCACAACAACTCCCACGGCAGGAGATGCAGCTCTACGGCATCGGGGTCAATCCATAGCCGGATACGGCGCTGCGTTGATTTCCCAAGTGCTTGGTTCCAGGCGTCGCGCAAGGCATCGTCGGCAAAGAGGGTGTCAAAGAGTCGCTGGCCGTTAACCGTTGGATCAATGTTGAGTACCTGTCCCACGATGTCGGGGGAGAGATTACCACGAAAATTCTGCTGGCTATCCAGCGTGATATTCACCGGATAGCCCACGTTCCGGCGTTGCGCGATATGGATTTCCAGATCGATAAAGCTCTCGTCAGTGCTACGATTTGCCATTTGTCTGTCCTTTTGTGCGCCGCGATTCTGCTATTACTTTTCCACGTTTCGCAAACCCTTTAACAGCGCCTCTAGCATACGCGTCCGGTACTCGATGGCGGCGCTCACGTTGCGCTGGTGCAGGTCGAGCAGCGCCGCGTCTGCCACAAAGCCGCCAGACTCTTGTTTACGCACGGGAATGATGGTTTCCGAATCCCCCTCCAGCTTGATGGTTGTGAGCGCGATGGGTCTAGTGCGATCAAGGTCTGTAACGCCATCCGCGTCAACTTCGACGTATTTTGTCTCGACTGTCATGGTGGCGATGTCGGTCACGTATTGGATGATTTTTTCTGCCGCTTCCCCGAGTGTATCCCCCGGTGCAGGTTCAGTCTCTGCTTCCGCGGTGATGTGATCCGAGTTCTCCTCTATCGCGATTCCTGTTTTTGGAGGGGATGCTGGTTCCACCGGGGGTAGGGTGGGTGAGGGCACGTAAATCGCTTCAATTGTGCTGCGTGCCTTTGCAACGGCTGTATCCCCCACGCGCAGCCGCACCGCTGGATCCCCGATGATGACGTAACTGCGCGCGTCGTTGTTGGCCGTCCACATGCTGGATAGCGCCATATCGTCGGGGCGCTTGCCGTTCTTGATCCTGTCCAGTTCGGCGGTTAATTCAGTGGAAAGTCCAGCATAGCGCATGTTGAAGAATTCCATTGCCGCGCCCACCGGGTAACCTTTGATCAGCCATTTCAACGCGGCTTCGAAGACGGTCAATTGCGGTCCCGCGTCTTTCCAGCGGAAGGACCAACTCCAGGCCCGCTCCACATGGCCTACCACGGCCAGTGCACCCCCTTGGGGATGGCTCAACAGCCGCTGCGGCAGGCGTGCGACGAAGGCGTGCGGAGCAATGGCTTTCTGATCGCGGAAAGCCTGGTGGGCAAAGTCATCCAGGCGGGGTGTACCCGCGCCGTAACAGGTAAAAAAGAAGGCTAACAGACCCAGCAGCCGGGCGTCGCTCCCGACATCATCCGCGGCGAAGTAGAAATCCTGCGGGATGGCGCCGTTCCAATCCAGCGGGCCGGGCCAATTCTGGCACAACGGCGCTCCCTGATGCGGCAACTGGCGCGGATCGCCGTTGAGAAAACCTATGCCATGGCTGGCGCTAAAGAGGAAGGAGGGGGTCTCGTCACCGCCCAGTAAACGGGCCAGGCGTTCTTTCTTAGCATCATCCCCGAGCAACGTCCGTACATCCCAGTCTGGCTGGCCCTCGACCAGGCCATTGAAATGTTGGGCCAGTGGCGCGACCAGTTCATCTGCGCTGCGCTGGGTCGCCCGGTCATCGGGGTTGCGCGCGCCGAAGAACGCGGCCTGGCGGGGCAACGGCGGATGCGTCTCGGCTTCAACCACGCTGCACGCGTACTGGGCATATTCCTGTACCGTGTCAAAGTGGATACGGCCCACCGCATATTGCACGTCGAGTTGGTACTGGAAGCGATAGGGTATCGTCTCCGGATCGCCGACGATAAGCAGGTAGTAGGGCATTTTGTCGGGGTCTGCCGGGCCGGGACCTACGCCGTGGCGTTCCAGGAACGCGAGCTTGGACTCGCCTGGCCGATAGCCATCTTCCTTGCCAATGTACTCCCTGTAGTAGTGCGCGTGTCTTTGCGTCGCTTGCGCCCGCCGGTGCGCCAGCAACTCACCGAGCGCCCCTTTGATCTCACGGATGTGCTTTTTGTGTTCGTCGGTATCCTTGTAGGCAAAGATAACGCCCCAGCCGGTCTCAGCCAGGTTCCGGGCATCTGCGGCAATGCCCAATTGATCCGGGTCATCGCGTTCGTGCCGCAGCTTGAGCTCCTTGACGTGATAATCATCCAGCTTCTCGCCCTGAACCACCTGGGAAATCTGCTGGGGTGTCAGCGGGTCGAACAAGTACTCGCCGGTTGCACCGTTGATACCGTTAAAGGATACGTATTCTGTGCTCATAGGTTCCCTTCCTTTGACTGTTAGCAAATCGACAGGATGAACAGGATTGACAAGATTTAAAAGACCAAGCCCCGTCTACCGTCTATCGTCCACCATCATGCTGTCTACCGAACTCAATGCTCCCGCGCGGCCTACTCGCCGAAGCCATAACGGGCGCGTTCGGCGTTGTCAAAGGCGGGTGGATCGCGTTGGATAAGCGAATCCGCCATTTTCAGCAAGTATTCAATATCCACATACCACAGCAGTAGAGTCTGGTCCGCACTGCCGCTGACGATGCGCATGCCGTCGGGCGAATACGCCACCGACAAGACCAAATCTGTATGGCCGGTCAACCGCTGCAGTTCGGTCGCTCTCTGTGCATCCCATACCCGCATCGTCCAGTCTGCACCCCCACTCACGATCTGTTTCCCGTCCGGGCTATAGGCCACCGACCAAACATAACCGCTATGCCCGGTCAATTTGTGCACCTCTGCGTCAGTTTCCGCATTCCATACCCCTACCATCCCATCTGCACTCCCGCTCACGATCTGCGTCCCATCAGGGCTATAGGCCACTGCCAAGACAGAATCGGTATGCCCGGTGAACTGGCGCAGTTCGGTTCCGCTCTGCGCATCCCACACCCGCACCGTCTGGTCCGCACCCCCGCTGGCGATGCGCGTGCCGTCGGGTGAGTACGCCACCGAAAAGACAGCCCCGGTATGCCCGCGCAACTGCTGCATCTCCGTGCCGCTCTGCGCATCCCACACCCGTACTGTCTGGTCTGCACTCCCGCTGGCAATGCGCTTGCCGTCGGGCGAGTACGCCACCGACATGACATAATGGCTGTGGCCGGTCACCTTAAGCAGTTCGGCCCCGCTTTGTGCGTCCCACACCTGCACCGTCCGATCCTCCCCCCCGCTGGCGATGCGCGTGCCATCCGGACTGTAGGTAACTGCCAAGATAGGACCGCTGTGCCCGGCCAATTGGCGCACTTTTACGCCCGTCTCCGCATTCCACACCCGCACCATCCCGTCCGCACTCCCACTCACGATCTGCTTCCCGTCCGGGCTATACGCCACCGACCAGACATAACCGCTATGACTCGCCAGTGGCAGCGTTATACGCCGGGGTAGTTGTCGTGCGTTGAAGACGGCAAAGTTCAGCGCGGCAAGGGCTTCGTTGGTCACGAAAGTATCCGTGTGCCAGGTGGTCAACGCGGCTTCACGGGCCAGCATCAGGTTCAGGCTGCCCGTCGGGTCATCGGCGGCTTGCGCGTACGCGGCCAGTTCCATGGAGCGGGCAACGCGAGATAGCTGTTTGGCCTGCAACATCTGCATCAAAGCGGCGACAATGGCCGCACCAACTGCCAGGACAAAGAAGAAAGCGAGTGCGGCCACCAGCCAGCGAAGTCGGTAGTTAGCGTGCGATTGCTCTTCGGTGCGGATTGCGGCCTCACGTTCCTCCTGGGCCCGTTGCCCAGCGTGCAGAAACGAGCGTACCAACGCCACTTTGGCGTCGGGATCGTTCCAGGCTGCCGCCAACTGCTCGCCTTGGTAGAGCTTGTTCTCCGGCATCTCTGTGTACTTCCACTCCCGTGCGGCCTGGATCAGCGGGTGCGCCTGCCACCAGGCGGCGTTGGCCTGGGCAATGGGGGTCATCAGGCGGTCGTGGACTAACTCGACCCAACGGCCTCCCGCGCGGGTCTCGCTGCGCAGCACGTGCTGGTCTAAGAGCAAGTCAGCGGCCGCGTTAGACAGGCCACCCGTGTCCTCGCCCTGAAAGACGATGGCCCGCGTGCTACCCTCGGTGATCAGCTTGTTTTCGAACCAGTCGCGCACTTGATCCTCAGGCAAATCCACCTTTTCAACCACGTTGCGTAAGGCATCTTCGTAGAATTGGATAAGAGCCTGGTCAATATAGCCCACGGGAAAATCGGCCTGAGTAATGGTGGACGCAGTGCGTCCGTTTGCACCGCGCGCTTGCGCTTCCTCCCAAAGCTGGTAACAGACTACCTGTAATTGCACCAGCTCGACGAACTGGCCGGTGCCGGCTTCCGTCTGACCATATACACGGACCTGGCGCAGGTTCTCGACCAGATTCTGTGCCACTCCAGGGGCAAAGGAACGACCATATTTTTCGGCCGGCTTTTCAATAGCCTGCAGCGCGGCCTCGGCCTCCATACACTGCATATAAAAACGTGCGCGCAGCCTATCATCCAGCAATGGTGCATACGGGTCGAGGGTAGCCACATAATCTTCGCGCAAGACTAACAGCACCCGTAGCAAGGGATCGCTGGCCAGGGCTTGGTTGAGCTGCCGGAAAAAGTTCTCTCGATCCTGCCAGCGGTCAGGATGGTGCGTGAAGATCTCTTCAAATTGATCAACGATCAAGAGATAGGGTATGGTGGAAGGCGTTGGGGGTTCGGTATGTTGCGCTGGTGCAACAGGGTTCGCATACCAATAGCGTCGGCCGTCATCGCTGTTCAACCTGGCCAAAAAATGGTCAAGGTGCATCCGCGCAAAACGATCAGGCGCCCGGCCCGAGTTGTCGAGGTTGAGCATCAGGTTGAAAAGGTAAATGTTGTCAACGTCTGTCACGCTTGCGAGCAACGCGCCACTCACCCGGCCCACGGGCAACACGGCATAGCCAGACGCGCGCAAGCGGGGAATCAAACAGGCATTGACCAGCGAACTCTTGCCGGCGCCGGATTGGGCATAGAACAGCACTAGCCTTTCCGATAGCACCCGCGCAAACAGCGCGCTCGCCTCGCGCTCGCGGCCAAAGAACAAGTGACTTTGGGCCTCCGTAAAAGTCTGCGGTCCAACATAAGGATTGCCAGTATATTCACTCATTGTCATCCCCCAACCTCAAACCTCTACGGGCAGATCCTCCCGACAAAAGGCTTCGATATCTTTCCAATAGACTTTGTCAAAACGCGCTTCCTTACGTAGATAGCTTTCATAATAACGCCGCTCGTCTTGATTAGGGACAAGCTGTAGACAGCAATAGCGTTGGTAAATACTGTCAGGCATGGGTTTGATCAGCACCCGGTAGAGCACCCGGAACGACCAAGAAACCAGGCTAAACCCCAGCAGCAGCAGGGCCTTTGACTGGAGCGCCCCCTTGACGACGTCATGCAACGGGTCTATATCTTTGCCCCGGCTCTGAGATACCGCTATCAAAAAGTCAAGATAATCGTCTTCGGTGAGGACCAACGAGTCCTCGTACTGGTCAAGTCCATACAAGTGATAGACCAGCGGTCGCTTGTCATTGGGCTGATAATCCCCTGAAGTGAATACCGAAGCAGCGCTATCGAGTCCAGGGTGCCACCGGCAAAACTCAGTCTCCGGTTTCTTTCCCGCATGCCGCAAGGCTTCCTCGATGAACATATATGGCGTTGTCGTGACGAAAATCGGCAGCGGCAGATTGGCCAGGATCTCGAGAGGATTCGTAGCGCCTTCCCCGAGGTGAGGGAAACCCAAGAGTTTGGCAAAATCAGACACTTTGAGGCCGGCAGCCTGTGCGCTGGCCTCTGTGATGACCCGCTCTGGGATACCGGACCTGGTCGCCAGGTCTCTTAGGTAAGTAGCCACGACGTCCAGATACTCTGTCTTGGCGGCGTTATCCTTCAGTTCCTGGCTCAGGCTCCGGTATTTGATCATCTTGTCAAGCTCCGTCCGGTCCTGCAAAGGGTAGCCAATCTCTTGCGCATAGTGGATGACGAGCGCCTCGTGGCCCTGCAAAACAATATCCTCCAGGGCATCCCCGCTGATGATGGGCAACAACCTCCCGTCCCTGATCAAGTCCACCATTTGACCTTGACCAGAGGACAACAGCCTGACGTTAACCATAGGCTCATCCCTCCATCACGACACGAAACCCTCGCCAGGCGATCCTGCTATGAGGATCTGCGCACCCGCGCAGCGCGCAATAGGCTGCGCCAACTTCTGATTGATACGAACCCCCGCGACAGATAACCTTACCCAGAGCCGGAAGGTCGTCGGTCGTGATCAATTCTCTGCCGTCATGGCTGTCGAAGGGATAGCCAAACTCTGGCAAAGTCCATTGGTTCCCCCACAAGGTTTGTGTCCACTCTTCTACATTGCCGAGCATATCCTGACAACCGAAAGGGCTGCTCCCCGCTGGATGAGAGCCCACTGCTGTCGTTCCCGTTCCGCCCACATGAGCGCAGCGGTCATCCCAAACATCGCCCCAGGGATAGCGGCGGTCATCCGTGCCCCGCGCGGCCTTTTCCCACTCTGCCTCGCCGGGAAGGCGATAATGTCGGCCGGTTTCCTTGCTGAGCCAGACACAATAAGCTACGGCATCATGCCAGCTTACACCCGTCACAGGGTGATCAAGCCGGTCAGCAGGGGGGTTACGGTTGAACCAACCAGCTCTGCGCGGCGCGTCCTGGCCTTTCTCACGTCTGAGAAACTCGGCGTACTGCGCGTTGGTCACCGGATATTTGCCGATCCGGTAGGCGGGCAGGGCACCCTTGTGCTGCGGCGTTTCCGCATCGGGCACACCTTCCCCTGCCAGGCTGCCCATCAGAAACGGGCCGGCGGGGATATAGATCGTCTCCGGCTCAAAGGGCTTGCGTTCCATTAGGCTCGAAGGGTTGGGTCGCCACAACTGCCCATCCTTGAGCCGCATAAAGAGCACCGGCACGGCAGCATCGGGCCTGCCCGCAGTCAGCAGTACGCTGCGGGACTTGTTCAGGGCACAGTCCACGATCCCATGTTCGCCCAAACGCTGATAAAAATTCTGGCTCAACTTCTGTGCTGTTGCAACTGCCAAACTTTCCTGCATCGCCACCACAGCGGGTACGCCGGCCCTGACCAATTTAGGCCCTAATCCCCGGAAGGCATCCGCCATCGAACGCGCCGCGCTTTGGCATGCGGCTAAGAAAACTAAGTGGGGCTGTACCCGCTGACGTTCCAACATACCGACGAGTTTTTCATCGCTTACCGCCTTGGTGTTTCCTTCTGTATCCTGCAGGTAGAGTACGGCTTGTTGCTCATCGGTAAAAATCCCGTGTCCCACAAAGTGGAGGATGTGGTAGCCGTGGTGCAGGGCGGTCTCCAACTGCGCCAGCGTCGCCGGTGCGTCGAGGACATCCAACTGAATCTCACTCTTATCCAGCTCCGCGAACGCTGCTTCCAGAAGCGCCCGTTCCTCCTGCACATCCAGCGCCCGCAGGTCGTAGTTGTCCAGATCACTGGGGTTGGAAATCATGGCCAGCACGCGAATGGGACGTTCTTCCACCACGCCACCCCAGGGCTTGGAAACAGGGAGGTGGCGCGAGAACGGGGTATTCTCGTTTGCTGATAACATCGTGTTATCGCCCCACAACAACTCCCACGGCAAAGCATGCAACTCTGGGGCATCGGCGTCAAGGCACAGCCGGATGCGGCGCTGCGGTGATTTCCCGAGGGCCTGGTTCCAGGCGTCGCGCAGGGGCGGGTCGGCCAAAAGGGCGGCGAAGAGCCGCTGGCCGTTGACGACCGGGTCAATGTCGGGTACGCGCCGGGCGATATCGGCGGCGAGAGAGCCGGTGAACACCTGCTCTCCGCTCAAGGTGATGGTCACCGGGTATCCTTCCTCCCGCTGCCGGGAGATGTGGATTTCCAGGTCTATAAAGTGCGTGTCGGTGATGTGATTTTCCATATTCGTTATGAGCTAAAGCTCGCGGTTGCTTTTCCCTTACCGCCCCACCGGCAAGTCAAGGCACGTCTTGCGATAGGGCACGTCACGGCCCATAGTCTGCTCCCATTCCGCTTGCGTCAGATTACGTCCGATGCGCGTACAAGCAAACGCGGCCAGGTCATCGGGTCTCGCAAAATATATGCGGGTATGCCCGTCAGCACCGGCGGTCACAATGCGGGCATCATCAGAACTCCAGGCCGCGCTATTGACATCCCCCGTATGGCCGGTCAGGGTAAAAAGCAAATCCCCCGTATTCGCATCCCATACTTTGGCCGTGTGATCCCGGCTGGTGGTGACAATCCGCGTGCCATTCGCATCCCACGCGGCGTATAAAACACGGTCGGAGTGCTCGCCCAGGGTAAGAAGTTCTTGACCGGTTGCCTCATCCCATACCTTCGCGGTCCCATCCCCGCTCGCAGTTACCAGCCGTATCCCATCAGGACTCCACGTTGCTTGATTGATTCCCCAAGTCTGGTCCCCCATAAGGCGCCAGATATCTTCGCGTGTCTGTGTGCTTGGTCGAGTATGTCCTTCGCTGGGAGAAAAAATCTCCATACCTGTGCGCGCGTCCCATACGGTAGTCTCACCGGCAGCTCTGTCAATGGTGACAATACGTTCATCATCTGGACTCCAGGCCGCATAACTGACCGCATTAAGGTGCCCGGTGAAAGTCACAAGCTCTGTCCCCGTGGCTGAATCCCAAACTCTGGCTGTTTCATCTGCACCGGTGGTCACGATGCGTGAGTCATCCGAACTCCACGCAGAATAATAAACACCGCACGCCGGTCCATAGGTACAGTCATGCTTGTGCTCGGTAAAAGTCAGGAGCGCTTCCCCCGTCTCCGCATCCCACACCCTGGCTGTTCCATCTATGCCGGTGGTCACGATGCGCAGATCGTCTGCACTCCATGCAGCATAGAAGACATCGCAGAACTCGTCGACGCACTCATGCCCGGTGAAAGTCAGCATCACGTCCCCGGTCCCCGCATCCCATACCCTGGCGACCCCATCTCCACCGGCGGTCACGATACGCGTGCCACTCGAATTCCACGCCGCGGAGTTGATCTCTCCCCCGTGCCCGGCGAGAGCAAAAAGTCGCGCGCCAGTATCTACGTCCCATACGTCAGCCATACCATCCGTGCTGACAACCAAGATACGTGTGTTGTCCACATTCCACGCGGTATACTTGGCCCCCTTGGCATACGCACCAAAAGAGAAAAGGTCTACGCTCGGGGTTGCATCCCACAACGTGGCATGCCCTAAAATTTCATTGATCGTTACAATGCGCGTACCATCCGGGCTCCAGATAGCATCGCCGCCGAATCCCCAATAGAGAAACTTGTTGAGCGTAAAGAGGACCGTCGCTGTGGCGACGTCCCATATTTTGGCTGTGCCATCACCACAGGCGGTCACAATGCGCGCACCATCCGGGCTCCACAAGGCCAGGGCAATGGCACAGGTATCGTCACTGAAGGTCAAGCGTTCCGCCCTCGTAAGCGCGTCCCAAACCTTAGCCGTGCCATCTGCACTGGTGGTCAGTATATACCTGCCGCTTGGGCTCCACACCGCGTCATCGACATCACCTGTGTGCCCGCTGAGGGCAAAAAGCTCCGTCCCTGTCGCCACATCCCACACATGAGCGCTTGTGCCTTCCCAACCACCAGCGGTCACAATGCGGGTCCCATCAGGACTCCACATCGCCCGCTCAATATCTATAGTGCCCCCGCCGAGGGTAACGATCTCCCTGCCGGTCACGGCATCCCAGACTTTCGCCGTGCGATCTTCGCTGACGGTCATCACCAGCCAGTCATCCGGACTCCACGCGGCGTAATAGACGTTATCCGTGTGTCCATTGAGCGTCACAATCTCCCGCCCTGTGGCCGTGTCCCAGATCCTGGCCGACTTATCACCCCACCCTCCTGTCGTGATAAGACGCGTGTTATCTGAATTCCAGGCGGCGTATAGAACATAGCCGGTATGCCCACTGAGGGTGGATATTTCCATCCCAGTTGTTGCATTCCAAATTTCGGCCGTACCATCGTCGCTGGCAGTGACGACGCGCGTATCATCCGTGCTCCACGCGGCGTAGTTGACCCTACAAGTATCGCGCGCGCTGCACTTGTGCCCTCGGAAAGTAAGAATTTCCGTCCCGGTCGCTGCGTCCCAGACCTTGGCAGTCCCATCTCCACTGGCAGTGACAATACGTGTCCCACTCGAATTCCACATGGCAGAGTTAATGTCGCCATTATGCCCACCAAGAGTGAAACGTTCTTCACCCGTCGCGGCATCCCACACTTTCACGCTGCTATCATCGCTGGCCGTCAAGATAGATGCATCATCCGAACTCCACGCCACGCGATTCATCGAACTGCTGTGTCCGCTTAGCGTGAAAAGCCTGTCCCCCGTGTTCGCATCCCACACGCCAGCCGCAGAATAAAAACTGGCGTTAACAATGCGTGTCCCCTCTGAATTCCACGCGGCATAATAGGAAGGGCCAAGAATGGTCGCTATTTTTTTGCCATTGGACGCATCCCACACGCTGATTTCCCCACCTTTGATCGTGCCGCCGCCTACAATCGCAATCGCAATCCGTGTGTCATCGGGAGACCAGGCCACATGTTGGATTTCGCTAGACACATTGATGGTGAAAAGCATGCTGCCTGTCACTGTATCCCATACCTCGACCGCATCCCATCCAGCAGTGGCAAGGCGAGTGTCATCTGTGTTCCACGCTGCATAGGTAAGAGAAAACTCATGACCCTGGAGGACCATAAGTTCCTCACCCGTCATCGCATCCCATACCTTCGCGGTACCATTCCTGATGGTGGTCACAATGCGCGTCTCATCTGAACTCCACGCGGCATAGGTGATGTCAGCCGCGCCTTCACCCAATGTGATGAGCGCGGCTCCTGTATTCGCATCCCACACCTTGGCAGTCCCATCATTGCTGGTCGTCAGAATGTGCCGGTCATCAGAGCGCCATGTGACATCACTGACCTCAGCCAGATGTCCACTCAAGGTAAGAATCTCTGCACCGGTCTTTGCATCCCACACCTTGACGCTCCCATCGTCGCTGGCGGTGGCAATGCGCGTGTCATCCGAGTTCCAAGACGCGCGGTTGATACCGCCATGATGCCCAATAAGGGTGAGAATCTCTGCGCCCGTCGCTGCATCCCACACCTTGGCGCTGCCATCATCACTGGCCGTTAAGATATAGGCATCATCCGCGCTCCACTCCGCGTCATTAACACGATCCGCGTGACCGCTGTGTAGTGTAGCCAGCCAGTGTGATTGTTGCACTGCGCGTTGCAACACGTCGCTTGCTTCTATGGTCATCGTGCCGGTCATATAGTGATGGGTTTGATAAACAGCTTCCAACCCCAACAAAATGGCCAATTGCGGATCTTGCGCTATAATGTTTTCAGCCTTGGCTGCCAGGGCACGTGATTGGGCTACGTGACTCTGTTGTTCGGCAAATTGTCGTGCTATGGCCTCCGCCTCAGCCGCAGCTAAGGCATTCTCACGCTCTTGATCAGCGCGTTGTCGTTCTGCTTCTGCGGCCGCCCGGGCGTTATCGGCAGCATCACGAGCTTCACGTTCAGCGACAGCAATGGCTTCGGCAGTTAATTTCGCAGCAGCTTCCGCCTGAACCGCAATCTCAGCATTTTTGCGTTCTCGGTTAGCCTCTTGGGTTCGAGTTAGAGCAACAATGCCCAACATAGCAGCGATGAGGAATAATACTGTAGCACCAATAGCCCATTGGCGGATGCGGCGGGCCTGCCGCTGCTCCCGTTCTGCAATGGCCTGGGCTTCCTGGCACTCGTGTAGGAAATTACTCTCAATTCCTGTGAGTTCATCCCTGTGGCCTACGGTCCATGCCTCCGCTTCCGCCAAGGCCTGGTCGCGCAACAGCAATCCGCTTGGGCGACCCTCGCTCTCCCACAGCGCGGCCTGGCGTTGCAGCGCGCTCAGGTGCGTCTCGCGCCAGATCGCATTGTCCGTCTGAATTGGCCCGATTAAACGGTCGTGAGCTAGCTCGAACCAGGTCGCGCCGCGCCGTTTTTCCGCTCGAACTAAGTGGGCGTCCACCAACGGCCATATCGCTACGTTATCTAAACCTTCGCTCCGTTCAGGCCCCTGCAGCACTTGACCTCGAATCCCTTGCTCGGTCATCAGATGTTGGTCAAACCACTCGCGGATAGCTCGCTCCCGGACACCGGTCGCCCCGGCGATGGCTGCTACCCGCTCGGCATAATAGCCAGACAGGGCAGTGTCCACATCCCCCACCGCTTCCACATCCGTCTCCCCAATCTGCGTCGTGCCGGAAGGTAACTTTTCCCACAAACGGCGACAGACTACCTGGAGTTGCACTGGTTCGACGTACAGGCCCAATTGTTCTTCTGTCGTACCATCGGGGCGCTGTACACGTATCCTGCGCAAATCGTCGGTCAGTTTGGCTGCTGCGGTGGGGTCAAAATCCACACCAACCTGGTGTGCAGGTTTCTCAATCGCGTCCAGCGCAGCATGTCTATCCAGGAGTTCCAGCCGGTAGGTCGTGCTGAACTGGGTGGGGATAGGGCGCAAATATGGGTCCAGCCCTGCCACATAGTCCTCGCGCATCACAAACAGCGCCCAACGCCGCCGGTCGCGCAGGGCCGCGCCGACCTGGGCGAAAAATTCCTCCTTGGCCGCCCGGTCGGTGGGATTCACGGTCAGAATTTCCTCAAACTGATCCAGAATCAGCACTTGGGCTTCCTTTGTGTCTGTGGCTACTGCCCACCGGTCCAAATAATCGACCAACGTCATACCGGCTAGTTTGGTCAGGTCTGTCTGCTGCTCCGGTGGCAGTGCTTCTTCCAGGGAAAGGAACAAACTTAGCACGTAGCGGTTGGGCGATAGGGAAGCGGGATGGTTGGGTAGAGGCGGTGATTCCAGACCGGCACGCATTACCGGTAGCACGTGGAAATCTTCCTGCTCCAGTTCGGGGATCAAGCGTGCCTGGACCAGCGAGGTCTTGCCCGCGCCGGAAGGGGAGTAGAGGAGCACAATCCGTTCGGCGATGAGCAGATCGAGTAGATCCATAACCTCCCGATCCCGCCCATATAATGTCTCGCCGTGCTGAAAGGCGCGCGGTCCGACGTAGGGATTGGGGTGTTTGTTTTGACTTACACTTATGACGAACTCCGTTTCCATCCTCATTTACTCCAGCGCGATAGCAATTCCTGTACAAAATCTTCGACGCTGCCCCAAAAGATGCTAATATCGGCATCCTGGAAATAGGATTCCAGGTAACGACGGGCGCGCTCCGGTTCCAGGGTGCGCCCGCCCTCAGGATCGATCTGCGCAGCGACGTGCGCGTACCGTCCGCGTCGCCGGCGTCCCTCCTGGCTCATAAGGCTACGAAACAGCACCCGGAAATTCCAATCATCCATCTGGAACCCCAGGAAGAGCAGCGCGGTGTCGACCAATGTCCGGCGCACCACGCCGGGGATAAGATTCTTGTCCCGGGTTACTCCGATCAGATAGTCAAAGTAATTGTCCTCGGTTAGTACCAGTGAGTCCGGTTCCTGGATATGACCAAAAAGATGGTAAACCAGGGGGTGCTGCACATCGGGCCGGTAGTCGGGATCATCATCGAAGACAGAGGTGAGTTGTGCTACGTCCTCGTTCCAGGGACACAGCGCCACCAGAGGCTCCTTACCGGCTGCAATCAGCGCGTCTTTCAGCAAATCGCTGGGATCCGTCGTGATATAGATGGGGAGCGGAAGCTTGGCCAGCACCTTATGGGGTTCGGCCACGTTCTGCTCGCGCTGCCTGACTCCTGCCGCTGTGATTAGATCTCCCAGAGACGTATCGTGCCAGTCGTCCGGCAGATCATCTCCGGGGTGCCGTAGAATTTGCTGGCGCAGGTGTTCCTCCCACTCATCCCGGAGAAACATCTGATCCAGGTGGACGGCCAGGTACTGGGCAACCTGAGGCAGGTCATCCTGGTCGTGAGGTGACATAGGAAAATGATAGGTCTCGGCCCACCGCCGGGCAATCTCCTGCCGTGTACCCAGTAGCGACTCGGCTAGACCGGGGCCTAGGATGGGCGTGCAGTGTCCACGGTGGATATGACGCAGCAAAGCGGGCCACTTTTCCAGGCCCTGTGGGTCATCGGCAAAACCAGGAGTGTACCACAGCCGCCCGCTTTTAAGGCGCAAGAACAAAGCCGGTGCCCACCAGTCAGCGCGTTCCCGTACACCTCCTCGGGCTACCGCCATCGCGCGATCAATCTGCCCGTCTTTCCTCAACTCGCTGAAGAAAACGGGCATAAACTCGGTCACTGTTCGCATCGTGATATTGCCCTGCATTGCCAGCACCGCCGGGATACCGGCCTCCGCCAGGCGTGGTCCTAATGCAGCCAATGCCCCTTCATCAGTGCTGCGTGTGTCGCTGCCGGTACCCGCACTTTCGCAAGAGGCCAATATTACCAGCCGGGGACGCCGGCGAAGTTCTCTCAGCCGCGTCACCAACTCACTGCCTGCCACTACAGCCACGTTGCCCGCTTCGTCCTCCAGCCAGATTTTCGGCGCTCCCTTGATCAATGCACCGTGGCAGATCAGGTATAGGACATCGTAACCCTCGCGCAGGTGGGCGACAATAGTGTTCAAGGTAGCGTTACCGCCGGATGCCAACGCGGTGCTGGGGATGCCATCCAGCCCGGACTTGACCCTCTCCAGTTCGCCTTCCACATCCACTGGTGCGAGTCCATAATCATCCAAGTTTGTAGGGTTGGCAATCACGACGAGGGCACGCAGCTCGGACTTAGGGCGCAAATGCACAGGATGCCAGTCCAGGCTGCTCAAGTAGCGGGAGAATAGGATATGCTCGCCAGTCAGCAGTGGCGAACCATCATCGGGGTCGCCCAGTGTCTCCCAGCGCAGGCTGTGCAGTTCCGGTGCACTTGGGCCAATGAAAAGCCGCAAGCGCAAAGGCGCATCCAGAGATTGAGCATTGCTGCGCGCCTGGGCAAAGGCAAGTTTTACATCCGGGTTGGCCAGGAGACTCTCACTCAGTTGTCGCCCATAGGCAGCCACGTCAACGGTCTGTGAGCGCAACCGGTCCATGTCAAAACGCACCTGCGACGGTCCATCCCGCACTAGCCGAACATCGGCATCGCTGTCCGGCTGGCTATAGCGCAGTTCGATGCTATAGCTATTGGCGTCTCTGCGATGCACTCCGATTTCCAGGTCGGCATAATCTGTCATCGATATTTCTCCTGCTTGTTCAGTGAATGTGTGACAGAGGCATGTTCAGGCTGTGTCCCTCTGAGGATCCCAAATTCACCCAATACAAAAACGCCAGTCAAAGACATAGGCGCACGACCCGCCCTGACTGGCGTCATGGTATGTACGATGTAGGCTGCGTTGGTTTGACAGTCGTCAGCAGGTGACTGTGCTACACTTGTGATGTCTGCTCCAACAAGGGAAGGTCACCGCTTGCCAGGGGAGGCCAAGTGGCGGTCCGCTATCCCTATTATGATATGTTTTGATGGTTAAGGAGCACCTCCGACTACGAACGGGGTATCCGCACCCGGATAATATGCGGACGTAACGCCCGTCGTCGTGCTGATCACTCCCGCGATTTTATGGATGCCCTCCACTACGAGGGTGCCGAGAGCCTCGTTGTCGCTGGCTCTGACGCCGACGATGACGTCGTAGGGTCCCGTGATTGCCGAAGCCCAGTGCACGCCGGCGATGCCGGCTATGGCTTCAGCCACCTTCAGGGCCGAACCAGATGCTGTCTTAACGAGTATGTATGCAATCGTAGCTTTCATCATAATCCTCCCTTGAAAATAGCAAATGGCAAATTACTATCTCTGCAGTCTCTGCACCTTTGCGTGAGATTTTCATCCATTGTGATGAGTTTCACTTTTTAGGTGCGCCTCTACCTGGGCCAGGTATCCTTTGGCTTCAATCTGCTGAAAGAGTGACCGTGCCGCCCGCAGTTGCTCGCAGGCATACTCTCTATCGTCTTTTTCACCGCGACTTGCGTAAGCGACACCCAGATCCAGGCGCGTTTTACCCTCTTCTGCCGGAAGATTGGCATGCTCTAAAAACTTGAGACTCTTTTCCAGATGTTTCACTGCATCGTTCCAACGATTTTGACAGCCATACAAGTACCCTTGACAGCGATGCACAAGTCCCATAAACGCAGCAGATGGATCTTTCCCGGCTGAATCCTTGGCTAACTGAACATATTTCCATGCATCATCCATACGATTGTCATCATCACCTCCTGCCTGTGTTGCGTTGAGATAGGCCAATTCCAAGTCAATTTGTGACACGAATTGAACTTGCTGTCTGTCCTCGCTCATCGTCTCGGCGATTTCCAGATGGCGTCGCGCATTCTCTAGCTGTCCCACACCCCTATAAGCTGAACCAAGATTCAGATGCGCCGCAATCATATAACCGACGACATCAGATTTATCAGCCAAAGTCAGTGCCCGCTCCAGGTGCTTGATGGCCGGTTCCCACTGCCCTTGGTCGAGGAATGCCTGTGCTTTTGTCATAAGCAATAAAGCCTCATCCCGCGTGTCGCCGACGCGCCGGGTGACTTGCAAGCCCTCGTCGAGACGCTCTAAAGCTTGTCCCATCTGGCCTAACTGGCGATAGCTATCTCCCACGTTGTTGCAAGCCTGGGCAAGCCTGGGTAAATCACCCAACTCGCGATACAGTTCCAGACTACGCTCAAAGTATGTACAAGCCGAGTCTAACTCGCGCCTGGCATCTGCGATGACGCCCAGTTGTCGATTCGCGTCGGCCAATCCTCGAATATCACCGATCTTGTCAGAGATATCGAGACCAGCGCGGGCATGAATTATGGCCTTCTCCAATTGGTCCTCACAGACATAGAGATAGGCGAACCCGCAATGTACACGACTGGTCTCTGCTAGGGGCGGAAGGGAATCCAGTTGCGCCAGTGCGGCCTCATAGTGCTTGTGTGCTGTTTTCAACTCACCACGCAACAAATGGACTACGCCTACTTTGCGCATTCCGCGCGCAAGATCCTCTCCCGATCTCGCCAGCGCGATAAACGTTGCATAGTGCTCAAGCGCCTCATCGTGACGGGATAGGTTCTCTAAATACACGTCTCCAAGCTTTTCGTGAATAGAATTCAATTCGATTGTGTCCCCGGATGCTTCCAACACGGCTGCTTTTTCGAGTGCTGATTGATAGAATTCGATAGCCTCCAAGCTGGCTCCTAAACGGCGAGCACGGTCACCAGCCCGCAGTAGGTAATGGGCTGCCTTCGCTGGTTCCTCGGCTCGTTCCCAATGATGGGCTAACAATTCCACCGGATTGTCATAATCCGCGTGATCCTCAATGCTCTTATGTGACAATTCCTCCAGGGTTTCGGCCACTTGCCGATGGAAGATACGTCGCTCTTTCCTCAATAGGCTGTCATAGGCCGCTTCCTGGATCAGGTGGTGCCTAAAGTTATACATTATCTCCGGCACCCGTGTCTTCTCATAAATCATCTGCTCCCGTTGTAAGGCCAACAGATGGTCGTTGAGAGCATCCCTCTCTCGTGCAATAACTGCCAATACATGGTAGAGGAATGTCCGCCCAATAACAGCCGCCAGTTGTAGGACACGTTTGGTTTCCTCGTGCAACCGGTCAATACGCGACATCAGCACACCGTTCAGCGTGTCTGGAATAGCGATGTCGATTACACGCTTGACCGCCCGCCACTGACCGGTCGATGTATCTTGCGCGATAGCTCCGCTGTCAATCAAGGAACGGATAATCTCCTCCATATAGAACGGATTGCCCTCGGTGTGGTTGAGGATGCACGTTTTGACTTGTTGCGGCAGACCTTCTGTTCCTTCTTCTCTCTCGTGACTGCCGAGTGTACTGTACAGCAAACTTTCCACTAATGTATCACTATCAGCGGACGAGAGGGGGGCAATCTGTACATCGGTGTGGCGATGGCGATAGAGCCGGGCTGCGATCTCCCTGATGCGCCAGCAGCCGTGCTCCATCTCTGGCCGAAAGACACAGAGCAACAGCAATGGAACCCGCTCGGTTAGAGCCAAAAGGCGTTCCAGCAACTCGATGGAAGTGGGATCAGCCCAGTGCAAGTCTTCACAGACCACGACCAGGGGGCGCTTCTGGGCTGAGCATGAGATCAGGCACTCGATAGCACGGAATGTGCCTTTTTTTAAGCTCTCTCCCTCCAGGTCGCGCAATACGGCCTCAGCCTCGTCTTTCAAAGGCAACGACATAAGGTGTCCAAGATAGGGGTAGATGGATTCGAATGGCGCAGCTTGTTCCAATCCGTTAGAACAATCCGCGCACTCCTGGCACCGCTGGTACACCTGTTCCCATAGCCTATTCCGGACCGCAATGGGAGAATCTTCTTGTGGGTTGGAACCATCCGCCGTCATCTCCAATAACCCGTGCAACACATCTAGCCAGAGGAGATAGGCAACAGAAGTGCCGTAGGACAGACAGTGTCCTTCCACCCATTGTATGTCTGCCGGTTGGCCGGTTGACCGGTTGGTCGATTGGGATCGCAGCTCGGTTATCAGTCGGGACTTGCCTAGTCCGGCTTCCCCGACCACCGTCACAATACCCCCCACGCCTGTTCGAAGTCGCTCAACAGCGTTCCGCAATGTGTGAAGCTCGGTTTGACGACCGACCAGTGGTGATTGCAATCCCGCGATATCTCGCGCCTTGCCAGCTATAGTTCTGGCACGCAATAGCCGGTAAACTGGAACAGCCTCAACTCTACCCTTGACTTGAACAGGCCCCAATGATTCAAACTCGAACAGTGGCGCGATTAGATGATAGGTATCTGGCCCAACGAGAATCTCGCCTCGCTTCGCGGTATCCTTCAAACGCGCCGCTAGATTCACTGCATCGCCTATGACGGAGTATTCTTGTCGTCCGTGCGTACCGATATCGCCAGCGATGACTAAGCCAGTGTTGATGCCTAAGTGCAATTGCAGATTTTTGATGGGTGTTGGTATGTTTGAATTTAATCTATCGGTGTCCCATTCCGCGCCGAACTCATCCATTGTCCTGAGCATCTCCATTGCTGCATGCAGAGCACGTTCAGGATCGTTTTCATGAGCTATTGGCGCGCCAAATAAGGCCATAATCTCGTCACCGATGAACTTATCCACCATGCCCCCATACTTCTCGACGATGGGTACCAGTCGCTCAAAACAAGCGTTCACCAGGTCTCGCACTGTTTCTGGATCCATCACCTCAGCCAAGGCGGTAAACCCGGAGATATCGGCAAACATAATAGTTACGAGCTTACGTTCGCCTGTTAGGCGGGGGATAACTTGTTCCTTTGACATAAACTACTAACCCCTTGGCTCTGAGACATCTTACAGACAAGGATGAACAATGACACTTATAGTATAATTCGGGTTCACCTAGAAGTCAAAATAAAGGTTGATTGTATTCTATATATGCCCATATACTTTTGTTGCATATGTCCGACCGTGCTGTTGTGTGCAATGTTGGAATTGCCGCGCAGTACCTATTGCCACCCGGCGCAAGCTAGGGAAGATGAAAGCACCTTGAAGGCGCGCCTCAAGACGCTGGCTACGCGACACCGGCCAGCGAAGTCGTCCATCACTGAGACCGGCAACTTGTTGCGCCCTGCCCTTGAGATGTGACATAACGTGGAGACAATGGTGATTCTGGATACCGGTATCTGTTCTGCGGCGAGCGGCTGCATAAAATAGCTCAACGCGCCAACGATGTACATCAGATTTTGGTTGGAACTATCAATCTTTGTGACACAAACGCGGCGATCCGTTCCACAGCTTTCTTGGTTTCAGGAAAGAACGGCAGCATTTGAAAGACGTGGAACATCTCGTTCCAGACCTCTAGTGTCACATCCACACCTGCCTCGCGCGCTTTGTCGGCACAGCGCACAGTATCATCCAACAGGATTTCCTCTGTCCCTACCTGGATCAATAGCGATGGCAGACCCTGCAGGTCTGCGTAGAGTGGGGAGAGCAGTGGAGCGGTTAACTCGTTGTCTCTGGCGTAGTACCTGGCATACATTGCCAAACTGTCCGGGTCCAGAATTGGGTCGGCCGTGGCTTTGCTCTGGATGGAGTCGCCGGTAAGTGCCAGGTCTGTCCAAGGGGAGATACACACGGCCCCCGCTGGTAGCGGTTCCCCGGCATCGCGCAAGGCCACGAGCGTTGCCAGCGTCAGCCCGCCTCCGGCAGAGTCCCCGGCAATGATGATGCGGGAAGGGTCGACCTCTCTGCACAGCCAGTGATAAACGGTGAGTGTGTCTTCTATGGCGGCGGGGTGGGGGTGTTCTGGTGCTAAACGGTAATCCGCAGCCAGGGCACGTGTGTTCGTTGCGCGTGCCAACCGCGCGGCCAATTCGCGCGCAGTATTGATGGAGCCGATGGTGTAAGCGCCTCCGTGCAAATACACCATCACGCCACTGTCTGCGCCAGGCGCGGCGATCCACTCGACGGGGACACCGTCAGCATTGGTCGGCTGGCATTGAACGTCCGCAGGGAGTGGGATATATCTGACTCGTTTCTCCTGTCTGGCGCGTTGCTCTTCGATGGGACCTTCCGACCAGCCCACCATATATCGAGCAACGAGTTTCCTGATGATTGTTGTGCGAATGCTCACGTCAACACTCCCCTAAAAATCGTGATGTAGGTCGGGCGTATCGTCCGACCGGGCGGGCCGGAGGGCCGCCCTACATTTTCATACCACACTGGTGAACGCCAGTTCATGTGGAATTCCCCTGAACGCTGAAATTTGGGTGCTATTTGGACGTAAGGTACCCCAGCTCGCGCATCCACGTTTCGCACAGATCCATCCACTGCCGCGGTGCCCCACCCTCAATGCCCAGCCCAAAACCATGTCCGCCTTGTTGGAAAAGGTGCAGTTCGAACGGGATTTCGGCTTCCATCAATGCCGAACAGAGCCG
>JAFGSL010000491.1 GCA_016934645.1 Anaerolineae bacterium
AAGCTGCTGCTGCAACTCGATCCAGCAGCGCAGCGCCAGCGCATCCATCTGGTATTCCTCGATCAGCGTGTCCAGCACGACGCCCAGGCGGGTGATTTTGTCGAAGGCGGCGTCCGGCACGCCGGCCCAGGACGTGTAGGCTTTCAACATTGCGGCTTTGGCTTGATAAGCGCTATCTTCGGCCTTGAGCGCCTTCATCCGGGCGAACACGTCGGACAAGTCCAGCGTCTCCATCGTGATGCCGTGCCGCTGCAAGGCGACTTCGTCGATGCGGACGGTCTTGAAGGCGGTGGTGCGCGCGCCAATCGCGCCGACGACCATGCGCCGCATCCCGCCGACGACGCGGCAGACCCGGTCGAAGTGTTCCACGTTGTCCTTGAAGCGCGCGCTCGTCGGGCTGACCGTGTGCGGCTTCAGGGCCGTGAACTTCAGGCCGTACTGGTGGAACACATCCATGATGGACAGCTTGCCGCAGAAAGCATCCCGCCGCACGTCCGGCGCCATCCTGTCCAGGTCGTCCGGATAAGCCTGCACCAGGATCGGCACGTCAGCATCCTGCAAGGCAGCGACCGCCCCCGTCTCGTCGCCGAAATTGGGCAGGCACAGGATAACGCCGCCGAACTTGCCGCGATTCTGCTGCAAGAAATTGGCGTAGACTTCGCCTTCCCGCGGCGTCTCCACCGCACCGTGGCGCGTGGCGGATGCCTCCAGCATCAACACTTCATGGCCCATCGCCTTGAGCACGCGCGGCAGTTCCTCGCGTGCCTCGGCCAGCAACGATGCCGGGAAGAATCCCCGGTTTCCAAAAAACAGCGCAAATGTAGTCTTGTTCATAACGCACTCCTTGTTAAGATTGAATTTACGCCGACCACGAATCAGGGAACGAATAAACGAATCGAACTTACGCTAAACCAGAACCTACGGAATAGCAGTCATCCCATTCGCTTATTCGTTTGGAATTCGTGGTCGGCCTACCCCACCATCACCCCTGCCGCATCCAGGCGCTTCTTCGCCTCTGCCACCACATCGGCGGGCAGCGGGCCAGCTTGCACGGCGGCGACGTTCTCCGCCAAGTGATTGAGGTTCTTGGTGCCGACGATGATCGTGTCCACTTCAGGATGCGCAATGACGAAGCGCAGCAGGAAGTGTGCAGGGCTCTCGCCGGGCGCGCGCAGATCGTCCAGACCAAGCTTGGTACAGGCGTCCGCCAAGCTCTCCCACGGATCGACGCGGCGGGTTGCGCCACGGATGATCGTGCCGATGCCTTTCGCAGCGGCATCGCTGATCGCCTGCTCGCTGTGACGCACCAGCGCCGAGTACCACACCTGCATCGCCTCAAAGGCCTCCCACGCCGGATCGAGGTAGCCGCGCATCTGCACGAAACCGTACTTCTCGGATGCGCCGCCCATGCTCACAGCGATGTGGCGCACTTTGCCCTCGTCCCTGATCTTGAACATCGTCTCCAGCACGTCGGCGCCGAGCAGTTCGTGCGGATACGCGCTGTGGATCTGCCACACGTCCACGTGATCCGTGTTGAGGCGTTTGAGGCTGTGTTCGATGTTGTGACGCAACTGCACGCCGGTCCAGATGTGACGCGGCGCGCCTTCTCCTCCGGTGTAGGGGACATTGCACCCGCACTTCGTCGCCAGCACGTACTCGTCCCGCCTGTGGGCGATGAACTTGCCGATGTAATCCTCGCTCGGGCCGTAGTCCGGCGCGGTGTCGATAAACGTGATGCCCGCGTCCAGTAACGCGTTGAGCAGCCGCTCCGCCTGCGCGTCATCCACCGAAGCATGGCGTAATTCCATTGCCCCGTAGCCAAGTACGGTGACAGTAAAATCCGTTTTGCCGAATTTCCGTGTTTCCATTACAACCTCCTTTCAATCATTCAACAGTCAGATGTCAGCAACCGGTAGCCCGGTAGCCCAGTAGTCTACAGAGCGTTAGCGTAGCGCACTGCGTCCGAACATAATTCCCAAAGGGACGGTGATAGCCGCAGCTATCAGGTTGAGACTAAGCGCGAAGAGCATGATGGTGTACAAGCCACTGATTTGCTGGCTAAATTTGACAATGTAAGGGCTGAGCGCATCAACGCCGTCCAACATAAATACGATGTTCGCGAGCAGCAGTAGAACGAGCACATATCTAAAACCATAGGCAGCGAGACGCAAGTCAGGAGGGCTAAGATTCATCGCGCTAGACAGGCTAAAAGCCAGGTAAATGAAGAGCCATACCTTCCAGGCAGGTACACCTTGCAACGCTAACAGCCCCCCAAAGACGCGTAATGTCGTGACGACGACACTTTCTATCACCTGCCCCAGGATTATTAGCAGATTGGGAGAATCCCCCATCTCCACCGTGAAGGATGCGCTTGCAAATAGACCTGGTCCCACAAGCAGATGGGAAAATTCGTAGATCGCCAATGCCCCCAGAATAATTGGCCCAATCCCCATGAAAAATGCCCCAATTTGTTGAATGATATTGTGGGGTTTGTCTGCCACAACGTAACCGCCATAAGGATCACCGGGTTTACACTGAAAAAGCACAAGCTTCTGGACCTTGAAGCCAAAAAGTAACGCCAGCACCCAATGCGATAGTTCGTGAACCACCGAGCCTGGTATCATAAACATATACTGAAAGGCGCATCTCGGGAAAATGTCACTGGCATGGCTCTCAGTTGCACGACTGAGATGATGGATGAGATAGCCCAAGATTGCCCCCACTCCTAGCACGATAAACAACTGCATCACTGTGGTGATAGCAACATTCCAGAGGTACTTAAGCACATTTTCTACCACAGGTGACAACGGATCGCCTCCTAGCAAAATATTCTTGGATCGCGGACATCTTGTCCGCAGGGCAGCGGACGTCCCGTCCGCGTTCCATATCAGCGGATTGTCATCCAACTGCCGGTGAACACCAGTTAATGTGGAATTTCCCGGAAACAAGCTGATAGTCTTTAGTACACAATCGCGTGGTCATTTCTCTACCCGTGAACTGTACCACGACGTGCAGCGTCATAGAGAGCATGACGCGCGCGCAGAGCATCCACCATCGCAGTAGTGACCGGTTGACTGCCGAGGTTTTTCAGGTCGGAGAACCATCCGTGCTCGTCGGAACCGCCGGTCACGAGCAGGTCAAATTGTTCCGCAAGATGCAGGAAATACGGGCGCGTCGTTTCATCCACAGTATGGTGATAGATCTCTATTCCATCCAGGCCCGCCTCAACCAGGGACTCCAGTTGCTTCGCAGAAATCCATAGTCCATCACACCTGACGACTATCGGATGCGCCAAAACCGCGACACCGCCGGCACGGTGGATGCGATCGATCAATTCCTGGATGGTAAAACGGCTCAAACGCACGCGATGCCAGTACTGCTCCACGACTGTCGCAACCCCCTTCCAGTCTGGGATATAGCCCTTGGCCTGAATCGCCAGCATCAACTGCATCAATCCTGCGTAACGTGGATTTTGTGCGAATACATCCTCCAGGGAAATCGAGTAGCCATCCATCGTCAAAAACGAACAACATTCATCAATCCGCGCGTGGATGTCTCCCAGCGTGGCTTGCTCAAAGGCTTGGAATTCCGTATCATCCAGGTCTACAAAATAGGCCAAGACGTCGATATCACCTTTCCCCGCTGGCGCATTGCACTGCGGCCACCGGCAGGTGAATTCCACGGCCGGGATCAACTCAAGGCCCAATTCCTTAGCCAGAGGCAGCGCTTCGCGGGCGCCATTGGCGTTATCATGATCGGTGATCGCCAGTGTCTTTATCCCCATCCGTGCAGCCCGATGGAGAACCGCTGCGGGAGCATCACGCCCATCGGAGAAATGTGTATGGATATGCAAATCAATGGATACGGTCATCCTTTCCTCCCAGCGTTTTCCTGAAAGACACAAATGCCTACAATACGGGTTTTGCCCTTCGTCGTTCGTGCCGGCGTATAATCCGTTGAACGAGTAACACAGCGACCAGCAGCGCACCAGAACTTACAAACTCAATCACGGCAACGTGTAGCGTCTGCCAATCGGTGAAGGGTCGAGGATTTCTCAGCGTCGAAAACCAGGGCACAGGCAGCGCCAGTCTCGCATCGGAAAACGGCCAAAAGATAGCGATACCCTTGCCATGATTGTACATCGAGTCGAGAAGAAGGTGGCTCAACCACGCTGCCACGCCGCCGAGTACCATACGCCAACGCACCACCCGATGGCTTAATCGCCAGGCAAAGACTCCAATGCTCAGACAGAATACGATCAAGGCCAGATTCACGAAAATGCTGTGGCTGACGCGATATGCATCGTGCCCCCACCCAGTGAAGGGGAAATCCGGCACATTCGCCAGGACAACCAGCGCTGCATAATACAGCGTTTTGACACGCGCTGGCGATGTCTCCGGCACAGTCACCACACCAATCGTTATCGCAGTCAGAGAGTGGCCTACTGGGGTCACTTTCCCTCTTTGAATTCGTGCTGTCACCCCGAGCAATCGCCAACTGCGTTGGTGTGCGAAGCGGCCTTGTTTGATGAAAACGAGGACCTTCGCTTCGCTCAGGGTGACAGAGCTTGTGAAGTTACCCCACCCGCAACCGCACGGTCTTGATCTCAAACGGGCGGAACTCCAGTGCGGTCCGACCATCCGTCACGACCAGATCACCCTGCGGTGTTTCCAGCATGTCAGTAAGTGCCGCCGACACAACCGGCAGGGTTGTGGTCAACGTGCAGCGCGTCGCCATACGCTTGGCCTCGTACAGGCGCACAAGGACGTCTGTCGAACCATCCTCGGCGGGCTTGACCGCCTCGATGATGACGTTCGGCGCATCCATGGAGAACAGAGACGCCGTCCCGCCATCGCCGGGCGCGGTCTGCACCGGGACGTTGAGATCGTAGCCCTCGCGGACCACATCGCTGTCGGCGAAGCTGCCGTTCCATGCGTAGAAGGCATAGTAGAAGACCTGTG
>JAFGSL010000492.1 GCA_016934645.1 Anaerolineae bacterium
GCCGTCAGCTTTCAGCGATTGGACTTCAATTCTAGTGCCTACGTAAACATCTTACTGACTTTACTGTGTTCTCTCAATAACCGTAACTACATCTAGGGCATCTTTGCTGATGGCTGACTGCTGATAGCTGATCGCTATGTAAGTTTCAGCCGCATAAGGTAATTCGCGGATTGGATTTCCATCTTCGCTGCGCGCAACGCCACGCTGCAATAGGGATTTTCGTAGTGTAGGGCGTTCACCGGTGATTCTGGTTGCTCGTTGCGCAGCAGTGGGCCTTCCCAGCCAAAAGCCAGCGTTTCGTTGCGCAGTGTCTCAAGAGTCACCGCCAATTTATCGAACGTCACCGGCAGCGCGAGCACGCTTTCCTGGAACGCCTCGAACTTCCCGTCCAGCGCAGCGCGTCCCATGTGACACAACCAGACGTTGTGTTGTCCGGGCGAGCGCAACTCGCGGTAGGCACCCGGCCCCTGCATCATCAATGTGAATCCCTGGGCAGCGGTAAGCGCTAGATAGCCTTCACCCTTGCGCGCGAAAGCCCAAGAGCGTCCTTGCACATCCTCGCGTATCGCATAAGCGTCAAAGGCGGACACGGGGAAGTAAGCGTGTGTGTACCCCATCCAGTCGTCGTCCGGCAGACAGTACACGGCGATAAGCACATCTTTCCACTGTGCTACACGGGGTAGGGTGCCGTTGCCGCGCCAAAAGCCGGGCACGTGGGCTTTGGTTGCACCGCTGCGCGCGGGATGGTTCGTGAAAACGACAGCTCCTGGCCCCATCGTTGCCTGCCAGATGTGCTCACACGTCCCCGGTGTGCCAGGCCGGTAGTCCAGCGCTGAACCGAGCAAATAGTCCGGCGTCCGATAGGTGACTTTGTTGATTGAGGATTGGGATATTGAAGATTGGTTGATTGCAGTCTCAGAATCTTCGATCTCATTTTCGATGGTGGGTAGGAGATGTTGTTCGCGGTTCCACAGCTCATCCGGGGCTGCCAGCGCGATTTCCTCGAGCAGCGGCGGCAGTTCGTAGTCCTCCATGCATGCCAGGCTGACGGCGCCGGCAAGGTGCTGGTTGAGGATCCCCACACCCCACAGCAGTCGCGTCACACCGCCTGTAGGCGATAGCCAGCCGCCCAGGACGCTCGCGGCGTTGGCGCGACCTTGCGTCCCGCCCAGAACGCCGTGAAAGCTGTTGAGGGCGATGGTGAACAGCAATTTGTCCATCACGACGGTCGTCATCTCCCAGAGAGCCTCGTTTTCGACCAGATCCATCAGGTGTGCCAACGCTGTCAAATTAGCCTCAAAGGCCGGTCCTGAATCCCACTCGGCAAAACCGCCCGTCGCCCGCGCGCGTAGCCAGGCCATTGCCTGTCGTTTCCCATGTGCGACGTGCCATTCTCCATTTTGCCCGCTGTGTTTGAACTTTCGTTTAGGATACAACTGCCCGGCTAGAATCTCACACGTGTGGAGCAGAAGTTGTTCGCTCTCCGAGACTGCATCCAGGTGTTGGGTGTAGGCGAAATTGAGGAGGCAGCTTCTGAGCGGGGCCTGGAGTGTCTTGGGGAACTCATCGGCGTCACCCCAGCGATAGCTCATCCCGAGCAGACCAAGCAGGTGCAGGGCGCTGTCCTCCGCGCGGTGGTTGATGCGCTCGATGTGCTGCAAAAGCACAGCCGGCTCGACGAGATTCCACATTCCCAAGGCCATTTTCGCCATCTCGCCGAAGACGTCGCCTTCACAGCGAACTGCATGCTGCAGGGCGTCCATGCGGCGTTTGGCGTAGGTGCCTTCTGGTGTCTCGTCGTAATGCGCCAACCCTATGCCCCAAAGAGAAAACTTGCGGCGTGTGCGGATATTATCCTCGTAGTATTGTTTGGTAGGCGGCATCATGATGATGCGCAGGGGGCCTTGCGGCGCTTGATGGGCCTGGACGAGCGGCGACTTGTCACCAGGAGCAGCCGTGGCGCGCGATTCCGCATAGATACGGCCTGAAGGGGTTTGCAGGCGGATCATGATCTCTTCGGCGGCATTCTGGCTCTCCGCCCAGTGTACGGTAGGGAACTCATCCCAGACGAACACGTCTCGGTCAAGGTAGCCGGTGTCGAAGACGCGCTCAAGTCTGTTGCGGTAATTCACATCCGCCATGATGGTGGGGATTTGTATGTGCACGTCGCCGGGCGCTTCGATAATGCGCAGGGCAATGGCATGTGGGAGTTTATCTGCACCGGCAGTGACTTGCTCAAAGCGCACCAGGATGCCGTTGTGATCCTCCACCAGGTCAATTGTGAAGGTGACTTGTTGGAATCCGAACGCGACGTGATGATAGCAAAGGGTGTTATTCAACCACACATCCGCCGGGCCAAACGTAGTCAAAACCAGCGTTGCCGGTCCGGGCTGGGCCGGTTCGATTTCGGTGTAGGCCCACGCGCGCGCGTAATGGGGAAATGGATTGGGGTCGGTGAAAGCGAGCAGGGCATCGCCATCCACGAAATGATCCTCGGCGCACTTGGTGTACTCCCAGCGCGCGGTGTAATCGCCGACGGTGAACTCGGCTTCTTGTAGCGGTCCCGGTTCTACTGGCTGGCGCGTGACGCCGGAGTCTTCGGTATGATGGTGCTGCGCAAGGCGCAATTTGGCGTCTACGTTAAGGAAGGTATCTGGATTGTCGATGGTAAGGGTTTGGGGGCCGGCAACTAGCCAATGGTGAATATAGCCATTCTGAAGTTCGTACTTGATGTAGGAAATTGGCATTTAACGGTATGCTCCTCGTATTAGGATAGGTCAAAAACTAAAAATACTAGCCGGTATGTGCGGGTTCGGTCAGGCTCAAGTTGACGCCCACTTCTGTGAGGGCCGCCTGAAAATCATCGTAGAGGATGGGTTTGCGCAGATAAAGCGCCGCACCCTCATCCAGATCATATTCAGCCTCATCTGACCACGAGCAGAGGATGACGGGAATGCTACTCGTCTGGGGGTGAGTTTTGAGCTTCCCCAGGATTGCCAATCCCCTATCGCCGGGCGCATCCAGTTCGACGATGACGACGACCGGAATTTCATGCAAGGCAATGCTGAGCGCGTCTTCGGCAAAGTGTGCCAGCACAACTGGACAGGCGGCTTTCTTCGCGTACCGCTGCATCAAATAGCAAAAACTTGCATCGTCACCGACGACCATCAGGGGCGAGAGTAATGGAGAAGACATACCATCCTCGTGATTCGTAATGCGCGATTGGTGATCTGCTTCTCACTGATTACCAACACAGATCACCACAACCTGGCTATACTGTAGCATTTCATGAGGAAAAAGTCTTTCACTTTTCGGACGACTTATTGCATTTTTCGGACAATTTCCTATTCTGATCATCCTTGTGAAGCTGTGCGAACTGCAGGTTTGCCTGATCCTTCGCAAGGATTTCTAGTGTTCACGAGGAAGTTTTTCCACCGCTTTGATATTCGCGCGGGGATACGCCCATTTCCTGGCGGAATACCCGCGTAAAATACCCGCCACTGGAAAAGCCCACCGCCATCGCGACCTCGGTGATCGCCATGTTGCCGGCTTCGAGCAAAATTTTCGCCTGTTGGATGCGATACCGGTTCAGGTAGGTTATCGGCGTCACGCCCATCTCTTGCTGGAAGCACCGGGTCAGGTGACGCTCGCTTAGCCCCACGAGGGAAGCAATATCGCCGCGCGTGAGCGACTGCATGTAGTTTGTGTGAATGTAGGCCATAGCTTTGTGAACCAGCCGTTGCACTTCAAGGACGGTTTTACGGCGGCGTGCTAACATCGTTTCGATGTGCTGTAGAGTTTCCTCCGCACTGAACAATCCTTTGCTCAGGATGCTGACCATCCCACGATTGAGCCGTGCCATATCGTCTTCGGTCAAGACCTGCGCGGTGAGGATAACCACCGGGATGCGCTGAGTTACCGGGTTCTCGCGCATGGCTTCCAGGACGCCAAACCCGTCCAGTTCAGGCATCATCAGGTCCAACAGGACAAGGTCGGGCTGTTCGCGCTGCAGGATATCAAGGGCTTCCCGCCCATTGTGCGCTTGTAGCACGTGATAGTGGGGCGACTGCGCCTGTACCATACGCGTGTGCATCGCCAGAATGTTAGGATCATCATCCACGACCAGAATCTTGCGGGTTTCGGGCGCGTCTGCTTGGGTATCCAATAATCCCTGACCAAGCAGCATCTCGGCCAATTGGGTTTTACCGAGTGGTTTCATTATGAAATCGAGAGGCAGTAATGCACCTCTACCGCCATCGCCGGATAAAGTGTAGCAAAGTACCGGCACGTCGCGCGTGTGGGGATACTCTTTGAGCGTCCGTAGGATGTTCCACCCGTGCGCGGCTGTCACCGCCTGATCTAAGATAACGGCGTCTAGCGATCCGCTGCATAAGAGTGTGCGCCAATCTGTGTCGGAGTCGACAGCGCGCATGACAATTTCGACGTCTTTTTGGACGAGATGTTCTTTGAGGCGTTGTCCTTGCGTTGTATCTTCGGTGAGAAGCAGGACGTGACCGCAGGTGACGGTGTCGCCTTCGCTGGTGGCATCGCGCTCCATCACTGGAAGCGTGAAGTAGAATTCGGCCCCACGTCCTTCTTCGCCAGTGGAGTGGACACCGATGGTGCCTTGGTGCATTTCGACCAGCAGCTTGCAGATCGCCAGTCCCAGTCCCAACCCCCCATACCCGCGCGCGGTGGTGCGCTCCGATTGCCGGAATTCGTCGAAGATCAGGACTTGTTCTTCGGGCGAAATGCCCAGGCCGGTATCATGGACGGAAATCGTCAAGGTCTTGGTAGCGTTAGCGGCCTTGGTAGCGTCAGCGGCCTTGGTAGCGTCAGCGTCTTTGGAAGCGTCAGCGTCTTTGTCGCATGCGGTGACGCGCAGACTCACTTCACCCTGCGTGGTGAACTTAGCCGCGTTATTAATCAGATTCAGGGCAACCTGCCGCAACCGCGTGCGATCTCCCCACACGTGGGGCAGTTCAGCGGGGATGTCGGTCTGCCAGCGTAGTCCCTTATCTCGCGTGAGTTGGCGGGCGATCACGATGACCGGTTCGAGCATCTCGTGGATATCCACGGCTTCGTAGCTCAACTGCAATTGTCCCACTTCGATGCGGGTCAGGTCCAGCACGTCACGGATCAGGCCATCCAAATGCTGCGCATTGATGTAAATTCGCTCTAGATCCTCTTGTCGGTTGTTGTTGGGCGCTGCTTCGGGCTGTGTCTCGCGCAGCAGCAAATCGCTCAAACCGGAAATGAGGTTCAAGGGCGTGCGCAGTTCGTGACTGACCATCGAGAGGAAGCGGCTCTTGAGGCGGTTAGCCTCCTCGGCCATTTGCCGCCGTTCTTCTGCCAGACGACGCGCCTCCACCGCCTCGCGATACAGGTTGACGCTTCTGAGAGCAGCCGCCAACTGGCGCACCACGTCAGCGCACGGTTCCAGGTTGCCGGAGTCGAAGGCGATGAAACCGGATGCGCCTCCCTGGATCCGCAAAGGCAGCAGCGCCAGGCTGAAGGGCTGGTCGGCAGGATACAGGCCGTCCGGGGGAAACTGCCGGCTCGGAAAACGCCGCTGTGCTTCCTCCGTTACCGGGGGCGCCTGTACCACGCTCCAGGCCGCCGGATCGTCCTCCTCCGGTACGTAGAAGGCGACGACCACGTGTTCGATGCCGATCTTGGGCAGGCTATCGGGCAGGACGGCAAAGATGCCGGCCTCGTCCTGGGCGGCGAGGAAACGGGCCGTCATACGCCCCATCTGGTCGGCGACATCGATCTGGCGCAGCAGATGGCGCGTGTACTGCTCGTGCGCCATCTCGCTGATGACGAGCCTGGCTTGAGCCAGTAACTCCTCGGCATGGCGATGCGCCTGGGGGGCGGACAATATATCCAGCAGTGCCGGCATCTTGTCCTGTAACAACGAGATCGCGGTTTGCCAGGCGTGCAGGTCGTTTCTAGAGGCCATAAGCCGTTGCAACACCTGTCGTAACGTCAAATGCCAGGCCAGGCCGTCGCTTTGCTTCAGGCTTGCGATAAACGCATCCACCAATTCCTGGCACAACGACTGTACCTCATCTAGCGGCAATCGCTGCACGTGGATATTCATCATCGTCGCCAGCGCCTGCGCCACGTCCCCTGTCGTCTTTGACTTGTGGAGCTTGCCTTCCTGTGGTATCCAGCTTGGTGGGATGGTTATGCTCGAAACACCGATCAAACAGCCACACGACTCGCGAACGATCAACTGGGTGGGAATCTGGACAGTTTGGTGACCTTTGACCTGCCCGGTGATGTACTTGAGCAGCAGTTCCACGCCCTGGTAGCCTTCCTCGAAAGCCGGATAGCGGATGCTCGTCAACGACGGTGTGTGCGCGGTGGCTTCGAGCCGGTCATCGAAACCAATAATGGCAACATCCTGCGGGATACGCTTCCCGGCCCGGCTGAGCACTTGCATTGCACCGAGGGCGGAGAGATCGTTGCTGGCGACCAGCGCGGTGAAAGATGCGTCTGCTGCCAGAAGCTGCTCCATCGCTTGCCGTCCCCCGCTGGTGCTGTGAGAGCCGTAGGCGAGTAGGCGGGGATCGTTCTCCAGGTCGTGCTCTTCCAAGACGGCGTGATAGGCCTTCAACCGGCGCGCGCTGTCTCCGTCGCCGTCTCTTTGGTATCCCCCGATGAAGGCGATACGCTGGTGCCCGTGTGCGATCAGGTGCGCCATCGCCTGCCGGATGCCACCTTCGTTGTCTGCCATGACCGTCGGCCCCTTTTCCCCTGCGCCGACGAAGACAATCGGATACTGCTCAGACACGAGGCGCTGTAGATAGCTCGCCGTGGGTTCCGAGGAGAACCGTCCCACGATGAGGAGTCCGTCTACATTCCAAGGGCCAACCGGGATGAAGTCAACGTCGGGTAATGGGACGGCCCAGGCCGGGCGTGGCGCTCCCTGACCTATGCCCACATCTACACTACACGATAGCAGGAGATTGCATCCCAGATCGTGCGCCGCAGCCCGTGTTCCTTGATAGACCGGGCCGAGGAAGGTGTCGAGCGTGCCGGTATACACACGCCACCCCGCCAACACGCCGATGGTGGGGCGATCGTGTTTGTACGGTTGTGTCCGCTTCAGTTCATGCATTTATGCTTTCCTTCGCCCAACAGACTATCACTATCAGCGTGATTTGGCAAGTCATGGCTGTTATGTTCCTTTTGGCAATATGTTACGCCGCTGAAGACGTTGTTCTGTCTTCTAAAATACGGTACAATGAATTTCGAAGGGGTTCCAGTTGGATGACTTCGGCTTTGGGAGTGCTGTATGAAATGCATTGACTCACCGGACCGGCGTTATGTCGTCGACTTCAATACCTTTGAGATGCGCATGTCGCATTGGATTTCCGTGCCTTGTGTGCGCGATACAGTCACCGGGCAGCCGGTCATGGACCTTTCGCATACCTTGTGGCACGCTGATGACGTCCACTGGGACGACGCGGGCGTGCAAGTGACCCTGAGCTTGCGCCACTATCCGGACGACCGGCCCGGGATTGCACTGACGATCGACCTGGCTGAACGTTATTGCACGATCAGAACCACATCTGAAACCCTGCGGATGAGCTTAGTGTATGCAGTTCAATGGCTGGAAGCCTACGCCAATGGTTGAAAACGGAGAACGACAATGAAATCACGGCTTGATCAACATTTTCTTGCTGCCAAATGGCGCTGGCTGTGCGTGGTTGGGATTCTTTCGAGCACGCTGGCTTGTCGTTTGTTGCAGGGAACATCAGAGCCAACACCAACGCCCTTGGCCGTCGTTGGCCTCGATGAACTGCGCTTTGACGATGCCGAAATTGGACGCCGCTTCCGGGCGTTGGATGCGTGCATCCGGGAGATCACTGCCGATGGCTGGCGTACGACTGATTACAAACTGATCGGCAACTTCTATTCGTCGCGCTGGTGCCGGGGCGCTGGAGCACGGGACGATTGCCAGATCGCGTCTGGGACCCGAAACAACCGCGATCAACACGTGATTGAGTTGGAAACGTTCTTCTATCCATCCAGTTATCCGCAAGTCTTCGGTCTGAAACTCGCCGCGCTGTGGGTTCCCGAACAAGACGGGTGGGGCGTGCACTTTTCTTTCAGCGAAGACGGGGGGGATTTTTATGGCGACGGAGCTGCTATCGGCTTCAGCCAATACGAAACAGACAGCCGCGAGCCGGCGGCAAGCGTCTCCGTGATCGGCCCGCTGACTTACCGACTGTTCGAAACCGGTGTAGCGTTGCCCCCGGAGACCCTCTCCGCCCGCGAGGAACTGGCCCTGTACCTCGTTTCGCCTGAAGCGCTGCGCGACGAGGGTCTGGCGCAGATTCAGGCTCTGGCAAGCCAGGTGGATGAGACACTCCGCACCCATCAGGTGACGGCCTGCGATCGCAGTCCCTACGAGGGCGATGGCATTGAGCCGCCTTGCACGCCACGTCCACTGATACCGGAGGAAGAGGCAGAAGAATTGGCCCGCGCCGCTACCTATTTCGACGAACAGCAGCACCTGCTGCGCGAAAACTATCAGGAGATGTACGCCGCCTTGATGCAGGCTTTTCCACTTGACCGGTGTTGGCCCTGATGAAAAAGACGCTGCTACCTATCCTCTTTTTGTTTCTTGCCAGCCTGGCCTGCGGTGGAATTGGCCTGGCCTACGAGTACGACCTCACCGCTGATTACGCTGTCTGGGCGACGGACCAGCTTGAGCAAGCGTCCGTGGTGCGCAAAGACCCGCAAGGCTCGAGTGCCTCGTCGGTCATCTGGCCGATGATCTTTGCCTTTGGCTGGGATGACGACTTCATCATCTCCCAATGTCATCCTGTGCGCGATGACTTCGATGACGTCGATATGACCGTCACCGAATGGTATATCCTTGTCGTCGCCGAAGACGAAGTCTACGGCCCGCTGACCGAGGCTGAATACCGCCAACTGCGCCAGGCTTTGGGCGTGCCCTCCGGCCTGGAGTTCTCACAGACCATCGAGTTGGAACAATGAACAATTGGGGCATAAAGGTGGCATCTTTCTCAGAGGTAATCCATGCGAGACTTTCTACGTCGCTTATTCCGTAACCAAACCGTTTTCATTATCGTCAACACGGCCTTCTGGCTGGGATTGTTGGCCCTGCTGCTGAGCGATCCGTTTCGTCTGGCCGTGGGCGGGTCGTTGCTGGCGCTCGCGCTCGGCGGTTACTTGCTCTACGCCGGTCTTTCCCCTAAGATCACGCGCGGGATGGCACAGCCTGAGCACGCCCGGATACTGGCAGCGTTCTTTGGCCTGGCGGCGACGGTGTTTGCGCTTTTGATGTTGTTTCACACGTTCA
>JAFGSL010000063.1 GCA_016934645.1 Anaerolineae bacterium
CGCATGTCGGTGGGGCCAAAGGGAACGTTAGGGCTACGCAACGGAAAGTAAAGCCAGGGCGCCAATCCCAGAAGGCCAAATCCGACAAACAGCAGTAGCGTCTTCCACTGCACCAGGATTTTAGGCCGCTGCACCAGGATGTAGATAGCGTAAGCCGGAAGCCCCCATACTGTGATGGGATGGTGCGTCACACCGATGCCGGCGAAGAAGGCCAAGGCGAACAGCCAACGGTCGTGGCCCTCGCGCGACCAGCGCAACAGCAACCATAACTGCATCGCCGTGATGGCTGCGCTGAAGATGTGCGCGTTGGCGTGGATGCTGTGCTGCCAGAAGTTAGGAGCCACGGCCAACGCTATGCCGCCGAGTAGCGCCGCCGCCAATGGCCAGTGCCAACCGGTTTCTAGCGCACTGTCCAAACGCACCTCGAGGATCATCAAGAAGACACGGCTCACCGTCCACGCACCGGCAACCCCGGCCAATAGATTCGTGCGGAAGGCGACGCCGCCGATGAGAAAAAGGCGCTGCCACATCCCTGCGACAAGTGTGTAAAAAGCGTAGCCCGGCGGATGGGCAATACCCCAGACCGCGGGTATAAACTGGTACTCAGAAGGATCGCCGAAGATCGTGCCGTGCGCTGCTGTGAGGCTGTAGAGAAACAAAGCACCCAAAAAGAGCGCCGCCGCCACCCATCCTGTCCAATGGCGGCGCGCCACCGTATGGCGCGCCGTATTCGTCAGTTTCTCCCAACTACCCAGCTTCTGCAACCCGCCTCCCTTGGCTATTGGCACCGCACCAGACATGGGCATTATAACGCGTTTTCATCTTCTGTCGAACTCTTTGCGTAAGCGTTCAGCTATCAGTCCTCAGTTTCGGCCTTGCGTTATCCTGGTGATTATCTATAATCAAGGAAAGAGAGATCAACTATAAAGGAATGAGACATGGGAGAAAATAAAAAGCTCTGGATAGGGATCGGCATCATTGTTGCCGTCTTGCTGCTTCTGGCCGCTTGTACGTGCTGCGTAGCAGGTGGAATTGCGATCTATATGTTCAGGCACGCACCCTACTATACGCCAACACCACCACCCATCCTGCTGCCGATCACGCCGGTCAGCCCGGTGACGCCGGTATCGCCCGATCTGCCGCCTACGATCAGCGCACCGGTCCCCGACGAAGCCGAAGAAACCCTGCTCGCGCTCCGCGAGGCGCAAATCCCCGACTCCGACCTGCACGAACTGGGCATCCGCTTCCTGGGCGTTCCGGCAGACACATCGCGTACACTGACTGCCCCCGACCCGGATTATCCTATCGGCACCCGGCGGCAGTTCAGCGTGTCGAACGTGGATAACGACGAGCAATTTGATATCTACGCCAAACTGATCTATAAAACGGAGCACGTCTATATGTGGGTCGAAGAGGGCGCCAATGTGAACGAAGACAAGCTCATTGAGGCCGCCGACCTCTTCGAAGAGCACACCTACCCCACCAACCGCGGGTTCTTCGGCTCCGAGTGGAAACCCGGCGTCGATAACGACCCGCACTTGAGCATCCTGCACGCGCGCAACCTGGGCGAAACCGTCGCCGGGTACTTCTCCAGCCCCGATTCCTACGTACGCGCTGTGCGCGGCGATTCCAACGAGATGGAGATGTTCTACATCAACATCGACAATATCACCATCGGCGACGACTTCTACAACGGCGTGCTCGCACACGAATTTCAGCACATGATCCACTGGAACAACGACCGCAATGAAGCAACCTGGCTCAACGAAGGCTGCTCCGAATTGGCAATGGAACTGAACAATCGCGCGCATCCCGGCGGCAACTACAGCGTCGGCGGCAGCGAGTACGCCTACCTGCGCCGCCCCGACACGCAGTTGACCTCCTGGCCTGAAGGCGTTGCCGGCGACGCGTCGCCCAACTATGGCGGATCATATCTCTTTATGAGCTATTTCCTCGATCGCTTTGGTGAAGATGCCACCAAGACCCTGGTCAGCCATGACGAAAACAGTATGGACAGCGTGGATGTCATCCTCGCAGAAGACCTGGGTCTGTCCATCGCCCACGACGATCTATTCGCCGATTGGGTCGTCGCCAATCTGCTGGATAATACCACATTCGCTGAGGGACAATATGGTTACACAAGCATCGACGTTGGCAGACCGCGCCTGGACGCCACGTACCGGATCAGCAACGCGCCTGTGACCAATCGCACCACCGTCAGCCAGTACGGCGTGGACTACATCAAGGTGCAGGGCAAGGTACCGGTCGCGTTCAGCTTCAGCGGCTCCACCCAAACCGTGTTGATGGATACCCAGGCGTACAGCGGAAAATACCTCTGGTGGTCCAACCGCGAGGACGAATCCGATGCCAGACTCACACGCATCGTTGATCTGCACAATGCCACCGAGGCGGAGTTGCGCTTCTGGGCGTGGTATCACATCGAGGAAGATTGGGACTACGCCTACGTTGTCATTGGGACGACCGCAAACGGGACGATCCCGAGCGACCTGAACTCAACCGACATCCGGTGGAAAATCCTGAGCGACAGCGGCCTGGGCTGTCAATCCAGCAACCCCAACGGTAACAACTTTGGCTGTGGATTGACCGGAAGGAACGCCAACTGGAAACAACTCAGCGCCGACCTATCGGCCTACACCGGGCAGGAAATCGCGCTGCGCTTCGAGTACATCACCGATGCCGCTGTCAACCAATCCGGCTTCGCGCTGGATGACGTGGAAATGATCGTGGACGGGCAGACGCTGTTCTTCGACGATCTGGAAACCCACACGGACAACTGGATTGCCGAGGGTTTCGTGCGTCATGCCAACATCCTGCCGCAGACCTGGATCGTGCAGGTGGTCATCGATGGAGCAGATCCTCAGGTTGAGCGCCTGCTCATGCAGAACGGCACGTCGGGCACGTGGACGATCCCTCTGAGCAGCCAGCAGAACGAGGCAGTCATCAC